>JAGOGO010000220.1 GCA_017996625.1 Deltaproteobacteria bacterium | reverse complement strand
CGGGATCAATAAAATATTGATCTTCATCCTGAGTTGCAACAGCTAGTGCAGTGACACTTCCGTGTTCATCCCAATCGACGGGAATAAGCACTCCTCGGACCGTTAGAACCCTAGTACTCATGTCCTTACTCCTTTGATTCCTTTTTTCTCAATGTCACTGTTATTCATAAGCGATATTCATGCCAAATCCGTATGATGCTGAAATTATGAGATATAATATTTTTTGAGGTAGAAAGAAGAACCATGGATTCCGGTCTTCAGCCTGATCTCCGCCAAAATTGGGATAAAGCATTGCTCTTCATTCGCCGTTTCCGAGTTTTTCCTTGTAAGTTTAAGAAGGAATGCTTTTCCGAGAAAAGTCCAGCCAAACCAAGATTCTTCTCGGAATTTTGAGTTCCGAAAAGAATTATTTTATTGATTCGAACTGAACAGACTTTATGCCGGTCAAAAATAGGAACTCTGAGTTCCCTGGGAAAACAATTAAGAACTATCATGTCTTGTTTTGTATTTGTGATTTATATTTAAATAGTTGTCAGCATTCGCGAAGCTCATAACGAGCCTTCTGGAAGTCATATTTCTATCGAATTTTTCATATCGGAACTGTTGATTCTCTTTTTTAGATTCAGTTCAATTTGCTTTGCCTTGATAATTAATATCTTTTAGAAATTGGCATGCTTATCGCTAGAAAAAGTTTTAATTTTGTTGTGTAAAATGGTCGCGTAGTGTAACCTTGGGACTAATACGGGAAATCAGTTGTCTGCTCTATAACCTTTAATGAACAAGGAGGAAACCGAATACGGTGGAAACAGCAATCGTAGAACTCGAAGACCGTGAGCCTCCAGGTCATCCGTGCCTGGAAGCAGCTGATTTTTACGCAAATAAACAAAATGACACCGAAGAATCCAGTAAAATAATACCCCTAAAGAGTCCTCTTCGCTTTCACAGTAGTGAAAGAACCAAGACCTTCCGCAAGAAATACTTTCTTGACATTAGCCGTGCCGAATGGAATGATTGGCGGTGGCAGGTGCGAAACCGCATCACCGATCTTCAGCAGCTGGAGCGCATTGTTCGTCTTACCGAAGATGAAGAAGTTGCTCTATCGGTGCATCGCCGCACCCTTCCTATGGCGGTCACTCCTTACTATGCAAGCCTTCTTGATGAAGGCGATGCCCAGCAGCCGATCCGACGTACCGTTGTTCCTCTGCCTGCGGAGCAGATTTGGTCTCCTGGTGAGGCATGTGATCCTCTTGAAGAGGAAAACGATAGTCCGGTTCCCGGATTGGTACATCGTTACCCTGATCGCGTACTTTTTCTGGTCACCGACTTTTGTTCTACCTACTGCCGGTACTGTACGCGATCGAGAATGGTAGGAAGCGGTGCCAGTCACCATACTTCCCGAGAACGCTGGCAGCAGGCGCTCGACTACATTGCTGTTAATCCTTCTATCCGGGACGTGCTGCTTTCCGGCGGTGATCCGCTCATGCTTTCTGATGAAGCGCTGGAGTGGCTTCTGTCCCGACTTCGGGACATATCTCATGTCGAACTCATTCGAATAGGCACCAAAGCTCCGGTAGTGCTTCCGTATCGGGTTACACCGAGTTTGACACGAATGCTACGACAGTATCATCCGCTGTGGATGAGTATCCATTTCACTCACCCTGAAGAAATCACACCTGAGGTAATTCAGGCCTGCCAACGATTGGCGGATGCCGGTATTCCTCTCGGGAGCCAGACGGTTCTGCTCGCTGGTATAAACGATACCATCGAGACCATGACCAGGCTTGTTCATGCATTGCTCCGTATTCGGGTGAAGCCTTATTACCTGTACCAGTGCGACCCCATTATTGGATCTGCTCATTTCCGTACTCCGGTTGCCGCCGGCCTGAAGATTATCAGTGGCCTGCGAGGGCACACAACCGGATATGCTGTTCCCACCTATGTTATCGATGCGCCTGGTGGAGGAGGGAAAATTCCGCTTCTCCCCGACTACGCCCTGGGCCATGATGGCGATGACCTTCTACTCCGAAATTATCGAGGCGACTTATATCGTTACTTTGATCCGCGAGAATCAGATCGGCCGGTCGCGTGTTGCGGTGAAATACCAGAAGCGGCTGGATAGCCAGCAATACGAAGCTTTCTTCAATGAGGTCGCGGAGTGCGTCCAGTACTGATTGCTGGATGCACTCCAGCGCAGGAAGACAGCCCGGCACCGTTTTGCCGTACCTGCGTGAGAAGCGCTGCTCGTCTCTTCACGGAGATGAGCACACAATCAAGCACAGGAATAATGTGTTGCCAATGATGCTAGGAATAACGTTTGATCTGCGAGCAGAGTATCTCAGCCAAGGATTGAGCGAGGAAGAGACTGCTGAATTTGATCGGATAGATACAATCGAAGCCATTGAGCAAGCTTTGATCGCTCTTGGTCACGAGGTAGACCGTATTGGTTCTATAAAGGCCGTTGCCAGCCGGCTGGTGAAAGGTGATCGGTGGGACTTGGTATTCAATATTGCCGAAGGCCTGCGTGGCTTCGGGCGTGAAGCTCAGGTGCCTTCACTGCTTGAAGCTTTTAATATTCCTTATACCTTTTCCGACCCGCTGGTGCTTGCGCTTACCCTTCACAAGGGAATAGCAAAACATGTGCTTCGGGACATCGGGGTTCCCACCCCAGATTTCGTGGTGGTTGAAAAAGAGGCAGATCTGAGTCGGATTCGACTCCCGCTCCCGCTGTTTGTAAAGCCGGTTGCAGAGGGAACAGGCAAGGGAATCAGCAGCAATTCAAAAATTGATCACTATGATCAGCTTGAGCCCATCTGCCAATACTTATTGACGAAGTATCAGCAGCCGGTGTTGGTTGAAACATACCTTCCCGGCAGGGAATTTACCGTAGGGATTGTTGGAACAGGAGACCGGGCACAGTGCCTTGGAGTAGCCGAGGTTGCGCTGAGAAGTGGTGCTGAATCCCATGCCTACTCCTATGTAAATAAGGAACAATGTGAAGAGTTAATTGATTATCGGCTGGTGACTGATGCAGAAAAGCGCCTGCAACTGCAAACCGTAGCACTTCAGGCTTGGCGAGGGCTTGGCTGCCGGGATGCAGGCAGAGTCGATTTAAGAGAGGATGCTCAAGGAATTCCGCAGGTAATGGAAATAAACCCGCTTGCAGGCTTGCACCCGGAGCATTCGGATCTTTGTATCATCGCCACCTTGATTGGAATGCCGTATGTCCGGATTATTGAAGCAATTCTTCAGTCTGCGTGGCTGCGAGGTGCTCACGAGGACACTACGAAGCCCGATGACGTAAGAATCGGTGGTTTTAATCTCCGGGACTTGGATTAGACTCCAAAAGTCCCTGCTCTCACAATTGATAAACGTACAATGATGAACGTGGTGATCCTTCATGATTTAGTCTCAGAGTCAAGCAGCCCCGATCAGGTCGACGTGCTCCTTCAGGCTGAAGCCGTTTCGAACGCTCTGAGCGAACTAGGGTTCGAGCCGATTCCGGTGAGTGTTTCTCTTGACGTGCAGGAAGTC
>JAGOGO010000002.1 GCA_017996625.1 Deltaproteobacteria bacterium | reverse complement strand
AACATTACTGACGAAATGATCCAGCAATATATCGAGGAACAAGAAGGTGAGCCACTGGCAGACGATAGTCGATTTCAAATCGACCCCTCCTAAACCCCTCGACTTACAGTCGAGGGTAAATCAGTTTTCTTCTTCGCCCTTGTCACCTATCATCGCAGTTCACCGCGCGAGTATATTGTGATAGGGCTTGCCTGGGCCATTTTTGTCGGACTGCAGCCAATCGAAGCATTCGCAAGTCTCGTCCGCCACTTGCGAAAAGTTTGGTCAATCAAGGAGAAGACTTTACGAGCTGGTATGATTGTAGGTCATGAGAGTCCAGGTATTGTGCTAATCCGCGAAGACTCGTCCACAAATTCATCTATGGGTGATCTATTTTTATTAAGAAATGAGAATGGAAAACCTGCAGTCGCTGTAGCCTTAGACCATGTAGGCTTCGCGGATGGTCGTTGGCTTCGTGCACTATATCTTTCTTGTTCACAATTTCCAGTCCCACTTGATTTAGAAGACGTGCTCGCCCGAGACATCTTAGAAGGAGAAGCATTTTCCTTGCACGATAAAACTATCGAGCCTGCTGTCGATAAGATTGCCATCAATATCAAAAGAAGTCTTCTTGGATTGGTTGCTCCTGACACTGCGCTGGGCAAATTACAAATCGAAGTTGTACGAATTGATGTCAATCTACACCAAGGCCGACTTGTAGAAGTTGAGGTTGGATCACGCCGAGTACTCTATCAAATAATTGAAGGTATCACTAGGGAAGAGATTCTGCACCAGAAGAACACACATGGATTTGTCCGCGCAGTTGGCAAAAAAATTGGATGTTGGAATGAAAAGAGCACAACATTTGATAGCGTACAATGGCTACCCCAGCCAAATGCTCCAGTATTTCTAACACCTCAGCAAGCGATCGTACCTAATAGGGAAGCGGTAGGTCACTTCCCAGGAACGAACTATACTGTGCAGATCGATCCTCACCTGCTCGTCACACATAATGCGGCTATCCTTGGAGTCTTGGGTGTGGGCAAAACATTCCTTGCCTTAGAAATTGTCGAGCGCCTTATTGAGGCCAATATCAAGGTGGTATGTCTCGACTTAACTGATCAGTACGCCCAGCAGCTCGCGTCATTTTATAACAATGATTTTGAGGGTCGATGCATTCAAGAATTGAGTGATATTGGTCCGAGTGGTCGAGACAATTTTAAGATGAACGTAGCAGAAGGTGGAAGCGTTGGTTTTTTTTCGTCAATGGTCAAAGAGCAGCTTGCTGCTTTTTTAAGCTCCACTTGCACCGAGAAGCTGAAAATATTTAACCCTGCACGATTTGAGGTTTGGCGTCAGGATAGCAAACTATTTAACAATAAAGCATCAATGGCCACCTTGACTCCTACGGAAATCACGCGCATCATCACAGAAGCTGCTCTCGAGGTACTTCAGACCCAAGGCATGACGGCTCAGGCAAGGTGCTGCTTAATATATGAAGAGGCGCACTCCTTAATCCCCGAGTGGAACGCTGTAGCCAACGAAGGTGACAAGGCTGCGACTAATGGCACAGCGAAAGCAATCCTTCAAGGACGCAAGTTTGGGCTCGGATGTCTGGTGATTACTCAGCGGACCGCAAACGTAACCAAAAGCATTCTCAACCAATGCAATACGGTGTTTGCGCTTCGTGTATTTGATTCTACAGGTATGGAATTCCTGCGTAACTACATTGGCGAAGACTATGCCGGAGTCTTATCAACTCTCGAGGATCGACATGCTATCTTTTTTGGAAGAGCATCTTCATGCAATGATCCTGTATTAATTCAACTCAACGACCGAGAGCAATTTCTGCACTTATTCAGAGCCAAATAGGTCGCAGCCTCAACCACAGGAGAAGTTTCGATGATTCCCAAAGAATGCAAGCGCCTTGCTGAAGTAGACTTCCCGATTGCTGTGGTCTCCAAGCACGCAGCACGGGAGAAGTCGATACGGCATGGGCACCCATCGACGTTACATCTGTGGTGGGCGAGGAGGCCACTGGCGTCATGCCGGGCGATGCTACTTGCTTTACTCTTGCCTGATCCTGCTGATCCCCACTGCCCCAAATACTTCAAGAAAGAAGCGCGCAAGATACTTGCTCCGCTTCCTGTGACACTGGAGCCGGATGATGAAGGCTTGAGGAAAGCATTGCTTGAGTTTATAGGCGACTTCGCAAACTGGGATTTGTCATGCAACCCAATGTATGCCGAAGCAGGACGAACGCTAGTAAAGGCTGCGCATGGTGAGGAACCGCCGCTCGTTGTTGACCCTTTTGCAGGTGGTGGATCGATCCCACTGGAAGCTCTGAGACTGGGCTGTGAAGCATTTGCCAGCGATCTCAATCCAGTAGCCTGCCTCATTCTCAAAGTCCTGCTGGAAGATATTCCACGCCATGGACCAGAGCTTGCCGAGGAACTGCGCCGGGTCGGCGGTGAGATCAAGAAACAGGCTGAGAAGGAACTCGCTGAGTTTTATCCCAAGGACCCTGACGGGGCCGCGCCGATAGCCTACCTTTGGGCGAGAACGGTCAAATGCGAGTCCCCCAACTGCGGAGCGGAAATCCCGCTTGCGCGGTCATTTCTCTTCTGCCAAAGCAGTGGCTGGCAGTGTGGCCTTCGACACACGGTCATTCGTAAGCATGGCAAAAGACCCGAGATAGAGTTCGAGATAGCGGCGTCAGCACGCGGCCAACATCAAGAGATCGCGCAAAGAACGATAAAGGATGGCAGGGCGACGTGCCCTGCCTGTGGTGCTGTCCTTTCATCAGAACGCGTTCGTGAGCAAATCACCGAGCAAGGTGGCCGGCCAGACGTGATTTTTGATACAAATGGCAACCGTATTGGTGGGGCGAGACTGCTAGCGGTTGTTACGATGTGCAATAATAGCCGCGAGCGAAAGTACCGTCAACCCACAACACAAGACTATCAAGCGGTGTGGAAGGCACATCAGCGGATGAATCTTCTTGTTCACCAATGGGAAAAGGCGGGCAAGAAAGGCCCATGCCCATTGCCAGATGAACCCATTGATCCACAGCGCCCTTCTGCAAATGCTCGTGGTCTTTCCGCGGTCACACGCTATGGGGCACGGGTATTTGGAGACCTATTTTCACTTCGACAGGCGTTGGTACACACACTGCTTGGAGTAATAGTGGGGAAAAGCGGACTTCCGTCTCTCGTGCTTGGCAAAACCATCCGACATTGCAATGCTTTCGCCTTTTGGCACAAAGGCAGTCAGACAGTCGCTGGGGCGTTCGGCAGACATGCGCTGCCTATGTCATGGGATTTTCCGGAGTTCTATCCGCTATCTGAGTTCGCGGGGGGGTGGGAAACGCAATTGACGAACTGGTGGGAGCTGTTTCGCAGATCGCAAGTGGGATACCCAAGATGGGACAAACGCAGCTGGCAGACGCCACAAATCATCCGTTGCCAAATGACTCGGCTACAGTTTGGTTCACTGATCCGCCGTACTATGACGCAATCCCTTATTCTGACCTCTCCGATTTCTTCTTCGTGTGGCTGAAACGGATGATGGCGAGAGACCCGCTACTGCGAGACCCTTATGAGGCATCCAACCCCCTCACTCCCAAAGCTGCCGAGGTCATCCAATCTCAAAAGGATCGTGACCCCACGGGGCGTGTCAAAGACAGACAGTACTACGAAGACGCCATGGCTCAGGCTTTCTCAGAAGGACGGCGAGTACTGAAGGAGGATGGGATTGCCTCTGTAGTGTTTGCGCACAAGACAACCGAAGGATGGGAAGCACTTCTTTCAGGCATCGTCCGCGGCGGTTGGGCAATCACAGGTTCCTGGCCCATTGCAACAGAGAGGGGAGCTCGACTACTGGCACGCGACACAGCTGCCCTCGCCACCAGTGTCCACCTCGTCTGTCGTCCACGTCCAGAGGACGCATCCGTGGGCGATTGGTCGGAGGTGCTTCGTGAACTTCCAAATCGGGTAGGGGACTGGATGGAGTGCTTGCAGGGCGAAGGGATTCGAGGGGCGGATCTGGTGTTCGCCTGTATCGGACCGGCTCTCGAAATCTTCAGCCGGTACTCAAAGGTGGAGACTGCCGAAGGTCGCGAGGTCAAGCTTGCTGAGTACCTGGAGAAGGTCTGGGAGGTAGTGGGCCGCACGGCACTGGAACAGATTCTCGGCACTGAGGAAGCTCGTGCCCGAAATGGTATGGCAGGTGTATTGGAAGAGGATGCGCGTTTAACAGCCTTATTCCTATGGACGTTGCAGGCCACCAATGCTGAAGACAAAAATGAAAAGAGCAAAGGTAAAAGCCAAGATGTTGAAGAGGAAGAAGAGCTTGACGAGGATGATGAAGAACCTACTCCGAAAGGGAAGGCTAAAGGATATAGTCTCGTCTTCGATGTAGTCCGCCGCTTTGCGCAGCCGCTCGGGATTGATCTTCCCAAGTGGGAGAACCGCATAATCAAGACTGAGAAGGGCGTGATCAGGCTCTTGGGCATTGCCGACCGCAGCAAGCAACTTTTTGGCGAAGAAGGCGCTAGAGCCTCTGCTGATATCATCGAGAAGCAGCCTATGAAAAACCTGCAGCGTGTTCTCTTTCCTGAATTGGAGAAAGAGCAGGCACCGAAGCTTCGCGTTCGAGGGCAGCGGAAAGGAGTTGTCTTGGACCCGGCTGCTGCCGATTTTCAGAACCAGCGAAATATTACCACGCTTGATCGCGTGCATGCTGCGATGCTGCTGCAGTCTGGCGGACAGACCAATGCCTTACGGGCGCTGGTTAAGGCCGAGCAGGAGCGCAGCCCGGATTTTCTCCGTTTGGCTAATGCCCTCTCGGCGCTCTATCCGAAGGGGAGTGAGGAGAAACGATTGCTCGATGCAATGCTGCTGGCTGTGCCTAGGTGAGGTAGCATGAGAGGAGAGAAGATGCTTGTCAATCCGTTTACAGCAAGATCCGGCATGGACCCAAAAGTTTTCATTGGCCGGGATGAGGAAGTAGCGTTCTTCAAACAACGGTTGAGCAACGCTTTCCATGGCAGATTTCAACACTACGTTATCACGGGGACATGGGGCATCGGAAAGACGGTTCTTCTCCGGCAGATGAAGTTGGTCGCTCGAACCGAGGGAGCGTGGGCTCTCCTTTTCAGTACCCGGGCATTTGCCGCTCAGGAAGGCCTCACGGATTTCGCTCGCCATGTGCTCGATATGACGGCGTCTGATTTGCCTATTCTGCCAGAGAAGAAGGAGCCTTTTGCAAAGCGTGTTGAAGGTGCAGGTGCGAGTGTGCTCGGCTTTGGATTTCAGTTGCAGTGGCGAAATGCCTCTGCGAATCAAGACCCGCAGTTAGTACTGCGCGATGGCTTGATGCGGCTGCATGAACACGCCGAAAGGCATGGAGCGCGCTCATTGGTCATATTGATTGACGATGTCCACAATCTCTCGACAGAGGGACAGCAGCTTACCCTCTTGAGGAATGTGCTTACTGATGAGCGTATTCTTGGACAAACAAAAATCCTCATGGTCATTAGTTCAATCGAGCAAGCATGGAAACCGTATCTGGTACGGGATCATCCTCTCGGGCGATTGTTTATGCCTCGCAGGCCTTTGGGCTCTTTTGCGAAGACCGAGACCTTCAGGCTTATCGATGATTCCCTGCGAGAATCGGGAGTCGTTTTTGAGAAAGGTGTGAAAGAAAATATTTTCGATATCACTCGTGGGCATGTTTTCGAAGTACAGGCACTCTGCGAAGCCCTTTTTGATCAGCAAGTCAAAGGCAGGGTTTCCATGGAAAATTGGGAAACCGCACTTTACCATACACTTCTGGCGTTGGCTGATGCGCAATTTGAAGGGATGGTGGGGCGTGCCAGTGTTCAAGAAATGACAGCGCTCAAAGTGCTGGCTACAAATGATGCCGTTCTGAGCCCGCGAACCCTTGAGAAGCGCAGCGCAAAGGTAAAGAACGCTGCGGAAGTGCTTAAGCGGCTTACGGAAAAAGGATTAGTTGAGCGAATCGGACGCGGTCAGTATCGCATCGCCGATCCTTTATTCGCAGAGTATATCAAGCGGCGAGAATTAAAATAGTCACAAAAATCACAAGAGAACACCCTTTTTGTGATTTTTGTGATTTGGGACCGAATGTTTTGGCGATGAGAAAGCGCTCCTGGTATCGTCCGCTTTAAGGAGATAAGCGTATGGACCCGTGGTACAAAAGCACTACCCCTCGTAAAGAAGTCAGACAAGGGCGTTCGTTCAACCCGGACGAGTTTGCCATTCATCTGGAACAGGTGATTGCCAAAACTGCTCCGGAAGATTATCGCGATCCGAAGCAATTCTTTGCTCGTACCTGCTTCACTCGGGCACTCAGAGAGCACACCGGCATGGTGATGCGTCGGCTTTCGGGCGAGACAGCGAATACGGCACCCGTCATGACCCTTATTACTCAGTTCGGTGGCGGCAAGACGCACACACTTGCAGCTCTTTACCATTTGATGAGTAGCGGTGAAAAGGCAGCCGAGTATACTGGTGTCGCTGATCTTGTATATGAGGCAACAATAAGCGCAGTGCCGCATGCGAAAGTCGCTGCATTTGTCGGCAATGCTTGGGATCCGCAAGAAGGTCGCGAGACACCGTGGATTGATATTGCTCGGCAGCTTGCGGGTGATAAGGGAGTCAGGGAGCTCGGAACATCGGCAAGGAATACGCCCCCAGGTACCGAAGCGCTTGATCGGATTTTTAAGGCTGCTGAAGCCCCGGTGCTCATTCTCTTCGATGAAGTACTGAACTTCTTGAATCGGCATAGAGATATGGCTGATCAGTTCCATTCCTTTATTCAGAACTTGACGGTTGCAACTACGGGTACTACTCACGGAGCAGCAGTCATAAGTTTGCCGCGAAGCCAGGTGGAAATGACCGACTGGGACATGGCATGGCAGAATAAGATTACAAAGGTGGTTCGACGTGTGGCCAAGGATCTCATCGCAAACGACGAAACTGAAATAAGCGAAGTGATTCGCCGGCGGTTGTTTGAGGACATAGGGAAAGACCGAGTTCGCAAGACTGTGGCGAAGACTTACGCCGAATGGTGCTTCCAACGCCGTGCCCAGCTTCCGCCTGAATGGATGGCCGTTGACACCGCAGCCACGGAAGCAAAAGCCAAAGAATATTTGCAGCAGCGATTTGAGACGTGTTATCCATTTCACCCCGCGACCCTGTCGGTTTTCCAGAGAAAATGGCAGGCATTGCCGCAGTACCAGCAGACGCGTGGAACCCTTGCCATGCTTGCCCAGTGGATTTCCTGGGCTAGCCGCACTAATTTCTATGACGCGCGCAACGAGGCGCTTATCACTCTTGGATCGGCTCCTTTGGAGGTGGCGGAATTCCGCAGTGTTGTTCTCGGCCAACTTGGGGAATCACGCCTTGAGGCCGCTATTGATGCTGATATTGCCGGCGATCATTCTCATGCCCGCGCCCTCGATGCTGACTCAAAAGCGGCATTGCGCGATATTCATCGACGGGTAGCCACTGCGATTCTCTTTGAGTCTTCCGGTGGCCAGGTGGATAAAGTGGCGCACCTGCCCGAATTGCGCTTTGCCCTTGGTGAGCCGGAGATCGATACCACGTCGGTGGACAATGCCGCTTTCGCTCTCGAAGACAAATCATATTTCATTCGACGCATCGGTTCCGACGGATTCAGAATCGGCTACCAGCCGACGATGAAAAAGGTTGTGAACGACCGACGCGCGTCCCTGGATGATGAGAACGATGTCAAACCGGCCATGCGCGCTGTTGTTCAAAAAGAGTTTGAGCGTGGAGCAACCATTCCCCTTGTCCAGTTTCCATCCGACGGCACCGAGATTCAAGATACACCCAAGCTGACGCTTGTGGTGCTTGACCCTGCATGCGAATGGACGGGTAAGGGGAGCCTTGTTGATCAAATTGCCGAATGGACCAAGCAAAGGGGAAAGTCACCCAGGCTCTATCCGGGCTCGCTTGTGTGGTGTGTGAAAAAGCCCGGCCGCGATTTGCGTGACAAGATTGAACTATGGTTGGCCTGGAAACGAGTAGATAAGGAAATCAGAGAGAAGACACTGGGAGGAGAATTCAGTCCTGAAGATAGATTGGAGGTGCGGACAAAGGCGACTGAAGGCGAAGAAGCAGCCCACGACGAAGTATGGGGAGGCTATCGCTTTGTAGTCATTGCTGACAGCAAGGAGCCGAACGGATTAAAGACTATTGACCTCGGAGCTGGGCACTCCAGCAGTGGAGAGACTCTGTGCGGCCGGGTTATCACTGCGCTCAAGTCGCAGGCTTTGCTGAATGAATCAGTAGGAGCCAGCTATGTTGAACGCAATTGGCCCCCTGCCTTGAGAGACTCCGGTGCCTGGCCTCTGACCAGTCTCCGGCAAAGCTTCCTTAATGGATCACTGACGCGCCTCCTTGATCCAGACACTGTCCTGCGCAGCAGAATAGCTGCTTGGGTGGATAAGGGGGACTTTGGATTCGCCTCAGGTCAGAAGACAGACGGCTCCTATGATCGGGTCTGGTTTCAGGAGGCAGTCCCGTCAGAAGAAATCATTTTCGATCAGGGAGTATTTCTTCTTCTGAAATCGAAGGCCAAGGCGTTAAAGTCAAGCTCAGGGCCGGCTCATGAACCTGAGCCCACCCAGCGTCCGGAACCTCGACCAGAAGTTATAGATGTGATCGGCACTCAGTCAGGAGAAGGAACCGAGCCGGAGGTTATACCTGGTGCAGGAACCCGCACATTCCAGATTTCCGGTGAGATTCCGCCTGAAGTCTGGAATCGACTGGGGACAAAGATTCTCCCGAAGCTGCGCAGCGGATCGGACTTGAAGATCAGTATCTGTTTTTCCGTAACGGTTGAGAAGAACCAGGCACAGAGCTTCGAGTCAGACCTCAAGCTCATACTCGGAGATTTGGGTTTGAGCGGGAGGGTACCGGTTAAATAAGAAGGGTTTTATGCTTAGCAAGAAACATCCTACCTCATGGATATTTGTTGCGGGAATATAATAAATCAAACACTGAATATTAAGTTTGCCATTGACAAGCATCTGAAATCTTGCAAGGATAGAACTTGCTCTTTAGAGGATAAGCAGTTTTTAGGCTTTGTCCGGCGTTCCGCTGGACTTTTACGGATTGATAACACTTACCGGCATGGTGGCCTTCCTCGGCTCACCGTCGGTAAGCCGAGGAAGGCCACCATGCCTGCCTCTAAGTAAAGAGCATTCTATTGGAAATAGATCCAATATACAGAGAATGGATATCATCAATTGACTTGACGAAGAGCCGTGTCGTCAAGTTGCCTTCCTTCGTTTTCCTGTGTGGTGGTGAAATCACAGACTCCCACAAAGCCCCGCACTCTTGTCGCGATGCCTTTTGCAAATATATCTGTCAGAGCAAATACATGTATCGCCAGGACATTGTATTAGCAGAGGATGTTTTCGACTATTTTTACCACTCAGAATACACCGACCTTCTTGACTTTGAAAGAGACTTGGCTGAGCTATCTGCTTTGACAATAATTTTCTCGGAGAGCCCTGGCTCAATTGCTGAGCTCGGTTCGTTTGCAGTACTGGATACTATTCGGGAAAGACTTCTGGTAGTCATGCACAAAGATCATTGGGAAAAGAAATCTTTTATTTGGCGAGGACCCATCCTGCATATTATGAAGATTGCAGAAAAGAACGGCAAAGATAGCCCAGTTACAGTATATACTTGGAGGAACAAGGATAATAATGACGAGTCGGTCACGCAGGATGATTTCTTTGATGTGGAAGACCTCGCAGAGACAGTAATGAAAATTCTTTTGGAATTGCCAAAGTCCGAATCGTTCAGCAGAGATAAGTTAGGGCATGTCATGCTACTAATGCTCGATCTGCTGGAGACTGTGCAGCTCGCATCTTTAGATGAATTAAACAAATTTCTCGAATGGCTGGATATACGGTATGAACGATATCAACTAAGCAAATATTTGAGTTTACTGAAATCCTTGAAGCTGATTGAAAAAAAGCAATACGGCCACAATGTCTATTACCGCACTTGCGCGCACGAACCTCGGCTCGCGATTGCCTATAGACAGACGGCAAACGTTCGTGGCATGGATCGGGATCGTTGGACAATAATGTTTAATGATCATTACATCCACCACAATAAGCAAAAATACAAGGCATTGATTTCACATTTTAGGCAAACGAGTTAGATCGGACTTTTTTATGGTAGTCTCACTCTTAGCCAAATTGTCTAAAGATTTACTTCTGCCAAAGGAACGTTTGGAATACTTAATTAGAAGTGCACCTTATCGCTATAAGGTCTATGAGGTACCAAAGCGATCTGGAACTGGTATGCGCACCATAGCCCAACCAGCTAAGGAGGTTAAAAGGCTCCAGTACTGGGTTATTGAGAATTTATTTCCACGATTGCCAATTCATCCGTCCGCAACTGCCTATATAAAGGCAAAGAATATATTAAACAACTCTGAACTTCATGTCGCCAAGCCTTATTTGCTGAAGCTTGATTTCGTGGATTTCTTTCCTTCAATCAAGGGAGATGATTTTATTCAGTACATAAGAGAACTCAACAACCTGGACCTCGATGAGCTCGATCTACAGTTGCTTGTAAGGATTCTTTTTTGGTATCCTAAACGAATTCACAACCTTCAGCTTTCAGTCGGTGCTCCATCCTCTCCTTATTTGTCCAACGCCATCATGCATAGGTTTGATAGTGAAATTGAAAGCTATTGTTGCCAACGTAGTATCACATATACCAGGTATGCCGATGATATGACTTTTTCCATGATGGAGAAGGCAGCTAGATCAGAAGTTCTCAATAGGGTTCTTCAAGTGATACAACAACTGCCATTTCCTAAGCTGCAAATTAATCAGAAGAAAACAATTTTCGGGTCAAAAGCTCATCGTCGGATGGTAACCGGATTAGTTCTCTCTAATGCAGGCCGTGTGTCACTTGGCCGAGAAAAGAAGCGCCGTATTAGAGCGCAGATACATCATCTTATAACGGGACATCTCACTCCCCAGGAAAAAAGTTCACTCCGCGGCATGCTTGCATTTGCCCGCTCTATCGAACCGAATTTTGTCGAACGGATGGAACAAAAATACGGCAAACGAGTATTGAGCAACATCTAGGAACGCACAAGAGGTGGTCTAGGGCGAGCTACAGCACGCATAGTATATTTTTCCTGCCAGCTCAGAATGACCCTAAGCAGGGTCTATACTTCACCGAGTAAGACTCTGTAAATTCAGCGAGGCAGAAGACTGCTGTATCATCATGATCTAACAGTCTCAGAAATAAAAAATCGGTATGGATTCAATAGAAGTGTGGAAGACGCCTTTGTCTCGTATCGATAATCTTGCCAGCCACGAGATTATTTTAAAATCCGACAATCATCTTTCTATATGCCTTGAGGACATCAGTAAAAACAAAAAGTGGCTGGTTTTGTTTAAGCATTGTGTAGCGTTTCGATTTAAAAAATACTTTAGACTCAAGAGACTTGGAAACACCTTCAAAGTAGCAGACTCCTCGTGGGTGGCAATGTTGAAAAGGGCGCCGATGTTAATACCGGGAGAACTCGACAAGGTTGATCATTTCCTTTTTGATACCCTATCAGGTGAGATAGAAGTCTTGTCTCTGAAGGAACCATAGATTACCGAGCAATCGAGTGAAAATAGGGACATTGAATGAGAGGGCGTTAAACGTGATCACACAAGATATCGGATGACTTGTATTAGCTTGCTTACCTGTTCCGTAAATTCTTATCATATGCGGCCAACAGCAGTATACCGCAGGCTGACAGGAGCGTATGATTTTGCACATACCGCATTCATCCCGAATAATTTCCACTGCGGTTCGAGAGCAATTCCTGCTTAATGATAGGGAACTAGCCGGGGACGTTGTTCACTGGGTACACAAACTGTGTTTTCGAGGGTAGTGTACTCAGAAGCTTGTGAAGCAGGGGATGGGGGTAGCGGAAACCATACTACAGCGTGGGATATCGGCCGCAGCGATTGCCCCTAATCTGAGTCGCATGGTCGTTAGTTAATCCAGTGAATAACATCCCCACCCCTCCCCAAGATATGACATAAGTTCGAGAAATGCTCATTTAGATACGGGGCATAGTTATATGCAATCCGACCCAATAGTTTCTGCTGAACATCCGCGACTGAGACTGCTAAATTCTTGGCTAACGGTAGAGAAGACTCATAACAAAAAATCCCCTCGCTATTGCCATCTGCTTATTCGCGCTAAACGGACCGTTACTCAACCCGAACTAGATGAACTTTTCACATATATTGACCACGCCCATGATGGTGCTCGCCAATCTTTGCGGGCACCACTTGAAAACTCACTACATCCTCTCCATTATGATACTGAAATCGACCCGGCCTTTGGATATCCACACAAGCTGGGCAATATCGCTCTTCAAGCTTTCTTTGGCGAGATTATCGCCGGAATTGTCGCCGAATACTATGCAGGAGATGGTGAATACGAATGGAAAGTTCCGGTCTACCTTTTTCGCACTCATGTAATTGCTTTCCAGCAGCTCGAATACATGAAACAAACTGATGAGTGGTCGAGGCAAGTAATAGGGCGGACAGGCGATGACGGCCTAGCTTTTGCGCTAAATAAGGATGGGGATATCATAGCTTGGCTGGCATGCGAAGCGAAGTGTACCAGAGATCATTCGTCTCAACTGATATCCGATAATCATGAGAAACTCAGTCAGGCCGTGACTCGACCAATTGACTTGCTCCGACTGATCGATGCGTTGAAGGATTATCGTGATGACAAGTACAGCCGAACTTGGATCTCCGCATTGCAGAAATATTGGTGGCAATATGCATCGAGGAAGCTTTCCGTTCGTTGCGACTTGAGTGTGTATGTTTGTGGTGATTGCCCCAAGCTTAGGAAGACATGGATTCCAACAGACTCTCCCCACGAACGATATACTGGGATGCGTGAACTAACATCAGTCGAATTCCATTGCCCTGGCGTTCATATCCTCATCTCTTCACTCTACGAGAGGATGGATGGCTCCAAATGAAATATATGGCTGAAGGCAGCTTGGACTTGATTCACGACTTTGCAGAGCGCGTGGCCGGACCATCGCTCAGTCGGGGTATTGCACGCCTCTATGCCCAACATACAAGGCTCCGCGCTGGTGCGAAGGGACTGCCTTCATGGACAAATGATGAACTCATTGTTCGTTTAACCGAGGGTGAAAAGCTTTTGATTGCTGGAATGGCTGCTCCAGATATGTCCGATAGCCGTAGGTACCTGCGCCGCGCTGCAGAGATATTTGAGTGGGCGGCGACAAGTTCACCTGTCGATTTCCCAATTCCAGTGGTACTCCTTGCTGCATCCATTTACCAATTAGCTGGGTACCCCGCGAGAGCTTTAGGAATATTGTCTGAACATACTCTACCGGATAAGACATCACAGATTCTTACAGCTCTTCTTCGTGCGGATTTTTTTCGAGCACAACGACTTTTGCTAGACTTTTGGCGACATGGTGGTAAAGGCGATTCAACAAAACATCAGACAGGTATTGTGATTCTCAATCAGCTATTACGCGCGATCGGAGTACTTACAGCATGGATGAGGTGGGGAGATGAGGTGCGGATCGACTCGGCTATAAAGACTCTTGAGAAGGTCGCCAGCGCATTACGTTACGATAGTGATAGGTTCTCTTGGTTGCTTTCTGTTATTTTCGCTGCAATCGCACGAGAGTTTAAGAACGAGGCTCTTTGGACATCGCTCTTACCTCTCACAGAAAAGGTATCCGATGACGGTCGTCAGGCATTAAACCGTTATGCGAGAGTCGCATTTCTGGAAAGAAAGATACTAACTTGGCCATCTCAGCAAGCTGGTATTGCTGGCATTGCATCAGAAGGTTCTTTTGCTCTTTGCACACCTACTGGCTCAGGTAAGACGCGTGTCGCGGAATTGGTGATACTACGTCATTTGTTTGGACATGAAGATCGACACATCAAGAATGACGCCCCATTGATTCTCTATCTCACTCCCTCAAAAGCACTTTCGAGTGAGGTTGAATCGAACATTGCACGCTCTTTGCGCAACATCAGAGCAACGAGCGTCGTAGTTACGTCACTTTATGGTGGCAATGATTTTGGCCCATCGGACCTAACCAATATTGCAGAACAACCTATCGTATTAATTTCGACGCATGAAAAAGCAGATGCTCTTCTTCGCTTGTTAGGTCAAACAATGCTGAAAAAGCTATCATGCGTTATTATTGATGAGGCCCATTCAGTTGCATTCACAGGGGATTACGAAGCTCTGGCCACAGCTCAAAGCCGCTCTCTACGGTTGGAGGGCCTTGTCTCTCGGCTGAAAACCTTATGTTCTCCACATACCACATTCGTAGCGTTGTCTGCTGTAGCAACAGATATCCGGGATGTTCTGTCAGCTTGGATGACAGGAAAGAATGAATCTCGCGCTATTGCCCCAGATTATAGAAGTACTCGTCAACTTTTTGGCCAACTGTGGTGTAGTGACAATGGAGTGACCACTATTCGATATGATGTGCTCGATGGACAACGTCTATTAGTTAATGAGGAGGAAAGTGCCCCCTACGTTGCTAACCCTTTTCCCCCGCATCCGCCGGTAATAAGGGCTTTTAAGAAAGATGATAGTGTTGAGAAGCGCATGCGGGCACATCTATTATGGGCGGCCATGCACTTCGCTCGACCTTTGGACGGGAAAAGACACTCGGTTCTTATATCAGTAACCGAGCACCCTGAACAATATGCTGAAACATTCATAAGGTTACTCACAGATGATTGGGCAGACATCCAATATCCAGATTTCTTCGGGCAGCCAAAGCGCAGCAGGGATCAAGCCCTTTTATCTCGCTGTTTGGCTTCATGCGCTGATTACTTCGGTCCGATTTCCCGTGAACACCGTCTCCTTCAGAAGGGTATAGTCCTTCATCATGGCAAGATGCCGCCGGTGATGTCTCGCCTTCTCATCGAACTTATTGAAGAGCATGTAATCAATATCGTAATTGCAACCTCAACTCTGTCTGAAGGCGTGAATCTTCCTTTTGAGACAATTCTGATACCATCACTCTTACGCTTTCGACAGCCTGTGAATTCAAGACAACCTGTGACCTCAAGGGAGATAATTAACGTAGCGGGGCGGGCTGGAAGGCCAGGAGTTTCTACAGAGGGTAAAACACTTGTACTACTTTCCACAAATGCCCTTGGAGAAGCTCAGAAGATTTCTCAAGAGGCATATGAGAAGATCATCCGCGCCATGACCGAGCGGCAAGTCAAAAACGTCAAAAGACTAAACTCTCCGTTGTATGCTTTGACAATTCGGATTGAGAATCTCTGGTCGCGCCTATCCGGGAGCAAGGATATCAATCAGTTTATCGCTTGGCTTGAACGGACTGCATTTTCTTCGGCGCAAGGCGAGGAAGGGAATCTCTTAAGATCTTTAGATACGCTTGATCAGCAATTGCTCACTAGTATTGTCGAACTTGAAGGCTTGAATCCCGAAGCAAATATGGAGGATTCACTTCGGTCGCTGTGGCATAACACACTAGCATTTCATTGTAAAATGGGTTTCAGTGACTCAATTGCAGAAAAGATATTTCTGCAGCGAGGAAAAGCAATAACAGAGTTCATTTATCCTGAAAAACAATATCGCCGCGCTTTATATCATACAGGTTTGGCGCCGAGAGATGGAAAGGTGCTGATCTCCAAGCTCTCTAATATCAAGACCATCATGACGAAGGCAGTGGACTTCGTCACTTGGAACGATTCCGAGCGGATCAACAATATCACCTCCTTAGTTGAGGCGATTAGCCAGATTGAAGCCTTTGGAGTTCGTGATCTAACAAGCGGGAAGTCCACTGTGGCTTGGCAAGATGTGTTGACCTGGTGGATGGCACCTTATAGATCCGATCGCATTCCATCAGGCAAGAGTGTTTCTCGTTGGTATGACTTTGCATCTAAGTATTTTATCTATGGATTGAATTGGGCTCTTGGATCAGCCATTGGGTCTATTCTTGAGCATGATGGCGGCGATGGAGATTTTCTGGAACGCTGGCGGCGATGCGAATTGCCGTGGTCGGTGTTATGGTATAAGGATATGATAAGCTGGGGTATGCTTGATCCTATTGCTACACATCTCCTGACAAGGAAAGAAGCCTACACGCGCCCAGATGCTGCAGTTATAGCCAAGGAGTATTGGAACAACGTCGGCGAAATCAGCGATGCTGTTCTGGAACCCAGATTAGTTGATAAATGGATATTCGAAAGAAAGGATGCTAGAGCTACGATAGAAGACGAACGCTATCCGACTCAACGGAAAATTCCCGTTACACTTGTCGATGATTTCTCAACGTACACGGGACCGAAACTGCGCATTCTCCCCGTAAAGGAGAAACATCACATTGACTGGTACGACCAAGCAGGATATAGACTAGCTGAGTCAAGTATTTCAAAGGATTGGCCTTACTTCCTATTCAAGGATACTGATTTCTTTCTTGATCCACAATCGTCGATTGTGACGTGGCAGGATTACCTATAAAGTAGTGGTGCAACAATCGGGTTCATATCTTGATTCTTAGTTTCTAACGGCAAGGAGAATTCTGGGGACACCATACTTAATGTAATAATCCGAAAGTCCGGAGACACAATACTTAACTTCTGGGACACAGAAGGTTCACCACCAGAGCGTCTATCGTGATGCGACATTCAAGAACCGACGGTGTGTCGTTGTTCAGTACAGACCAGTATCACAATTCAGCATGCGCAGAGGGCCGGTGGGCGAAATGGCCGCTTTTGCATCCGAGCAGCGCACGTATTCTGAGATGGCCTCGCGGCGCACACCGATCTCCCATTGGATATGTCGCATGGACCAGCCTAAGGTTTTGAGAGCAAGAATCAGGTTCTGCTTGGCCATTTTCAAGTAGTTACTCACACAGCCATCTCCTTACCAGTGGCTATACTCTCACAAGGTATTATCCTCGAAAATGGCCAGTTTTGATTCTCCCTTCAGCGGCCGCTTTTAACTGCTGCTAACAAAGTTAGCTTTCGTTAGATATCCACTATCGGTTGGAGGCGAGGATGTCTGCAACAAAAAAGTGTCCTTATTGTGCAGAAGAAATAAAGCAAGAGGCTATCAAGTGTAAACATTGCGGTGCAATGTTGCAGGGCAAGGAACTATCCTATAAGGAGCCACCTTATGCGAAGGAAAAGAAGAAATCGACGAAGTCGAGTCATGGTTGCCTTACCGTATTCGTTGTTATTGCAGGTATAGGGTTTTTTTCAAATCTCATTCGGGAATGTTCAGACAAACAGACAAAAGAGAAGCAGACTATAACTCAAAGCGAAGCGAAGCAAGCAGAAACGAAGGAAGAAAAAGAGAAAAGATTGTTTGAGGAAGTGAAGACCGTCCCTTCGACCGATCTTGATCGTAATATAATGCTCTATTCCCAGCTCATGGAAGTGAATCCAGAAGAGAAGCTTTATGAAGAGAAGTTTAACTATTACAAGAGAGAAAAGGAAAAGAGGGTAACGGACACTTTGAAAAAGCTGCGCAAGAAAAGAGACGATATGGAGGAGATGACTTTATACTGTGACCAAACTTCACCAACCAGCAGATCTCAAAACGGCTTTTATGTTTGTTTCGGTAGAACTGATGATATGCGACTCACCAATCTATATCTTGTTGTGCAGTACTATGGAGATGAGTGGCTCTTTATTGAATCTTTTGACATAAAAGTCGATGGCAACAAATTCAAGAAGTATGCAGGCTTCGAACGAGACAATTACACGGAGGTGTGGGAGTGGTGCATGATCGAATTGGATTCTTCCGATCTCGACATGATCAGATCTATCGCATGCTCCAAAGAAACTACGGTAAGACTCAACGGAAATCAATATTACAAGGATGTAAAGCTCACAAGGACACAGAAAAAGGCACTGGAAAATGTGCTTCTCGCGTACGAGTTATTGGAGGGCCAACATTGATAGCGCTGTTGAGTAGACTACTCTTGATTTATTTCTTAGCCCCCTAAAAAATAAATATCCTTTCGCAGGTGAATACTCTGCTCTTATTAAGTAAAATATTTTTTTTGAAAGCGTACAAATTCGCAAAAATGAGGAACGGCAACGGGCCCAGGCACGGACAGGGGACATTGTAGGTGCTGACTACCTCCACGAAACAGAGGGCAAAAGCGAGAACGAAGAATAGCTAAAGGCTACACAGCTGTGTATTGATGGATAGTGAAGAACGACTGGCATCACTCAGAGAAGCTGATCCGTTCATGCAGAGATGTCCCATGTCCTGGGCTGACTCTGTTTATTGCCTCGGAAAACTGTCCGGGGTCAGGCCCGGACTTGAGACGCGTCGGTTCCCGGGTCGGACCTGGATAAGGAATTGAAATTACATTAGCTTTGCTGAATAAGAGGCTCAAACATCGCTTTAGAAGCCCTGTTTTGCTGCCAAAAACGAAGCTCTAAGAGTAGTGGGGAAAATTCTTGTGATACGGAAATTCTGAGGACACCATACTTAATGCAGCAATGGGATGAACCACCCCAATTCCTCTTCACGTAAAGATGGAAACGAAGAGATATTGAAATGCACCACACACGCTTCTTGCCGCACCGGTTTATTGTTGCTATCGGTGGCTATCCGGGACCTTTTTATTCCTTGAAGCTTCACGGCGACAACCTGCAGTATGAGGCAACTCAGCACGCGTCGGCAGAACCTCAACAGGAGGTACTCTCCATTGACGAGGAGAAATGGATGAGCTTCTGGACTAGACTTGATAAGATAGGTATCTGGGACTGGCAGCTGGAGTATCAAAATCCAGGAATCTGTGACGGTACTCACTGGTTAGTCGATATTGCTATTAGCGGAAGATCAATCACGTGCCGAGGATACAATAATTACCCGAACAGCAAAGGTGGCCCTTCCGGAAAGCCGGAACCTACCCCCGCATTCAATCAATTCCTGGAAGCAGTCTGTACCCTGATTGAGGGAAGGGATTTTCGGTGATCATGGGAACTGGTGCTGAAAACCAATGACACTGTGCATGACGTATTGAAAAGGAGTCCCTTATGAGCAGTACTTTTATTCTTTCCGATGAGGACCTCAAGACGCTTCTCGCTTCCTATTCCTCCTGGTGTGCGCAGGATACGAAGGAAGGGACTGAGTATGCCGAGCGGCACCGGCAACTTGCCGAAGATCTGCGCACAACGCTGCTCAGTAAGAAGTACCTTTCCGAAGTATCGAAAAAGGATCTGAGTGATAAAGTTTTCGAGTACTCCAGGAAGCTGGAGGGGCCGGCATATATTCGGCTTGGCATGCCAAGGATATCTGGTCAGCTTAGCAAAGTGAAAAGAAATCTTGAATACCTCATCGACTCCCCTGATGATCCCTTTGAAAAAGCAGAAAAGATCCTCGAGGGGAAATTCAAGATTCCCATCTTCGCCAGGTCATTCTGGGCGCCCATTCTTCAGGCTCGATATCCAGATGTGCTGCCCAACTGGAACAACAAGACCGAGAACTTTCTCCAGAAGGTCGGCATCAATGTGAAAACCCAAAAACTCTCCACTGCGCAGAAATACCGACTGATATCTGACGCCTTCCTTCATCTCAAGCAACTCGACCCTAGCCAGGATTTCTACCAGCTGAACCATCTGATGCATTACGGGACGGAAGTGCAGGAAGGTGTTGATCTCATAGAGTCCTTGATTAAGACTTCACAAGGGTCTTACTGGCAGATCGGTGCAAGTAAAGGGGGACGTGAGTGGGGAGATTTCAAGAGAGACTCGATTGCAGCAGTAGGGTTCGCCCCTCTTGCCTTCGACCTAACGGGAAAATCACATGCTGAACTTATCGAGATGTATCGTACTAGACGCCCGAATCTCAAGGAAGGACAGCGGAAAATTGCAGCACGGCAGCTTTTCAACTTTATCAACCTTAAACCTGGAGACCACTTGGTTACCAACAAGGGGAAAAAGATTCTTCTTGCTGCAGGGATAGTGAAGAGCGGATACCGGTTCCGGCCCGAACTGAAAGACTACAAGCATACTGTTGCCGTAGACTATTACCGGATTTCAGATACCGGCGTCCCCATTCCCACAGAACTCCAGGCTAAGTTCATGAAGACCATTACCCCTCTCACAAAAGGGGAGTTTGAGCGGCTCGAAGCGCTTCTTCCACCTGCTGAGATACCACCTGATAAGTATTCTTTATCTGAATGTGCCGCTAAGACGGGGTTTCCGCAAGACGCATTACAGCGCTGGGTCCGCGCCATCGAGCGCAAAGGGCAAGCCATTCTCTATGGGCCCCCGGGCACCGGCAAAACATTTATTGCCGAGCACTTGGCGAGACACCTCATCAGCGGTGGTGATGGCTTCAGTGACCTGGTGCAGTTTCATCCCGCCTATGCTTACGAGGATTTCATGCAGGGAATCCGTCCCAAGGCCAATGCCGGCGGGCAGCTCGATTATCCGGTGGTACCCGGCAGGTTTCTTGAATTCTGCCGGAAGGCGGCAGAATGTACGGGCCGTTGCGTTCTGATCATTGATGAAATAAATCGGGCCAATCTGGCACGAGTCTTTGGCGAGCTGATGTATCTTCTCGAGTATCGCAATAAAGAGGTTCCCCTTGCCAGCGGCGGCTCGCTGCGCATCCCAGAGAATGTTCGAATCATCGGTACCATGAATACCGCTGACCGGTCAATTGCATTAGTTGATCACGCCCTTCGCCGCAGGTTTGCTTTCCTTGCTCTCCAGCCAAATTATGATGTCTTGCGTGTTTTTCATGAGAAGAACGGTTTTGATCCTGAAGGGCTTATTGCTGTTTTAAAAAAGCTCAACAACCAGATTGGCGATCCACACTATGAAGTCGGTATTTCGTTCTTTCTCCGGGAAAAGCTTTCAGATCATCTTGAGGACATCTGGCGAATGGAAATAGAGCCCTATCTGGAAGAATACTTTTTTGATCAGCATCAACGAGTAGAGGAATTCAGCTGGAACAAAATTGGGAAAGAGATCATCCCGTGAATGAAGAGAGCGGACGCAGAGTTATCTCATTAACTGAGTATGTCTCTCAGATGTTTCCCTCTAACGCACTATCCCCTGAAGAGGGAGAGCTTATCTGGAAGAAATATAAGGACAAGGTTTCTGTCGATTTCCCCAGCCCAAAGACTGAAAACCAGTGGCTCCTTAGTTCTCAGGGATGGGTCGGGTATTTGCCTTGCACCCCAGATTTAGGTATTAGTCTCAAACCAAAGGTAGAACTGAGCAACATTTTTCGTATGCTCGAGTACGCCTACCAGCTGAATAGTTTTCAGATCCTCGAAGGTCTTACCGGCTGCAGTTCTATCCAGGAGTTTTATGAACGCTTAGCCAATATCTTAGCCCAGCGGATACTCGACAGGAGCCGCAAGGGCTTGTATCGAACATACTTGAATGAGAACGATCAACTCCCTTTTATCAGGGGCAGAGTGGATGTTCCTCAATGTATTAAGAGTCCCTGGGACGTTAAGGTGCACTGTCATTATCAGGAGCATACTGCTGACATCGAAGAAAATCAGATCCTCTGCTGGACTATGGCGCTTATCGCTCGCAGCGGAATCTGCACTGAGCGAGTGCTGCCGACAGTTCGTCGCGCCTTCCATGCACTTCGCGGCTTTGCATCATTGAACGCGGTTTCCCCTAGGAATTGTATCAAACGGTTATATAACCGGCTCAATGAAGATTATCGACCGTTGCATGCCCTCTGCCGCTTTTTTCTGGAGCATAGCGGTCCGACACATCATTCGGGCGATAAGACAATGCTCCCATTTGTGGTGGATATGGCAAGGCTGTATGAACTCTTTGTCGCGGAGTGGCTAAGAACTCATCTGCCCGCGAGCATCAGATTAGGAAAGCAGGAGACCGTTACGGTTGGCGAGAACAACGACCTTTCGTTTCAGATCGATCTCGTTTTGTATGATGCTCATACTGACAAGGCCCTCTGTGTCCTCGATACCAAATACAAGGCGAAGCACAAACCGGAGGCGCATGATGTGACACAAGTTGTGACCTATGCAGAGATGAAGAACTGTGAGGAAGCAATACTGATTTATCCGGTTCCTCTAGATGCCTCGATGAATGAAAAGGTTGGTGAAAAAATTAGAGTGAGAACCATGGCCTTCGCACTATCTGGAGACCTCGAGGCTGCCGGCCAGATGTTCATGGGGAATTTACTTCAGACATTAGGAGTAAGTCACTTGCAGCAATAAATTGGTACAAGTGGCTCGTTGCTGCGGCTTAAAGCGTCAGGTCTTATTAAGAACTATAGGCTTCGAAAAAGATGATCAATCGCTTTCTTGGTTGCTTATTAGGGATCATAGGGACAGGCAAATAATGCTTTTGGTGATAGGGTTGGGGCTGGTCGCTCCACTCGATACCGCGTGAAAATGCTGGGCGAATCGTTAAGTAATCGTAAAGCAGAATTTGTTAATCGTAAACCTCAAGGCGACAGCAGTAAGAGCTGACGGCGTATCCTATTCGCAAAGTCAATCATCAAACAACTCGTTGTAACTGGGGAACGGCAGTAGGGTCAGTCCCGACATAGCACATCGTAGGTGCTAAGCTGTATTCACGAAGCAGAAGACGAAAAACGAGAACGAAGGATAGCTAAAGGCTGCAGAGCTGTGTATTGATGGATAGTGATGACCGATCGTCGCCACGAAGAGAAGGTGGGCCGACCATGCAGAGCATGTCCCTTTTCAGGGGCTGACTCTGTTTGTTGCCTTACGAGCATGACGGTAGTTGACCAGCTCACGAAATCGACCGATAATCGACCGACAGCGCACCTCAATCGGCAGAAGCCTTTTTGCCAAAAACACAACGCCAAACCCATCATAAACCCGTCAAACCCGTCACAGAAAGAATTTAAAAACGACTGCAGGCTGATGTCCGAAATGCCGGGGACACAATACTTAACTTCTGGGACACAGAAGGTTCACCACCAGAATGTCTATCGTGATGCGACATTCAAGAACCGACGGTGTGTCGTTGCCCAGTATAGCCCAGTACCACACTTCAGCACGCGGAGAGAGCCGGTGGGCGAAATGGCCGCTTTTAACTGCCCGATGACACCATTGGGGGAAACCTAAAAATGATGCTTGCATATTTTCCTAATTGAGGCTATTTTCTTGAATAGGAAAAAATAGGAGATTAGGAAAATGCCTACGGAAAAAGAAATGATCAAGCAGCTGCAGAAAGGCGAAGTATCGCTACCCCCGCTCTCCTTTCGTCTTTTGCAGAGTGAGCTAGACAAAGGGGTAAACAGCCGCTTCGATGCGCTTGTTGAGGCATCGTGGGGTAAAGATAAAGCACGATTCGTGGTCGAGTGCAAAGCGCTTTCGACTCCCAAGTCGTTTCAGGATGGAATAAACCGGCTGAAGGCGGTGAAACTGCCTAAAGGATACAACCTGATGCTGTTTGTGCCTTTTCTCAACGACCAGCAATTGCTGGAGCTTGAGAAGGATGGCATCAGCGGGATCGATCTCTGTGGGAATGGTGTCGTGATTTCACCGGGCAAGTTTTCCGTCTTCCGCAGCGGCGGGAAGAATCGCTTCACTTCTTCTGCTCCGATCAAGAATATCTATCGCAGAAACAGTTCCATGGTAGGAAGGGTCTTTCTTGCCCGCTCCCTCTATGACACCGTTCAAGATGTCTGGCTGGAGATAAACCGAAGGAACCTGCTGGCGGAGCGCTGGGATAAAACCCCGATGAGCATCTCCACAGTTTCGAAGGTATTGAAAACGCTGCAAGAGGACTTGATCATTACCCGTGAAGGCGCCATTCGGCTTCTGCAACCAGACAAGCTTCTGCAAAAGCTGAGTGAAAGCTACGCTTCTCCCAACATCAGGACACGGGTTCGTCTCAAGGTTTCCGAGGAAACGGGACCGATTACGGAATTGTTACGTGAAGCGTCGCAATCCTTGGATTTACCTATGGTGGCTACTGGGACATCATCGGTGAAACGGTATGCTGTCATGGAACGCGGGCCTCTCTTGTCTGTTTATTGCCCTCGGCTTGATGTGCTGATAGAGAGGGTACCAGGAAGCCAGTCCGATCGTTTCCCGAACCTCGAACTTGTGGAAACCGAGGATGAAACGGTTTTCTTTGATAGCCGGTATGAGGGGAATTTCTGGTGGGCATCCCCAATACAGGTATACCTCGAGCTGAAGGCCGGTGACAAGCGCGACCAAGAGACCGCCGAGCAGCTGAGATCATACATAATAAATAACCTCAATCAAGTTCATCGATGATTACCATTCCCGACCTTCAAACATCACTGCTGGATTTGCTGTATGAGATAGAAGGCTCAGACATCAAACTCATCATTGGTGGAGGCTTCGGTATCTACCTTAAGATGGAGCATGTGAAACGGCTGGGTATTCGTACGCTGCTGGAGGAATGGCCAGAAGCTCGGTCAACGAACGACATTGACCTTTTCCTTCGAGCGGAAGTGCTCATAGAATCGGCAAGACTGAAACCATTGGCCGAGGCCATTGACAGGTTAGGCTACAGGGTTGTTCCCGGTGCGGAAAAATACCAGTTCGTCAAACCCGGTCCGCGGGGAGACATCGCGGGCAGCATCAAGATAGACATACTCACTGGTCCGCAAACCAGGTTTCGAGCCACACGGGCAAAAGTGGATGCGCGCCGGGTACGTCCCAGTCCGTCCGTTGGCATTCATGCTCACCCGGTTGACGAGGCACCTACTCTAGAGGATGGCCTCTTGCCTGTGTTTCTCAGGGGGAAACTTACTTCAGGCAATCTTTTTAACGCTGAGGTTTTCATCCCCCATCCATACACTTATCTGATGATGAAGCTTTTTGCTTTCAGAGATCGGCTCAACGATTCTACGAGCGAATTCGGGCGCTATCATGCTCTGGACCTCTACTCGATTCTCGCGACGACATCAGAAGAAGAATGGCGGCATTCCCTTGTGCTGAGAGATCAGTATCGTTCCCAGCCTTATGTATCAGAGGCGGGTGATTTGGTCTTCGAGTACTTTTCTACCCCAAACCGCCTGGGCATGGTCCGATTAAGGGAAAGTGCTTACTATCGCCCCGAGTTGCAGCTCGATGAATTCGTGTCGGCCTTGCAGGAATTGTTTCCCTTGGCGGCGGACAATGCCACGCAGAGATAAAACCTGGGAGAATTCTGGGGACACAATACTTAACTTCTGGGACACAGAAGGTTCACCACCAGAATGTCTATCGTGATGCGACATTCAAGAACCGACGGTGTGTCGTTGCCCAGTATAGCCCAGCATCACAATTCAGCATACGGAGAGAGCCGGCGGGCGAAATGGCCGCTTATGATTCACCCCTCGGTGGCCGGTTTTAACTGCCCGATGACAGATTGGGCTCGACCCCAGGAGAGTCCTCCTTTTTGATCGTAGGCCCATGATGTGTCCCCTCCGGTAAGAGGCCGAGGCGGTAACATCTATTATGAGGCAACGATCTCTCCCCCATCCCCTTTTGGGTAACACTGTATTTGAGGCAATTCGGTGCAGGAATAAGGCTTTATCGATTCACGAAAATTAGATATGATTCGTGAATCAGGAGGCACGTCTGCTATCTCTCAAGCGTTTGATGCTAAAACACTTTCGAGAATATATGGTTCCGGGAGGGGTTCTGTCTTCACCCCCAGAAGATTTTCTCGACCTGGCCAGCCACGAAACGTTCACTGAGATGGCGATGTTGCCGGTGCTGCGCGAGCAGCTCAAGGTCATCAACGACTGGATGGAAGACGATCAGGTGGAGAAAGTCAAACTTCGAACCGAGGACGGGAAAATGTTCACCAGCAGACTACGTGCTTTGACCGAGGCGTCTCCTGAAATTCTTTGACGTATCGCCGAAATGTTATATTTTATGTGATGAAGATAGGCTAAGATTGCTATGAACGACGCACGGAATATAACAGCATCTAACCGTTGCTACCTTCTGCGAAACGTTCACTGAGATGGTGATGCTGCCGATGTTGTGGCAACAGCTCAAGGTCAGGACGCCACCTGGATTTTGAAGAGGTTCAGAGAACCTGGGCATTTTTCAGAGTTCGGAGACCAATCAATGACTGACCGATACATACCTCCGTATCACATTACCTCCGCAATTCTTCATCTCGTCGAGCAGATCGGCGAGGCATTGGGCAAGCTTCGCTCGTGCTCAGGCAGCGCGGCTGTCCCGCTTCTAAGGCGCGGTAACCGCATAAAAACCATTCAGGCCTCGCTGGCGATCGAAGGCAATACTCTCAGTCTGGAGCAGGTTACTGCGATCGTTGAAGGCAAACGGGTATTGGGACTCCCCCGTGAAATTCAGGAGGTTCGCAATGCCTTTTCCGCCTACGAGCAACTGTCGAGCTGGTCACCGCACTCTCGCAGGGATCTGCTTGCTGCCCATGGTCTGTTGATGGCCGGATTGACCGACGAAGCCGGACGGTTTCGTTCCGGCGGCGTCGCTATTCACCGCGGCAGGAGGATTGTACATGTCGCTCCTCCTGCCGATCGGGTGACCGTGTTGGTCGATGATCTGCTATTGTGGCTTAAACGCACGGAGGAGCACCCTCTCATTGCGAGTTGCGTATTTCACTATGAATTCGAGTTCATTCACCCGTTCGAAGATGGAAATGGCCGACTCGGACGGCTTTGGCAGACCTTGATCCTCAGTCGCTGGCAGCAGGTCTTTTCCATTCTTCAGGTGGAGAGCATCATCCGCGATCGTCAGCAGGATTACTACACCGTGCTGCGCCGTGCCGATAGCGAGGCAGATTCCACTGCCTTTGTTGAATTCATGCTCAGTGCCATTCGACAAGCAATTGAAGAAGCGGACCTCGAGAGCGACCAAGTAAGCGACCAAGTAAGCGACCAAGTAATTCGTCTGCTTAACTCCTTGCGAAAATCGCAGCGAAGCGCTGCGGATATTATGGCAGAACTGAGGCTGGCGCATAGGCACTCGTTCCGCAAGAACTACCTGCATCCTGCCCTTGAAGCAGGCTTGATCGAAATGATTCATCCTGACACACCTCGCAGCCGCAATCAGAAATACCTGCTGACTTTGCGTGGTGAGCACCTGCTGAAAGCTAAGGATTCCCGATGATCAGTGGGGGAATAATTCTGGGATCGGATCAAGCTATGCTCTTCGCCCCACCTCCCTTCCACGTCCTAGTCCACGCTCGTGAGGCAGAGTCGTCCATCTTAAAATGACATTTCCAAGGTCAAAAACACAGGTCTAAGGCTCAAAATAGCCCTGTTTTAGAGCGATTCTTCTTGTATCGCAAGTGCGTATCGTGGTCCGACCCTCGACTATTTTTGGAAACTTGGCTAACCAATCGGCTAACAATGAGGAGTAGCCACAAAAAAAGGCTATCACGCTCAGTGATAACCTATTGATTTTGTTATGCCGGAGGTCGGAATCGAACCGACATGGCCGCAAGGGCCGGGGGATTTTGAGTCCCCTGCGTCTACCAGTTTCACCACTCCGGCGTATTATTTGTACGGTAGTTTATAGATTTTCTGGATGCTTTTGTCAATCCTCAATCGTGCTTTTTATCCTGCGCCTGCTTCAGCTCGTCCGGTTCGGATGTGTCCCGCGCGTATACCAGAATATTCGTATCGACGAAAATTCTAACGGTCATAGAGTTCGTCGCGGTCGGGATATGATGTCCCTGGTGCTTTCAAAGGCTGAAGCGGCTGGGACAGGTAGTATTGCATTAAAGTCTGGTACTGCTCTTCCTCGAGCATTTTTTTATGCAATAGTTCTCCAACCAGTCTCGAAAGGCTTACGTTTCTTTCTACAGCTTTGATCCGGGCCCGCAAGGCAACCTGCTCGTCTAATGTAATAATTACGTTTTTCATGCCACTATTTTAATGTAACACGAAAAAATTTTCAAAATGGGAATGTTTCCGCTTTACTTTCACCTTACTTTCACCTATTCTGAAACCAAAAGGAGCCGTCCATGTATCTTACCGCAAAGCAGAAAGAAACCTACCAGTTTATTAAGATTTTTATAGATAAGAACGGAAGGCCGCCTTCCTACGAAGAAATCCGGGAAGCTCTCGGCGTGCAGTCACTCAATGCAGTAGCAAAACAGCTGAAGCAGCTCGAACGGAAAGGGTGTCTGCAGAGTCCCTGGGGAAACCGGAAGCGGGCCTTAGAGCTTATTCCTCTCAAATCCAATGCAGTACGCATTCCCCTTTTTGGTCGTGTAGCTGCCGGAAAGCCGATCGAGCCAGTGGAAGTGGCTGACGAGATAGATGTTCCGGAATGGCTTCTGACCGGAAAGGAAACGTTTGCCCTCACGGTAGAAGGGCAGTCGATGATTGATGAAGGGATTCGTGAGGACGATGTGCTCATCGTGCGCAAGCAGGATTATGCGGAAACCGGCCAGACCGTAGTAGCACTTGTAGACGGGGAAGCAACTGTAAAACGCTTCTTCCGGAATGACGCAACCGTTACGCTCCGGCCGGCCAATGAACACTTCGTACCGCTCGTAGTGGATGCCGAACGGGTGAGCATTGTGGGAGTGGTGGTAGGGCTCTATAGGAAATACACGCCGTGAAACGAAAGGATGAGAAAATGGAAAATTGGTTGATTGGGGAATTAGGGAATTGGAATAATGGAAGATCTCCTACGGTGTCCTTGCCTGTAGACCTTTAACCATTTTCCCATTCCAGCATTTTCCCAAATCGAATAGTTCGTGTATGACAGATCGGTCGATCGTCAATTTCCACATACCTCATTTCTGTATCAGCCTGATGGCAGATCGGGATACTGCTCTGCGAGGACGGCCGGTGGTTGTAGCCGAGCAGAGTGCCCAGGGAAAGGTCTTGGAGATTTCCAGAGAGGCGCACCGTGAAGGCGTCCATACCGGCATGTCCACTGCTCAGGCGCGGAAATCATGCCGGTCTCTGCTCCTGGTGCCGCCGGATATTCCGCTTTACCGTACCGGGCAGTCAGTCGTGCTTTCGCTCCTGGAGCGGTTTACGCCTCTGGTGGAACCCTCTGGGTGGGGAACCTTTTTCCTCGATCTCACCGGGACGCGGCTTTTATGGGGTGCAGGTGCAGATGCGGCTGTGAAAGTACGTAATGAGGTGATGACTGCTGCCGGCCTGCTGCCGCAGATCGGCCTTGCGGCTAACAAACTGGTGAGCAGTGTGGCAGGCAGCCTCTCCCGGCCCCGGGATGTATGCTCAGTGCTGCCGGGAGAGGAGCAGCGGTTTCTTTTTCCTTTGCATCTGAACGCCATCCCCCGGCTGGGAGATGACACTTGCGATCTGCTGTGTACTGAACTGGGAGTGTGCACTATCGGTCGTCTGGCGGAAATTCCGCCGCTGCTCTTGAGCCGGGTGTTCGGTGCTGAAGGAGAAGCCCTGGCTCGCATTGCTCGCGGGGAAGATCGCGAGGCGGTTGTGCCTCCGGAGAAAACCATATCCATCACCGCTGCCGCTTCCCTCCCGGAAGGGGAGAACCGGCGGCATGAGCTTCAGGCCGAACTGTTCATCTTGTGTGAAAAGATTGGACGCGAGTTGAGAAAGCGAAATCGGCTTTCGACACGATTGACTCTGAAACTCGCCTATCTTGATGGCATGCAGGCAGGTGGAGCATCTGTTCTCGGCGAGCAGGACGATGATCTGGACTGGCAGCTTTTTTTCAAAGCAGCACTGCTCCTGGAGCGGATCAGAAAGCGCCGGGTACGGATCAAGGAGCTAATAGTGTCCGTATCCGGCCTCGTGATGCCGTTTCCACAGCTTACCCTTTTCCCTCAGAATATCGGACACGCGAAAGCCCGTGCCCTGATGGCGGCTGTGGATCAGATACGGGAACGATTCGGGACGAAAGCGCTGGCGTTTGGCAGAACGATTAGCTAATGGTTCTGCGTTCACCGTTGTCCGTTCACCGTTCACCGACAAGGGTGCTATCAGCAAGAGCCAGCATGTCATGCCCGCGAAGGCGGGCATCCAGTGCTTTCAGCAGCGCACGAAAGCTAAATCTTTTCAGGAATAGGGCTCTTGCGACTTCACCACATTTAGAATTTGCAATGAAGTTGTAAAAGATCATCTTTCTTGTTTCAAGGAACGCGAGGTACTCATAGAAGTATCTGTATATCCTGGATGCCCGCCTGCGCGGGCATGACGGACTATCACGTATACCGCCTTTTGGCCAAAGCATCAGCACTGCGCCTAAGTCGGTGAACGGTCAACGGTCAACTTTTAACGCGCAGCACGTAAACGGATAACAGTAAACGCGCAGTATATGCACGGTCAACGGTTTATTCATCTCCATGTCCACTCCTATTACACGTTCATGGCCGGGACCGCGTCACCGGACGCTCTCTGCCGCCGGGCGAAGGAGTTAGGCTATGAGGCGCTGGCGCTCACTGATACCAACGGATTATACGGTCTGCCGGAATTTCTTTCTGCGGCAAAGCAGTATGACCTCATGCCGTTGGTAGGAGCGCATGTATGCACTTCTGATAGCCGGGCGGTCCTTCTGGCAAAAAACGCCCAAGGCTATCAATGTATGTGTCGCCTGTTGACGAAGCTGCATCATCACACCGGTTCTTTTTCACTCCTTGATGAACTCAAACAGGGATTTTCGAACTGCGTTCTGCTTTCACCGGATCTGTCGCTGCTTAGTGCTTTGCAGGATGCCGAAGACATGTTTGTCGAACTGGTGCCGGACGCGGGCAGCCTGGCAACGTTCAAGGCAGCCCGACGATTAGGCATTCCGGCAATTGCTACGGGTGCCGTATATTTTCTCGATGCTGGTGATCGGGAACTGCACCGGATGCTGCGGGCAATCAATCGTAATACCACCCTCGATCTTATTTCTCCGGATGAATGTGCACTGCCTCACGCCTGGCTCAAGGACCCGGAGGCTATGAGCCGTCATTTTCCCTATGCTCCGGAAGCACTTGAGAACACGGTGCGGATCGCCGAGACTCTTCAGCAAGCGTGGGAGACGGATGGTGAAGTATTTCCTGAATGGGAAGGAAGCATATGCAGCGCTGATGCGTTACGTGTGCACTGTCACGAAGGCCTCAAAAAACGCTACGGAAGTCCATGTCAGAAGGCTATCGACCGTCTGAACCAGGAGCTTGACCTGATCTGCGCTAAGGGCTTTGCCGGATACTTTCTCATTGTCGCTGATATCGTCAGCAGGTTTCCCATTACCTGTGGTCGGGGGTCGGCAGCCGCATCACTGGTGAGCTACTGCCTGGGCATCACTCATGTAGACCCGATCGAGCACAATCTGCTCTTTTCCCGCTTCCTCAACGAGGGTCGAAGTGATCTTCCGGATATCGATGTAGACTTTCCGTGGGATGAACGCGACCAGGTGGTTACGTATGTGCGCAGACGTTTCGGTGAAGAGCATGTGGCTGCGGTAGCCACCGTGACCGGCTTTCGCTCCCGGGCAGCGGTATGCGAAGTAGCAAAAGTCTTCGGGATGCCGGACCACGAGATCAGAAAAGTAACGCGCCGGCTTTCAAGCTATGCACCGGCTACCGAAATTGTCCATCGGGTACAGGAACATCCGCTGTTTGCCGGCTTTGAGCTTCCCGAGCCGTGGCCTTCAATTTTTGCCTGGGCTAGCCGTCTGGAGGGTGTTCCCCGACACCTGGGAACACACTGCGGCGGCATTGTCGTTACGCCTGATGCACTTGCACGTCACGTTCCGGTACAGGTTTCGGCAAAGCGTGTTCCTTTGATTCAATGGGACAAGGATGGTGCTGAGGATCGCGGATTAGTAAAAATGGACCTGCTCGGTAACCGCACGTTGGCTGTGATCCGGGATACGCTGGAGGCGATCAAGAACCAGTACGGTATCAGTATCTCCTACGATCAGTTCAACCCGTTGCATGACCATGCAACCCAGGAGTTGATTCGCAGCGGCCAAACCATGGGTGTGTTCTATGTTGAGTCTCCGGCCATGCGACGGCTCTTACGCATGGCAGACCAGGGCGATTACCACCACCTGATTGCACTTTCCTCAATCATCCGGCCGGCTGCCAACCGGTTTATTCTCGAATATGTGCGCCGTCTTAAGGGGGGCGCCTGGAAGCCGCTTCATCCCGCTATAGAAGAGATTCTTGCGGAAACATTTGGCGTGATGGTGTACCAGGAGGATATTGCCCGGATCGCGATGATGATTGCAGGCTTCAGCGAAGCAGAGGCGGATATGTTTCGCAGGATCGTTACGGGACGAATCAGGAATCGTGTTTCGGATCAGAAAGAACGGTTCTATCGAGGAGCCTCTGGCCGAGGAGTTTCACGGTCCGTCATTGATGCGCTTTGGGAAATGATTAGCTCCTTCTCCGGTTATTCATTCTGCAAACCTCATTCAGCCAGCTATGCTCTGGTAAGCTTCAAGGCAGCGTATCTGAAAAGCCGGTTTCCAAGTGAATTTATCGCCGCAGTGCTGAGCAATGGTGGAGGCTTTTATGCGCCTCGGGCGTATATTTCCGAGGCTGTCCGGATGGGAATTACGATACTCTCTCCGGATGTTGCTGTAAGTGATAATGGATATACGGGCAGCGGAACTCTGCTGCGTGTGGGATTGTCTGCCATTAAAGGGCTTTCGTGGCTCTGCCGGGAAGGTATCCTCGAAGAGCGTGCGAAGCAGCAGTTTACGAGCTTTGTCGACTTTATGATGCGCGTACGGCCGACGCAGCCGGATGCGCTGCTGTTGCTCAAAGCCGGCGCCCTTGATTCGCTCAGCAGCAAACTGGGCCGGATCGGAATGGCCTGGTATATTCGCGCTCATAGTGGCCAGGATCACAGAGCGCTTTCGGAAGCACACCTGGCCGAGTTTCCCACCGGGGATCTTCCGGAAGAGGTGAAACAGCGACAGGAGGTTGAAGCACTCGGCTTTCCGGTTTCTTTTCATCCATTGCAGCTTTTCCGTAATCAGATCGATCGGATCAAACCCGCTCCCGTTCCGGCATGTAGACTTCATGAGCAGGTAGGAAAGAACGTTGTGGTAGCAGGTATGGCTGTCGCGGCGAAAAGCGTTTTTGTGAAAAGCGGTGAGCCGATGGAATTTGTAAGCTTCGAAGATATGACTGCTACGTTTGAAGCAACGCTTTTCCCCGCAGCCTACAAGAGGTATTGTCAGATGATCAGCTTCACCCGGCCGCTGGTGCTTACCGGAGTGGTGGAAGACCTTTTCGGGGCGATATCGATACGGGTGAAAAAGATAACGTCACTGAAGCCGGAAAGCGAAAAGACGCTCTAATCAATCCACTTATCCAATCTCGGTTCCGCAAACCGCACAGCGCCGTTTTCTCCAGAAATACGACATCCATCGTCCACAGCGCGGGCAGGACCGGGAAAAGAGTATCAGGACAAGACCGATCAGAGGCGGCAACGACAAGACAAGATACGTTATCGCTTTCGAAAATCGGAACGTATCACCGGGGAGAAACGTTGCGATCATGATCAGTGCTGCCCACGCTATGCTCAACCAAACGAGAACATTCGACTTTATCGCTTTCTTCCTTCCCATTTTTCATGATCCTTTACGCTGGTGCCTTTACCTCTCTTACACGATCGCTGATTCTTGTGCTCCGCGTGAAAAAATAAGTCTCTTGGCAGAGTTGTCAACGATTGAAGATGTTCTTAGACCCGGTTAATCGGCGGTATATTGTCTCAAAAAAACAGATGATCAATCGGTGTCTCAAAACCTGAATGTCGCACCTTTGAACAGTGCTTCCTCTTTATGGATGCTTTCCGAAGACCTTAGAGGATAATGAGCAACGCCGGATGGTATCCTGAGTGGCCCGGCTCGTTAACAAATAATTTATAAAAAATGAGAAAATAAAAATTAGTGTTCTTTATCGATGGGTTGTAATGGTTGTCTTCTCCTTTTTGCTTTTCTTTTTCTTCTCATTCGTGCTACGTTTTCATGGTCGCCGAATGTCAACACGGCCTGACCGCCCGGTGCCTTAGGTGGAAAAACTGCCGACAAGAACTTACTGATGCATGTTTTTGTCTTAGACCCCGGTAGCGCGGTTACAACCGTAAAGGAGAGGCGTACCTGCCCCTTGCCGGTTTGTTTCGGAATTCATGGACGTGAAGCAGACTGAGGTGGTTCCATTCACTGCTAAGTATGTAGTAACCATGGTTCGATTGAATGTGATAGGGGAACAAGTGGTTTGCGGAATGATCAGCAGAATTCGGCAGGCCGCACAGCTCCAGGTCATGATTCAGTGCGAGGGAAGAGAGTGGTTCGAAGAGTGCTGCTATCACAGCAGTCCCCCCAGAGGGGGACTGGATACACCATACTATTCCTTATTATCGTTCTCGTCTGCAGTGCTGTGATGCTCCAAGTGCCAGCAACTGTAGACGCTGAAGATACCGCCGCTCAGCTTCTTCGCAGGCAGATCGAGCCGGCGGGCAAGCCCCCGAAAATCTGTGTTGGTACTGAATGTATCTTTTCTTCTGAAGTGCTGCCGCTCTTTTATGAACGAAGATCCTATCAGCCGGCATGGAGCACCGCACATGGCTTGTCGACGGCAGTGCCGGCGCTTGTTGCCGAGATTGAAGCTGCCTTTCAGGAGGGGCTCGAGCCGACTGACTACCATCTTGCCAAGATTCAGGAGCTGAGAAAAAACGTTGAAAACGTGCAGTCTTCAGGCAACCTTGTTCACCCGCAGATGATGGTGGAACTCGATCTTTTGCTCACTGATGCTTTTCTGACCTATGCCTCTCACCTGCTCGCAGGCAGAGTCAATCCGGAAACCATTGATCCCGAGTGGCAAGTGCATCGTCGCGAGAAGGATCTGCCTGCTCATCTGCAAACGGCCCTCGAAACCGGAACCGTACAACAAGCGCTGCAATCACTCCTCCCTGTCCATCCGGGATATCAGTATCTTAGGAAGACGCTTGAGCAGTACAGGCACATCGCGCAGGAAGGCGGCTGGCCGCAGGTGCCTGATGGACCGACGCTGCACAAGAATGAATGCAGCGATCGGATCGTAGCGTTGCGTAATCGTCTCATCGTTTCCGGAGACATCCGTAAGACGAATGAACAAGAAGATTTTTTTGACGAAATTCTGGAAGAGGCAGTACGAACATTTCAGTATCGTCATGGGCTGGATGTTGACGGTATAATCGGACCGGCTACCCTGGAGGCGCTCAATGTTCCGGTGGAGTCAAGGATTCGTCAGGTGATTCTGAATCTCGAACGCTGGCGCTGGTTGCCTCAGTATCTGGGGAACCGTTATATACTTATCAACATTGCCGACTTCGATTTGCAGGTGGTCGACGGGGGCGAGGCGGTGATGACCATGCGCGTGGTCGTCGGCCGTAATTTCCGGCCGACGCCGGTATTCAGCGATCGTATAACCTATATGGTACTCTGTCCATACTGGCATGTGCCCAAGATAGTTGCCATGGAAGATATTGTTCCTATGGAATGTGAGTACCCGGGGTATCTTCAGGAGCAGCACTTTCAGGTATTTCTTGGTTGGGGAGAGGAAACTATTGAGCTCGATCCAAGAGAAATTCACTGGTGTGATGTAACCTCGGAGGGATTCGCGTACCGTTTTCGTCAGGAGCCTGGCCCCCTCAATGCTCTCGGGCGGATGAAGTTCATGTTCCCAAATCAGCACAACGTATATCTGCATGATACTCCGGCAAGAGATCTCTTTTACAGGTCCAGCCGTGCTTTCAGTTCCGGATGTATTCGGATCGAAAAGCCGCTCGCATTGGCGGAGTATCTCTTGCAGAAAGACCCCCGGTGGACTCGAGAGGCGCTTGTTGAAGCACTGGACAAAAATGTTGAGCGGATCGTGGACCTGCCGGAGGACATGCCGGTTCATCTTCTGTACTGGACTGCATGGGCTGAACGTGAAGGGATAGTTCATTTTCGTAATGACATTTACGGCCGCGATGAGTCCTTGCGGCTTGCCTTGTCTTCATCGCCCCCCAAGGCCTTTTAAACGGGTGGTGAAAAGGCCTTCAGCTGTTCAAGGTTACAGGTTCAAGGTTCACGGTGGAATAGTAAGAAGTAAAAAGTGAAAAGTTAGGAGTAAGCGCAAGCCTCTGGGCTCCTTCGGTCCCAGGTTGATCGAGGAAAGAAACAAAGCGCATTGATTGTAAGAGCGAACTCCCCCTTGCCCCCTCTTTGCTCACGAGGGGGAAGGCTATTGACGAGAGGCTCCCATAGTCATTGGTGACATTCGACTTCCATTTCTTACCTCTTTTCCAAAGAGGGGTTCGGGGGAGTTCACGACTCAAGAGCGCTTCAGGAAGCTGCAGGGTGCATCTCCTGCTCACCCAGCAGATATTCTGCATGCGAGTTTCATACGAGAAGTGGTGATGAATAGGCTCGAGGCACCCATCGTCTGAGTACTCCCTACTCTGTACTCCTGCTGTTCCACCTTGAACTTCCAGTTCCCTGTTTGCAGGCGGCTCCTGCCGTAGCTTGCTAGGGAAACGGGGGCGGATTGTGCGACAAGGGGGGTGTTCATGATTACTCTAATACTGAAGCGGTGCAGCAGCATCTGCCTCGTCATAGGCACGTGGCTTGTGGGATACGCGTTGTTATTACCTACTGCTTTGGCTGATCCGAGAGTCCCGTGGTCGGCAGAAACAGTGGACTTCGTTCTCAAGGCCAACGATGAGTTTATCTCCTATCGTATTATGAGCATCTCGGTGCTGCCTGGCGGAACGATAGAACTGGAAACATTGCAGGAAGGTGTCCCTTGTCCGGGGACGATCATCGCACCGGCAGGTGAACTGGTCCAGTACTTGCCTTCCCGCTGGAAGTTCACTGCCCCTCGACAGAAGGGAACGTATTTTCTCAAAGCAGGTGCGAGCTGTTCAGTTCATGAGATAACACTCAATGTATTCGTCATGGTTCCTTCGGATGAGGTGCAGAATAAGTTCCTCAATGGGTGCCGTATTGGTGTCTATCCCAAAATGCCGAAGGATGGACCTGGCATCTATGAAAGGCCCGCGGGTTTTATCGAGGTCACCGAAGACAATGCCGGGATATTCGTGTCCCCTCATTTTACCCTGAGTCAGTTTGTGTGCAAGCAGGAAGGAGGATATCCCAAGTACCTTGTTTTGCAGGGACGACTGCTGATCAAGCTGGAAAAGATTTTGTCGCACCTGAATGAAGCCGGATATCGGTGTCGCACCTTCACGATTCTCAGTGGATACCGGACGCCTTGGTATAACGAAACAATAGGCAACGCAAAGTACAGCTATCATCTCTGGGGCGGTGCTGCGGACATATGCATCGATGAGGCGCCTGAAGATGGCATGATGGATGATATAAACAACGATGGCAGAGTCGACTGTCGCGACACTGCTGTCATTGCAGGAATTATCCATGCCTTTTGCGATACTTCCTGGGACCGGGTTCTTACTGGTGGGCTTGCTCAATACCGGAAGACAGAAGGCCATGGGCCTTTTGTGCATGTCGATGTCCGAGGATTCCTGGTGCGCTGGGGCCATATTCCCCACCCGAGGGAAGCTGCCAATCGCTTTGAAACACGGTAACCTCAGGAATTGTTCCCGTCAGTATCCTTATGTGGTGTCCTTTTCTTCAGTCAACAAGGATTGTCAAGCGCTTGTATCTGTCAATTGCTGCCTGGCTCGTTTGGCCTTTCTGAATACGGTGCATCTTTTCAGGAAATACGTGAAAGAGCGTATTCTGCTCTGATGGGTGCATGTATATAATAAAATATTCTTTTTATACAATCGCGAGCGCAGTAGCAGGGTGCTTGAGAATCACCACACTGAATCAAATCGGGAGCAGGCATCATGGACCTAGTCCGTCTTATCCTCGCAATAGTCTTTCCGCCCTTAGGCGTTTTTTTGCAGGTGGGATTCGGCGCTCAGTTTTGGCTGAACGTCATCTTGACGTTGCTGGGGTACATTCCTGGTATTATCCATGCGGTCTGGATAATCTTCAAGCGGTAAACATGGCTGCATGACAGTATACACGATCAATTTCCGGCCGACAGGTACAGCGGAATGGTACTGAAATACAAACAACTGCTTCATGGCGCGCCGCCAGATCCCTCCTCGCTTCACCACCTTCGCTACCTCGCTGACCTTCTTGATGACCGGTTCAAAATACCGGGTACCAGATGGCGATTCGGATTGGATAGCCTGATAGGACTTATCCCCGGCATCGGTGATGGTCTTACCGCTGCAGTTTCCGTGTACATTATTGCCAAGGCTCACCGGTCAGGTGTGAGCAAAGCGATGTTGATGCGCATGCTCGGCAACGTGCTCCTTGATCTTGGACTTGGCAGTGTCCCGCTGCTTGGAGATCTGTTCGATGTTGGATGGAAGGCCAACAAGAAAAACATTACGCTTCTTCTGCATCATCTTGGCCGTGAGCTGGAGAATAATCATCGGTGAGGTATCGCTTCCTTCTACTGTATGTGTCTGATGAAAATGCGTGTTCAGCCGTATTCATTTCTCCATCGGCACGGTTACAATGAAATCTGCAATCGAGCAAGATAGATTTCATTGTATCGGAATACAGGAGGGATAATGATGGTGCCGCGAATGAATAAGAATGATCTCCGCAGTCACCTCGGTGATGCTGACACCATAGTGATTGATGTACGGCGTCACAAGGATGAATCCAGGATCACGGGCGCGCATCTGGAGAATCCTGATGATGTGCGGACTTGGATGGATACCTATCCCAGACAGAAAACCCTGGTTCTCTACTGCGCCTGACCCAATGAAAACACCAGTGCCGGTACGGCACAGAAGCTGATCGAACAAGGATTCGAAAGGGTGTTTGCTCTGCAGGGTGGCTGGGATGAGTGGATTGAAGAGGGATATCCGACCGAGTCCGTGAAATGAGCTGCGCTGAGTATTGTCAACTGATGCGAAAGCATTCAGGTGAAGGGATACATATGTAGCCTGCAGAAGCTTCGAAGCTGCACAGTCTTCACTGTTCTGCGAAGGGGAGGATTGTCGGCATGTGGAGACAAGACAGTACAGAGAATCTCCTGAATGGTGCTTGCGGAACTGATGATCGGTTGGCCGAATGGTTTGTTCCTTCTTTTGGTTCGGTGCGATTCCGGTGCGGCGTAGGAATGCTGTTTTTGCCCTATACCGGGATGGTACTCTCCTTTTCCATAATCGGCTCGGTGTTGGCCCCTCATGTTTTTTGGGACCGGATTGTTGCTGTAGTGATCGTCTATATCCTGGGTCTGGGCATTGCTGCTCACTCCCTGGATGCATTGGGAAGTAAAATCAGTAAGCCCTGGGGCGAAGTGTTTTCCAAGGGCCAACTATGGACGCTCGCCATCAGTGCTCTTGTATCTGCCTATTGCATTCTGATCTACTACATGGTCTTGTTTGTTCCCCGCCTCTGGGTTGTTGCGGTGCTGGAAGGCTTTTTTGTGTTTGCCTATAATCTGGAATGGTTTTCTGGAAAGTTTCACAAGGACGGATGGTTTGCGTTTTCCTGGGGATCGCTGCCGGTAGTAATGGGCTTTATGATGCAGACAAACCGGATAAGTCTGGAGATGCTCATGCTGGCTGTGTCCATGGGCATTCTGAGTCTGGCTGAAATCAAGACCTCGCGACCGTATAAGCAACTCAAACGGCGGCGGAACTGTTCTGAACCGCAGGAAAAAAGTCTGATTCGAACTTACGAGATTATCCTGAAGTGTCTCAGCTTCGGCGTTATTTCTCTGGGTGTAGGGCTTCTCATCTGGCGTCTGCGCACGTAGCAGAGCGGTGAAAAAGGCGCATCTGCTGTGTTGCACTCGTTCTTCGTCATTGCGGCGTACTAAATTGTACGCCTCATTCCTCGGAACTGCGTGCGCCTTGCATCTGCACCTTTTTGACCACTCTGCGATAGACTGATTTACTCATCGCCACGCCAGAGAGCTTACAGGGGCTTCACGTTTCGTGCAGTGACAATCGTGGAGGCGCCGAAGGTGAGAGGAGTCACCGCGATGTCCTCAAAGGCATGAGCCTGAAGTGCGGCGAGCAGCTCACCGACCCATCGGGTAGAGCGGATAAGATCAGGTAATTCTCGAAAGATGGTGTGCCATTCTGGGTAGTGCCAGCGTTTTCCCAGTGACTGCATCAGTTTGAAATAACATTCCAGTGCCTGTGCGCTCCAGACATTGGAGGGGTACGTGAAATCATGCATGATGAGGACTCCGTTCTGCTTAAGCATATTTCGCGCATTTTTAACCAGTGCTGGAAGATCGGCATATTTCGCCAGATAAGAAGATGTTATGCAGTCAAAATCCAGCCGCAAGCAGATCTCTTCGGCTCGTCCGAGCACAAAATCCACAGTATCCAGACGAAGCATTTTTTGTTTTTTTCGGGCACAGAGCAAGTATTCTTCCTGCAGGTCAACTCCTATGATCCGGCATCGTGGGTAACGCTGAGCCATTCTAAAGCTCAGAATGCCGGTACCGCAGGCCTGATCCAGAATCCTCACCGGCTGAAGAGGAATCCGGCGAATGATGGCGCTCTTCCACCATCCATCGAGACCCAGGGTCCAGCGCTTGACCGTCTGGTCGTAGGTGGAACCAGTACCTGCAAAAAAATGATAAACGAGCCCCATACCTGTTTCCGAATTCATACGATCTTGCCTTCAGGCATATTTTCGAGAATACTGAACGCTTGTCGAATACCCATGCGCATTCCTACCCTTGTGGAATTTTTTTTCAGTATCCAAGCATCGCCGAGCCCGAGCTTCTTCCTGGCGATCATCTTATCGATCACTATGCGTTCCCGCTTCATCCAGGAAAACTCCGCCAGGATAGCAGTGGTGTATGCTTCTGCATCATTCCAGTGACGGAGAAGTATCTCTACGCTCTTGAGCCCGGGAATGATACCATCTCCAGCAAGGGGAGAAACGCAGCCAATCGCTTCACCCACGCCCCAGATCTCCTTGCCGGCTGAGGAACTCACCAGAGGCAGGGAGTTATGAGGAGCAGCAAGCCGCACTTCTCCCGAGCATCGGCAAAGCACCCGAGTTACGGTGTCAGCAGAGATCCACTTCAGCGACTTGAGCTTCTGTCCGGGATCTTCTTTGAGGTTGCCGCAGCCGATGTGATACTGATTGGCACCGATCGGGAAAATCCATGCATATCCGATTCCACCAAAGGATATGCGGGTTGGCAGCGGCTGGCTGCTTTCGACCAGGTATTGAATACACGGAATGCGAACATCATCCTTGCAGGGAGGGAGCAAGGCTCGAGCTACACCGGTGGCATCAATGATTCGATCATATTGAGCAGGATCCAGAGCTGTACGGTTTGGTACTATACCGCCGAGCAGGTCCTTGATCACATTTGGCTTATTGATGATCATCAGGTTGACTACGGTAGGTACTTCGTCAATCAGGATTGAATCAACCCGGTTCTGAATATAGAGCTCCGGGTCAAGACCACCTGATACGAGGAACTGCTGGAATCCGGTCGAAGCGCCCCAGGCGCATGGTGCAATGCCGCATTGAGTCTTTGAAGGAATATCAAAAATATCGATGCCGTCGAAGCAGTTCTTTTCGGTGAGCCGCCGATACAGGTATGCACCGGTAATTCCGGCGCCAGCAATGGCTATCCTCGTCATTCACAACTCCTTAGTGGTGGGTGGATCTGCTCGATCACGGCAGAAAAAAATCAGGGTATCAGTGCTTCTGCTATGACTTTACCGGGAAGTGCCACAAGGGATAGTGGGGTAAGAGCGTATTTTGCATCTGCCGGTACAGTATTCTTTTCGCGTCGACTTTGCTCGCCGGAGTGGAAGTGCTTGAACTCGCCGTTAGTCCACATTCCTGTCCATGCTGCGGTACTGGATCGCTTCCCCAACATGCGCTGAGCGAATGTTTTCCTCTTCAGCAAGATCAGCGATGGTGCGAGCTACCTTGAGGATCCGGGTATAGGCGCGGGCGCTTAGGCCGAGCTTATCGATCGCCGCCTCCAGCAAGATTCGAGAGTCTTCACCAATGGCGCACTGCTTTCGTATATGCCGGGCGGTCATTTGGGCGTTACAATGAATGGTGCTCTTGGCGAAACGCTGGGATTGAATAGCGCGGGCCTTCATCACTCGCTTGCGTATCAGCGCTGAGGATTCTCCAGGGGATTCCTGGGACAAATCCTTGTATCGTACCGCGGGAACCTCGATATGCAGATCAATGCGATCCAGAAGGGGGCCGGAAACACGGGACTTGTAACGCTGAATTTGCTGAATGGTGCAAGTGCAGTTGCGATGAAGGTCGCCGAAGAACCCGCATGGACACGGGTTCATAGCGGCCACGAGCATAAAGCGGGCAGGGAAACTGAGAGATGCAACCGCACGGGAAATAGTGACCGTGCCGTCCTCCATAGGCTGCCGCATTACCTCCAGAACATTTTTGCGAAACTCCGGGACTTCGTCAAGGAAGAGAACTCCATTATGGGAAAGACTGACCTCACCCGGCTTGGGAATAGAACCACCGCCGATGAGTCCGGCATCAGAGACCGTATGATGAGGGGAGCGAAAAGGGCGGGTAGTTACCAGAAAACGATTTGATCCGAGAAGACCGAGGACGCTGTGCACCTTGGTGGTTTCCAAAGACTCTTCCAGAGTCATCGGAGGCAGTATGGTTGGAAGGCGACGTGCAAGCATGGTTTTGCCTGAACCAGGGGGGCCGATCATGATGATGTTATGTCCGCCGGCAGCAGCAATCTCCAGAGCGCGTTTTACATGTTCCTGCCCTTTTACTTCATTGAGATCCTCGTCATATTCTTGGCGTTGAGCAAAGATCGACTCAATATCCACTGTCGTTGGCTCAATGTTCAGTGAGTTGTTCAAAAAGTCCACTACCTGTCCGAGATCACGCACGCCGATTGCTTCGATAGTATTCACCACCGCCGCTTCAGCTGCATTGTCCTGAGGCAGGATCAGGCCTTTGATGCATTCCTGCCGGGCGGCGAGCGCGATCGGCAATGTTCCCTTGACCGGCTTGATGCGACCGTCTAGTGAGAGTTCTCCAACAATGAAGTAGTCTTTCAGCTTGTATGGTTTTATTGTGCCGGAGGCGGACAGGATGCCAACAGCGATAGGAAGATCAAAGGTAGAGCCTTCCTTCTTGACATCTGCAGGAGCCAAGTTGACTGTTATTCTGCGGCTGGGATAATCATACCCTGCATTCTTTATTGCTGCCTTGACCCGGTCTTTGCTTTCCTTGACTGCCCCCTCGGGCAGGCCGACGGTAGAAAAAGCAGGCAGGCCGGCAGCAATGTCGATTTCCACTTCAACCTGGAAAGCACTGATACCAAGGACAGTTGCGCTGAGAACACGAGCTAGCATGCGGATATCACCTCCATGGCAAAGGTGAAACGATGACTGTATACTTATCATATGATTTGAATTTAGCAAGAAAAATGTAGTAACATACACTGGGTTCGGTTTCGGCGACTACCGGAAAAATGCCTCCGGCATTGTGTTATAGCTGCTTTTTCCTTTACAACCATAGCGCCTATGCGCTATTATTAAAATTTTGGAGGTTAATGGTCCGCTATAAAGGCCATCTTAGTATTATTCTTTTCGGTTTGCACGTGATGCAGCGGATACGATGACTGAAGAGAAACTTGAATATTTTAAAAATATTTTGAACCAATGGCTTGAGGATTTGCGTGCCGAGGCGGGAGACACTGTGAAGGATATGAGCGGAAAGGGGGGCTTGTTTCCTGATCCGGTCGACCGCGCTTCGCTGGAGTCAGATCGCAACTTCTTGCTGCGTGTTCGTGATCGTGAGCGCAAGCTGATGCTCAAGATCCAAGAGGCGCTTCAGCGCATTGAGGATGGTACCTTTGGTATCTGCGAGCAATGCGGTTGCGAGATTTCGGAAGGACGTCTCGAAGCGCGGCCGGTGACAACATTTTGCATCGAATGCAAGGAGGAACAGGAAAACAAGGAAAAAATCGTCGAAGATTACGTTTAGACTGTCTCTCTTCTGCTTCTTCTCTGGCATTCCTCTTTCTTTTCCTTCTCGATTCCCGCCTAGGACGAGTGGCACGTGCGTCCTGCACGCATGATGGTGCGCTGTTCTGAAGAGAAGTTTGTTAGTTACACGATGTAGTGAGCATATGATGGAACAAGATCTCTTTGCTCTCTTGCCGGAAAAACGCACTCCCGATCAGGATCAGCTTATTCAGAATCTTTCTCACCTTTACGAAGTCAGCCAGGCCATGATGGCCACGCTCAGGCTGGGAGACCTTCTGGATGTTATTATGGCTGCCGTCACCATGGGCGGTGGTTTCGGATTTAACCGCGCCATGCTTTTTCTGGATAATGAAAAAAACAGTGTGCTTCAAGGCATGGTCGGCGTTGGGCCGGACACTGCTGATGACGCATTTCGTATTTGGAGCGACTTCTCTCAAAAGCAGTTCAGTCTCCTGGAGTGGGCTTTAGCGCCCCGGCCGCGAGGGACACGCCAGGAATCCCGGTTCGACCGGATCTGCAAGCGTACCTTGATTCCTCTCCTGCCTGAAGGAGGCGTGCTGGCTCGTACGTATTTGGAGCAGCGCTGGTTTAAAATGGACGACGAGCAGGCAGACAGTTTTGTTTGGGAACACATTTTCTCGAAAGTAGGCGGCGGTGCCTTTGCTTCTGTCCCCATCGTTTCTCGCGGTAATGCCATCGGTGTCATCATGGTGGACAACATGTATAACCGCAAGCCCATCGACGATGATGACCTGAAAATTTTGACCATTTTTGCCAGCCAGGCCGGAATGGCGATCGCAAACAGCCGGTTATATCATACGCTGGAAAAAGCGCATCGAGAGCTCCAGGAAACTCAGGAAAAGCTTCTGCAGAACGAAAAGCTCGTTGCCTTGGGAGAGTTGATGGCCAGCATCGCCCACGAGATCAGAACGCCGCTCGTTTCGATCGGAGGATTTGCCCGCCGCTTATCCCGCTCCTTTAGTCTCGGACCCGAGAAGAAGTTTGCGGAAATCATCGTGTGCGAGGTGGACCGGCTGGAGAAAATCCTTACCGAGCTGCTGGTTTTTTCAAGGGAACAGCACTTCGATTTCCAGGCTCATAACCTCAATGAAATAGTTGAGGAAAGCCTGCTCACGATGTCCTCAGAGCTGAAAGAAGATAACATATCTACTATCCAGGAGCTTGATCTAACGATCCCGCTGGTTTGTTGTGACTATCATCAGATCAAACAGGTGCTGATCAACCTTATTGCCAATGCGCGGCAGGCGATCAAGGGAACGGGAATGATCACGGTGCGATCGACCTATAGTGCGGAGGACCATCAGGCGATCGTTGAGGTCATCGATACAGGTCCGGGGATTGCTCCGGATGTCATCGAAAATATTTTTAACCCATTCTTTACTACTAAGCGAGAAGGTTCGGGCTTGGGGCTTTCCATCGTTCACAAAATCGCTGTCCATCATCGGGGCACGATTGAAGTGAAGAATAATCCTGAGATGGGCACCACCTTTATCCTCAAGCTGCCGGCAAAAGACACCTGAACAGTGAGGAGTAAGGAGTGAGGAGTTAGAAGTATACGCCCTCATTGCCCACCCTGAAGCTCGCGCAAAGGGAGTTTACCCTGAGCCAGCCGAAGGGCGGAGGGCGCAGGGAAAGAGTTTAAGGTTTTTTCCCGAGCGTGAATGTGGGTAGTAGACGAGAAAATCGTGCTCCGTTGTTCCATGCTCTTTGCTCCCATCCTCCACGCTTATCACCTGCCGGGATCTAATGAGGCGTACTATCTGCCCACTGATGCAGGCCGCGGAAAGATTTCGATTGACAAACTACCAGAAGGCAGGTTTTATTTGTCAGAGCGCTGTTGATATCGACGTGAAGACCTTCCTTTTTCCGCGTACCCGGCTATGCACAGTGGACATGATCAATCCGAAATCATCCTTGCTGAAGTTGCTCCTGCGGTTCCGTTAACGAAGACACTGCATTACATCATTCCGGAGTCCTTATCCGGATGTCTGGCTGTCGGGAGCAGGGTTCTGGTTCCCTTGGGCCAGCGAATGGTTACCGGTTACGTGGTGGCTGTATTCGGTGCCTCGGCTGCGGGTGATCTGAAGTACATTGAACAAGTGCTCGACCGCTATCCGTTGTTCACACCTGCCGAACTCACCTTTTTTCTCTGGATATCCTCGTACTATTGTTCACCACTGGGAGAAGTAATCAAACAGGCATTGCCGGCAGGGATCAACCTGGCGACAGTGAAGCACGTCTGTGTTACTCCACAGGGTGAAGCATGTTTTCGCGAAGGCCGTGCACCTGCAGAAGCTCTGGATCTGCTTCGTTTGTTGGCCGGGAAAAGGTGTGTTCCGCTTTCAAGCCTGAAGAAAATGCACTCTACTGCCTCATTGAACTCGCTTATCTCCTGGCTGCTGGATACATCGCTCATCAGCTGCGTTCAGACTCAGCGCCGCCAGCCCGTACAAGTGCGCCGCGAAAAAATGTTTCATCTGAATGCCGAAATTCTCTCCACTCTTTCCTGTGGCCAGTGGAAGCAGCTCCGCCGCCGGGCTCCCAGTCAATTTACAATCATGAAATGGCTTTACCGGAAAGAAGTAGCAACGCAGAGGGATGTGCAGGCTCAATGGGGCAGGAAGTCGCAGTCGATTCTCCGGCTGCTTGAGAAAAAGGGATTTCTGACGACTTCAGCCCGGGAAATGTATCGAGTTCCTGTTAGTGGCGATGCGTATGGACATGGTGCGACTTTTGAGCTGACGACAGATCAGGAAGCAGCGCTGCAGCAAATTATTCCCGCTATTCACAAGAACGCGTACGCAGCCTTTCTGCTCCATGGGGTTACTGGAAGCGGAAAAACCGAAGTGTACCTGCGCGCCATCAGTGAAGCTATTCGAACCGGGCGCAGCGCGATCGTTCTGGTTCCGGAGATCTCGCTGACACCGCAGCTTATCGGTATCTTTATGGCTCGTTTCGGTAATCGAGTCGCTCAGGTTCATTCAGGCTTATCTCAGGGAGAGCGATTCGATGAATGGCGGCGCATTAAAAACGGCGAAGCAACCATTGTCATCGGAGCGCGCTCCGCAATTTTTGCTCCGGTGAAGGATCTCGGAATCATCGTGGTGGATGAGGAGCACGATGCTGCCTACAAACAGGATAGCCGGGTCAGGTACAATGCCCGGGATTTGGCGCTTGTACGAGGAACGATGAATCAGTCGGTTGTTGTTTTGGGATCAGCGACTCCGATGGTCGAGACATACTATAATGCTCAAACCGGAAAACTCCGCTACCTTATGCTTTCAAGCCGCGTAGACAATCGACAGCTTCCTCAGGTGGAGGTCGTCGACATGCGGACTGAACCACCAGGGACGATGGTGTCTTCCGCATTGCGTGAGGCAATTCGGGCCCGCTTGCAGGCCGGCCAACAGACATTGCTTTTTCTCAATCGCAGGGGCTTTGCCCGCTTCGTACTGTGCCGCCAGTGCAGTTTCACCTTCCGGTGTGCTCATTGTGCCGTCTCTCTGGTATACCATCAGCAGGAGCGCCGGCTCAGATGCCATTACTGCGGTTACGGCCAGAAGCTTCCGGCCGTATGTCCGGATTGCGGGAGCAGCAAGCTGAGTGTCATGGGTTTTGGTACTGAGCGGCTGGAAACTGAGATGCATAAGCTCTTTCCCGGAATACGCGTGGCCCGGCTTGATCGGGATACTGTTGCACGCAGAAATGCGCTTTTTACAATCCTGAAGCGCTTTCGTCAGGGAGAGACCGATGTGCTCATAGGGACGCAGATGATTGCCCTCGGGCACGATCTTCCCAAGGTCACGCTGGTTGGTATAGTGGCCGCGGACGCATCACTCAACTTCCCCGATTTTCGTGCCAACGAAAGAAGCTTTCATCTGTTTACGCAGGTAGCAGGCCGCTCCGGCCGCGGTGAGATCCCGGGACAGGTGATCATTCAGACGTATAATCCGTCTTGCTCTAGTATTCAAATGGCGGTGAAACACGATTACCATGAATTCGTAAAACAGGAGTTGGAGCAACGGCTTGATCTGAACTATCCGCCATTTGCCCGCATGGTAAATGTCCGAATGGCGGGAAATGATGCTGAACTCACCGCTGCCTATGCTCTCGAGGTGGGAAACGGATGCCGGAAGTTGCTCGAAGAAGATTCGATGGTGGCCGGGACGGTGGAAATTCTGGGACCGGCGGAAGCGCCATGGGAAAAGCTTCAGGGAAAGTATCGATGGCAGATGCTTTTCAAAAGCGGCAACCGACAGGTTTTGCATCGCTTTACCAAAAAAGTGATTGAATCCCTGGCACCGCGTACCAGGAGATCAGGAGTAAGCATGTCGATCGATATCGATCCCGTCAATCTGCTGTAGACATGCACCGTTGTCCGTTGACCGTTCACCGAAAGGATGGAGAAATGGTGAATGGGAAATTGGTCAAGGGAGAAAGACAATAATGGAACAATGGACTTCAGTTTCACTTTCCGCTTGAGTTTTCAGGCGCTTTCTGTATAGTATCATGGGAATCTGCTGGCGTAACCGGCTAGCTTGATTAATGACGTAACAGGTGCTGTGGATATTCATTCTTAGAGAGGAAAGGAGACAAAGAGCAATGAGCCCGGTAAAACCGACAGAAAAAGAAGAAGAATACTTCATCCGCCAGGAACTGGAAAAGAAAAAGAAACTTGCTGAACAAGAACGCGCTAAGATGAATGAGGCAGACAAACAACGCCTCAAAGAGCTGCACTACATGCGTTGCCCCAAGTGCGGTATGGAACTGACCGAGATCCGGTACAAGGATATCGTAATTGATGAATGCCCGACCTGCGGGGGAGTCTGGCTGGATCCTGGAGAACTTGAGCATGTCGGCGCGGAAAAAGATAGTGGGAGCTTGATTGGCGGCATAGCAAAGTTGTTCAAGTAAAGGGAATCGTGAAAGTGGAACACGAGTCATCGAAGCGATCAGTTTTCCACGGTGGCGCGTTGTGGTCTCAATTGTTACCTTTGATACGCGCTGCGGCACGCCCATGGCGGGGTAGCTAGCTAGTTGTGGGTTCACCGTTAGCATTCGTTTTCCGTTGGTTGAAAAGAATTGTAGGGTTCACTGTGTGCACCAATTGATGAGAACTAGTGATGAATGGTGCGCACGGCGCACCCTACATCCTGCTGGATTCCCGCCTGCGCGGGAATGACGGTTAGTAACTTGCCAGCTTCGGCGGGGATATAGAGCTAGAGTGCAGCCCGCGTTGCGCGGGATTGCGAGTTCATACTGAAACACGAACGTGCAACCCGAAACTCGTAACCCGTACCATCCTGTTTCATCTCCGTATCCGCAACTCGCAGCCCAGAATCTACCATTTATACCGTCTGTGACAGACAGTAGCTGTCGTCATTTCTGTGGTACTTTCTTCCAGTCTTCCAGGAAACGCTGCAAGCCGATGTCAGTGAGTGGGTGCTTGGCCAGCTGATTGATCACGGAAAAAGGAATGGTTGCAATATCCGCTCCGAGGAGTGCAGCTTCCAAGACATGCACGGGGTTGCGGATGCTGGCCACGATGATTTCCGTATCAATGCTGTAATTGTCAAAAATTGTAAGCGTCTGCTCGACCAGATCCATTCCTGCCTGTCCGATATCATCCAGTCGGCCGATGAAAGGACTGACGTAGGCTGCTCCTGCCTTGGCAGCCATAAGCGCCTGAATTGGAGAAAAAACCAGCGTGACATTGACGCCGATTTGTTCCTCCGAGAGAACTCTGGTTGCCTTGAGGCCTTCGAGTGTCATAGGAACTTTGATCACGATACAGTTGTTGATCCCTGCCAGCTTTCTTCCTTCTGCGATCATGCCTTCGGCATCGGTGCTGACCACTTCAGCGCTGATGGGGCCATTAACGACCGCGCAAATCTCATTCAGCACTGTGTTCAGGTCCTTGCCGGTCTTGGCGACTAAGCTGGGATTGGTGGTGACGCCGTCGATAAGCCCGTAACTGACCGCGGTACGGATTTCATTAATGTCAGCGGTGTCGATGAAGAATTTCATGAATGCCTCCTTAGTTTAGTACTGAGCAGATCGTTGTCTCCGGGAAAACCATATATGAAATTGCGGCGATGGAATGTGGAGCGAATGTCACTGCTCCAGGCCGCGATCACTCTTTCTGTAGATATTTCCGGTAGCATTCTTCGCTGCAGAAAAATACTATGCCATTTCTGGTACGGCCGGGAAATGCATCTTTTCGTGCAATATAGACACCACAGTGCGGGTCCTGAACCATATCGCTTACCTGGCTGGACCGATCAGGTCCCGAGCGCCGGAAGGTACGGGAGCCAGAGGACGATAGAGAACGCAAAAGTCGCACGACGATAAAAATTAGGATCGCAAGCAGAAGCAAACGCATCAACATGGCATCATTCCATAATTTTCAGCACTTGTTTTCTGTCCGTGACACCAGAGCACAGGGTGTGAATCGTTTTTTTGAATACCGGATGCAGCAGATCGGGTGCGATCTCCTCTAAAGGAATAAGCACGAAGTTTCGCAGATGGAGTCGGGGATGAGGTATTTCCAGGTCCGGTGACCGCACGATGCAGTCTCCGTACAAGAGGATATCCAGATCGATAATCCTCGGACCCCAGCGGATGCTATCCCGCCGGCCCATCAGGCGTTCGATCTCCTGACACGCCTTCAGGAGTTGACGCGGTGAAACCGCCATTTCGATCTCAGCTGCTCCATTGACAAAATCCTCCTGATCTTCCCGTCCCCAAGGCTGGGTCTGGTACCAGGACGACCGACGTCTCAGTGATCCTCCGGTACACTCGACAAGGGTGATCAGTGCTTGCTGGCAGTTCTGAATTCGATTTCCAATATTTGATCCTATACCGATGTATACCAGTTCTGTCATCAAAAGGATATCGAAGCAAGGCGGTCCACCGCCTCTTTGATCCGCTCGGTCGGAGCAGTGAGCGAAAAGCGGACAAAACCTTCGCCATTTGAACCGAAGCCATTTCCCGGCGTGATGAGTACACCGGTCTTATCGAGTACCAGGGTGGTAAAATCCATAGATGTAAATCCGCCGGGAACCGGCATCCAGACATAGAACGTTGCTCGGGGAGAGTCAACCGTCAGTCCTCGTTTCCGCAGGCCGGCTATGAGGATATCCCGTCGCTCCTGATACGTTTTTCTCAGATCATCAGAGGCAGACGGGTCCTGGGAAAGAGCAAAAATACCGGCTTCCTGAACTGCTTGAAACGCACCGGAGTCAATATTGGTTTTGATCTGACCGAGTCCGGCAATAACGTCCGCATTCCCTACCGCAAATCCGAGACGCCATCCCGTCATGTTGAATGTTTTAGAAAAGGAATGGAATTCTATGCCGACCTCTTTTGCTCCCGGAACTTCCAAAAAGCTACTCGGCTTATAACCATCGTAATACACCTCCGTATATGCGGCATCATGGCAGGCAATGATGTTGTGCCTTTCACAGAACTGAACCATTTCCTCAAAAAAAGGCGATTCGGCAGTCGCGGCAGTCGGGTTATTGGGATAATTGAAAAAAATGAGTTTTGCGTTTTCAGCAACTGACACCGGAATCGCGGTGAGATCAGGCTGATACTGATTTGCTCTCGTCAAGGGCATAAAAAAAGGCTGCCCACCAGCAAATAACGTGGAGGTGCGGTAAACCGGGTATCCCGGATCAGGAATCAATCCGTAATCACCCGGATCGATAAAAGCAAGAGGAATATGAGCAATCCCCTCTTTTGAACCGATGAGGATGATGACCTCTTTTTGAGGATCGAGACGGATGCTGAATCGCTTCCAATACCACTCGGCAACAGCCTTACGCAAAGCCATCATGCCGACATAGGAAGGATAGCGATGATGCTCAGGATTATCAAGAGCTTGTTTCATGTGGGAGATGATCGGGCCAGGAGTCGGCAAATCGGGATCGCCGATAGTCAGGTCAATAACATCGACACCCTTCGCAACCTGTTCTTCTTTTACTGCATCCAGTTTGGCGAACAAGTAAGGAGGCAATTCCTTAATTCGTCGTGCTTTATCAACTCTGATCATAGTATCTGGCCCTCTCAAAACAAAAAAACAGATTGCATTGCTTCCGAAAACGCTCGTCCGCTGGTTGCTGCCTTTTTCGAAAAGAATCTTATAGGTATAAGGAAAGAGCGCTAAAGTCAAGCACAAATCACGGCTGGACCATAGCAGGGCAGCATCTGCTAAACTCCTCCCTGCGTCCTCTGCGCCGACGGCTGAGATCGAGCTCATAGAAGCCTGGGTAGAGCGAAACCCGGGGATTCCGGGCAAGACATGAACTCCCCGTTCCTCGATCGAAACCGGCGTAGGGGCAGACCTGCGTGTCTGCCCCTAGAAACCTTTTCGTAATACCTGGGTGGATCATCGAATTGCGTAGCAGTACACACACCCGTGGCCACAGGTGTTGTAGCGGCCGATATCCTGACTGGGGGCACAGCGACAGCGGGATCGCTGGGTTTTGTCCTTTGCGGGAGACAAGCTGAGTCCGAAAACATCATTGAGCCAGGGAGCGTCGATGCAACTTCCGGCTAGGATGCCGCTTCCGCTTAGATCTGCCTTTTCCGCACAACTGGTAATGGACATATGATTTTTCTCGGCCAGGCCAGCCAAGGCGCAGCCGATTCGCCGAGTAATCAGCGGATTCTCGCTCACGTCGATGACCTTCAGGCCGGTTGTATCGGCAAGCATCTGCAGGCGCCTCGTCACTTTGCGGTAGAAATCCAAAAAACTGATAATTACTCGTTCAGTATACCCGGAAAGAGAGCGGGCGATCTGATCAAAGCGGCTGATCAGCAGCTCCTCTCCTTGACCATCCAGGTAAACGATCGGGTCAAAGCGCCAGATTATTCGCCGGCTGCCGATGCGCCGGCTCAGGTCCTGAAAGGTTTCCAGAACCCGCTCCAATGCCGGACAGTGTGTTTCCAGAGGCGGGCCGTATCCGGTAATGGTATAGAGAAAAACATAACGGTACCCGGCCTGATCGAGTTCGTCGAGATAAGGGAACAGCGGAGCAGCATTTCTGGTCCAGAAAACAATCACATCCACGTCCTGCGGAAGCAGGCTGACGCGCTTACGCTGAGTAGGATTGAAGGGGTTTTTAACTATCACGAAGCCTTCCCGGATTCGTTCCATGAACCAGGAGGTATAAAAAGCTGGAATATCGGTGCGTCGGCTGGCGCTGATGATCATCGACTCAAATGGGATAGGAGTTTACGGTGAAACAGTAAGGAGTAAAGAGTGAGCGAAAGCCTCTGGGCGCCTTCGGGCCCAGGTTGATCGAAGCGGAAACTCTTTACTGTCATTCCCGCGCAGGCGGGAATCCAGGAAGTGAAGCGCTTCCATTATCAAGAGAATCGAAAAGGAGCTCTTTGGCAGCAAGCGAGGCTTCAGTACTAGTGCCTACTGTCCACAATACTGGATTCCCGCCCGCGCAAGTTGCGCATCAGCTCTTTATCCACCGAGCGAAGTGAGGAATGACGAACTATCGTCAAGTTTCATACGAGGAGTTAGGAGTAAGAACGAATAGGCACGAATCGGCCATTGTCTTAGTACTTCTTACTTTTCACTCCTCACTCTTCACTGTACTTCGAATTTTGAACCTTGAATCTTGATGGACTCGTAAAAAGTCCAAAAGCCGTCACTCCCGTCCCCGCCTACGCGGGGATGGACTCCGGCGGGAGTCCATAACCATGCAGAACTCCTGGATCCCCGCCTACGCGGGGATGACAAAATGACGAGAGCGGATACTTCCAACGAAGTGGGCATCACTTCGTTGCTCATAGGTTGCCGCCACGCGGCTTACTGGCGCTTTTTACGATGCCATCAATCTTGAATTATCAACTAGTGTACTGTGATCAGCTATGCTTGAAAAGGGAAAAGATTGCACTCTGAATCAACATCAAAGCACGATCTGTCCCGCTTCGTCCCGCTTCGCGGGGGATAAAGAGCTGAAGCGCAGCCCGCGTGGCGCGGGATCGCTCCTCGGCGCCTTGCATCTCGTACTTTCTTGGTGATCAGGGAAAGTAGCTAACCAACCGACTTGCAAAGGCAACCGTGTATTAGATGGCGGATTTGGGTTGCAGCTGATTTTTTATGGATATTTAAAATGCATTTAGGTATTATTACACTTCTCGGCGGAACGTCGCGAATGAGTATGTACCAGGCAGATTGAGGCGGCAGCACGCACCTATGCATTCACATGATACCTACATGCGGATAGCTCTGAAGGAAGCCTGGAAAGCCTATGAAATGGGCGAAGTGCCGATTGGTGCCGTGATTGTGGATGGTGACGGAAATCTGCTGGCTAAGGCGCACAACGAGACAATTGCCAGAAACGATCCGACCGCGCATGCAGAGATTCTCGCTCTCCGCCAGGCAGCGGAAGCGGTTGGAAATTACCGCCTGAACGATGCTCAGATATACGTTACTGTCGAACCCTGCATCATGTGCGCTGGCGCGATGATTCACGCCCGGATTTCGGAGGTGATCTTCGGCGCATACGATGAAAAGTGGGGAGCGTTGCAGTCGCTATACCGGATCGGTGGTGATGAGCGGCTGAATCATCGGCTGTTCGTAACGTCCGGAGTGCTGGAATCCGAATGCGCCGAGATCATGCAAAGCTTCTTTCGTGAGCGAAGAGGCTGCAAAGAAGAACAGAAGATTGAATCGCCGGTCTATATCTTAGACGACGAAACGTCGGAGACTTAGTATTTCTCTAAGAATAGCATCTTGTGGCAGAGTGTTCAAAAATGGCCATATGCAAGGCTTGCGCAAATCCGAGGAATGAGGCGTACAGAGTAGTACGCCGCAGTGACGAGGAATAAGCATAACGCAGCAGATGGGCATTTTCCAACGCTCTGCAGGAGAGGTACCGAAGTGGTCGTAACGGGGCCGACTCGAAATCGGCTTACCCCCTAACCCGGGGTACGTGGGTTCGAATCCCACCCTCTCCGTACTGGCGCGCTGTGCGCTAAGAACCTACGGACTCGGCGGTAATTGACCATGGCTTCAGTTATGATTGTTTGGTTGTCCCGGATTCCACTTCGCTCCATCCGGGCTACCTCGCTTGCCCTGGTATGACCCGACTATGTTCGACTATGCTACGCTTATAAGATTTTCTTCAGGTCTTCTGCTGTTATCTCACAATCACGCATAATCTGAGCCATAAGCCCCCGGCCAACACTCTCACCTGCGTGTGAAGGAACAATTGTACATCTGCCATCTGGGTGTTTGAGGAAATGATGGCTGCCCTTTGTGCGGACAACATCAAAGCCCAACTTCTTGAGGGCTTTAATGAGACGATTTCCTGTAACAGCTGGAAGGGTGCTCAAGAATTAACCGCCACACGCTGGACGCCGATGAATTCGGTTGGGGCGGGTTCTTCAACTTCAAGACAGAGTTCGATTGCTTCTTTAACTCTTTTTATGAGGATATCAAGTGATTTTGCCTGCGTATGACATCCTCTCAAAGATGGTACTGAAGCAACAAAATACCCGTCTTCATCTTTTTCAATCACCACGCTGAATTCTCTAACCATTTTTTAACCCTCGTAACAACATGATAGCACAAATTAAGAGTTGCTTCATCTTCTATTAAAAGCGAACAATATTTATCCTGATCCGTTTAAGGTCCCAGCTACTACTCCCATATCCGCATAAGGCGCGTATATGCAGATACGGGGTCGGGATACCCTAAGATAATTACACGAGAAAGAATGTTTTTGACACGGTTGTTAGACAACGACTATTATCTTCTGCAACTGGAAAACGTCAACGTGTGAGTCCTTTGATACAGACCAACCACCCTCTGCTGCCCTGCCTTTCGTCATCACGTATGCAAGTTGCTGTAATGGGATCTACTGTAAATTGAACACAGCAATACGAGGATCGCTTGCTCGAAATACCGTAACCGTACCATAGCTGGAATCGCAACCTGAAAGTAAAGAGAAATATATCATGGGTAATATCCAGAGTTATCCCACCAAAAGTAAGCCCTACCCAAGTCCACCGCATATAAAACACTAATGACAGCAGAAGAGGAACTCCCACTAATCAGAGTATCATGAATACCGTAACACTGCTCATAGAAGCGGATGCGCCATTTCGGCGAGCCCTAATCGAGGCGTTGCTATCTTGCGATCCAACAATACACATCAAGCAGGCGTACGACAGGATCCAAGCTCAGAAGATTATCCATGAGCACCAGCCGCAGTGGATAATTATGGATCTTGACGTGCTTGGAGCTGAAGGATTCGAGCTCACCTATAAGGCCGTGCACCTGAACCCGAAGAGCCATGTTGTCATGCTCAGTCCTTGTATCGCACTCGAATTGCTCATTGCTGCGGCGCACGTTGGAGCAATGAGTTTTATGCTCAAAGGCCCCCAGTCCATTGAAGAGATTGTCGGATTGATGAAGGATGTGAACTCGTGGAGACCTGGCCCGCTGCGGGAAGACAACTTGCCCAGCGGTCGCCTTTTTTGATAGTCCTTCTGGCGATTACCTGTGGAAGTTATTTCAGGAGAAAGGGGAATTGTACAGTGCATGAGCGAAAAAGATTGATCAAAGTGGAAGACTCGCCGAAGTTACGCTCTCTGGCGGAACAGTTCGAAGCCATCTATTTCAAAGACTTTCGTTTCGAGGTAAAGGAGCTATGGGAAAGGTTCTTTAAGTATGAAACACAGACGCCTGAAGACTTCCATGTGGACTGGGACGATGCGGGCACTGAGCTTCTGGACGAGTACCTCCTGCTTTATGTTCCCGGTTCAAGGGAACGGTATCACGCACGCTTTGATCTACAAAAGAGGGAAATCCAGATTAATAGCGGCTCCGTCATAAGTGAAAAAGAACTGGGAAATGCACTGCTTCACCAAATGGTCCACGCCTGTCAATCCCTTGTTCCTCAAGCATTGCAGCAGTACCTCGTTTTGTTCTTATATGAAAGGCTTTCAATCCAACTCGGCAAAGGAGAACTCGATCGGATCATCCGTACCAACCAGCACTGCATTGCCGTGACGCATGATCTGCTGTTTCTTCTTAAGTCATTAGACTTAGACGTGGCAAGGAGTCTTTCTCTCGGTACTATTATCGGCTACGGCCGGGATGAATTCTTTGAGACGAGAAGTGAGCTTTAAATGAAAACTTTGCCAGATTAATCTCTCAGTCTGGTCCGGCCCCTGTGAGCACCCTTTCGGAGTGCGGCTAAGCCGATAAACCCGGAGCCCATGAGGAGCATCGTAGCGGGTCCGGGGACTGGATCATAGGTAGGTGCCCGCACGTAATTTAACTGAGCTTGAACAATTGCCGATCCCGGGGTGTCAAAAGAAACATCAGAGAGACCGATTGTGAACAAGCCGGTATCGCCAAAGGTAAACTCTGCCGGATCGGAGAAGTCGTTATCCCAATCAACGACGCCGTCTTGCCATAGGATTCTGCCGTGGGAGTAACCGGTTACTGTTCCGGACACATCGGGCAGAGAGAACTCGAAGCTAACCGAAAGAGGGTAAGAGATGAAGTCATCTAAACTAATAGAATTTTCCAGCGTTCCAACCTCAAAAAGATCTATGGTCAGCGATTCACCGGGTTCGAGGTCGAACGAAATCGGCACGCCGAGAATGTCTTGAGTATAGAGCACCAGGCCGGGGTCACTATCATGGTAGTCAATGTCGTAGTCACTCAGGGTGAAACTTAGGCACTGGGCGCCGGAAGCATAAGCAATCACCGCAAAAAGTGAAATCAAAGCCGCGCAGAATTTCCGTTTCATACCATCCCTCCTTCCATGAACAAAATGACCCGAGTACAGGTAATTCTGCCTCGCAAGTCTTCTCTTACCGGAAAAAACGCCAGCTCCGGCAAGGCAGGCCGGAGGGCTCCGGGAATTCAGTGATCGATTTCGCGTTGTGTATGTTGTCCCGTGAACGAAACGACATTAGCAGAACCCAGTAAAAAAGTCAAATAAAATAGTGGCATTGTCTTAGGCAAAAGGAGAAATGATCTGTGAGGTGAGGGTGTCTGTGCATCCGATTATTAATTGTTCGGGTCAGACCATGCTAAGGTGGTGTGCTTGCACGGAAAAAAGCAAGAAGGCAGTCTCCAAATCGGCGCAGAGCCTCTCTTTTGCGCTAAAAATGGGTCTCTAAAAGAACGAAGATGCCCAGGAGCATAGACGTGCCCCAGTTCAATAAATATCTTTACCAATCAAACCGTTATCTTGGTCTGACCCCAGTGATTCAGCCCAGGTGGCCTTGAGTTCTACTTCTACTCTTTTTTCGTCCACCGTGCTTCAATACACGTACCTTGACCTGGAGCTGATTGGATGGTCAGCGTTCCACCCGAATAATGCGCTCGCTCTTGCATGCTGGAGAGGCCTAACCCCTGACCAAAGGCTTTGATCTCTTGCGCCTCTTTCACGTCAAACCCCCGGCCGTTATCCTTGATCCTCACCATTACCGATTCTTCACGTTGTTGGAGCAGGATACGGACTAAACTGGCATCGCTGTGCTTGCCCACGTTATTGAGCGCTTCCTGTATGATTCGGAAGATCACCAGCTTGAGCGAGGCGGACAGTTCGGATTCATTGACCGTCAGCCTTCGTTTCAAGGAAATGGATGGATACGTCTTCTGAAACTCGCGGCAGAACCATTCAACCGCTGTTGCCACCCCCATATCATCCAGTATACTCGGCCGCAGCTCCATCTGCAGCCGCCGCATATCATTGATGCAGGCCTGGATGGTGGGGATGAGATCTTTGACCGGCTGCAGCGCTTCGCTAACACCGGTTTTCTCAAGCTTCAAATACGCTGATTCCACCCGGTACTTGATTGCTGCCAGCACCTGCCCGGCGTTGTCGTGAATCTCGGTGGCTATCCGCTTTCGTTCGTTTTCCTGTGCCTGCAGCAAATCATTAGAGAGCTGCCGAAACTGCTGCTGTGATCTCTTTAGCTCCGCCGTTCGTTGCTTGACCCGGCGTTCCAGCGTTTCATTCAGCCGACGCAGTTCCCTCTTTGCCTCTTTCAGCTCAGTGATATCCCTGAATATGGTAAAAACGCCAGAAGGAGACTTCTCCTCCGGCCAGATTTGGGGAATGCTGTCAACGATGAGCCAGCGGTAACCATGCTCTCTCGGGTTGAAAACGCCTATGATCTCATCCTCGATCTTCCTGCCGCTCTTCAAGGCGATCATGGGCGGAAGCTGGTCTTGCACGATTTTTGTTCCGTCTGTCAGGATAGCGTTCCAATAAGAATCGGGACTCAGGTGCCTTTGCATTGCCTCAAGTGACAGACCGAGGATTTGTTCAGCGGCAAAATTGGCACTAAGGATCTCACCGCCGGCATTGCGGTAAACAACGCCTTGATCAATTGTTTCAAAAAGAGTCCGATACTTCCATTCGCTTTGCCGTAGTTCTGCTTCCGCTCGCTTGCGCTCAGTGATGTCCTCGATCATGGCGATATGGCACGTCGCAACCTCCCCCTCCTTCCACATCGGCACAACCGTGAGATTAACCCAGACATAAGAACCATCAGGAAGAAGGTAGCGTTTCTCTCTCCTGAAGAAACGGATCTTGCCCTGGCCCAGCAGCTGCATCTTTTCCAGGTCTTTCGGAAGATCATCAGGGTGAGTGATGTCCTGAAAATTCAAACTTAAAATCTCCGCTTGGCTGCGACTCAGGATCTGCTCGTAGCGGGGATTTACCTGCAGGAACCGGCCGGTGTGGGAATCAACCAAAGCTATCCCCAGCGGAGCAAGTTCGTAAATAGCGCGGAAACGTTGTTCGCTCTCCCGCAACGCCTCCTCAGCCTGTTTGTGCTTTGTAATATCGATCAACACGCCATAGGAGCGCACGGCTTTGCCGAACTCATCGACTTCAAATCGCCCACGGGTCTCGCCCCAATGCACCGTACCGTCCGGCCACAGCATCCGGTACTCGGCCGTGAACTCGGAGCACGATTCTGTGCTCCGGCGCATCTGGGTTTCTACCGCTGCCAAGTCTTCCGGATGAATACGTGCGACCCAGGTCTGATAGCAGGAATTTACTTCCCCCGGCTCATAGCCCAAAATCCGGAACTCCTCATCATTCCAGATTGCACTGTCGTTGCTAATGTCCCTTTCCCAGGTACCCATGTGAGCAGCATCCAATGCCAGGCGCAGCCGCTCCTTACTCTGCCTGAGCGCCTCCTCCGCCTGCTTGCGTTCGGTGATGTCGTGCACCATACCGAAGGAGCGGATAATGCGGCCGGATTCATCCCGTACGTGCTCGCATTTTTCGTGAACAAAGCGTATCTCACCGCTTTTCTTGCGCACCACCCGGTGCTCGATCTCATAGCCGTCACAGCCATCCCGGAGCGAGTCGGAGTATGCTTCATCGACTGCCTGGCGATCGTCCGGGTGCACTGCTTCGAGAAATGCCTCATACGTCGCTCCAAACTCCTGCGGCTGCATACCGAAGATGCGGTACACCTCATCGGACCACGAAAGGTGATCGTGCGCAAGATCGAGCTCCCAGCTGCCCAGATGGGCAATTGCCTCAGCCCGCTTCAACCGCTCCTCACTCTGCCGCAAGGCCGCGTCGGCCTGCTTGCGCACAGTGATGTCACGGGCATAGCCTGCCAATCCGATCACATGACCCGCAGCGTCACACCAGGGCTTGTAGGTTACCCCAAAGAAGCGCGGTCGCCCTTTAAGCGAGAGAGAAAGCTCCGTAGTGACCGGGCTGTTTTCATGCAAGACGGTGCGTTTGATCTTCACCATGCGCTGGAATTGCTCCTGGGGACCTTCAAAGTCAAAGTCTGTCTTGCCCAGGATTTCGTTCATCGTAAACGGCCAGGTTGGTTTTGATACCCAGAGGTAACGCAGGTCCTTATCCTGGATAAAGATGGTATCCTCGGAGTTCTCAACAACGAAGAAAAGCCGCTCCTCGCTCTGCCGCAATGCCTCTTCGGCATGTTTGCGCTCGGTGATGTCTTGGAGCACGGCAATCGCTCCGCGGATGCGGCCTTCGGAGTCGTGCAGGGGTGTAGCTGCGGCCAAGACTACGACTTCACTGCCATCCTTTCGCCTGATCAGAAGCTCAGCTTGGCGGGTGATTTCGCCTTGGTACAGGGCACGCGGTAGAGGCAGTTCCGCTGGTACCACGGGTGAACCATCGCTGTGGAATACCTCGTAACTACCCAGCGGTCCGTAGACATTACCCGTCGGCGATCCGCCGAATATTTCAAGAGCGACCGCGTTGGCGAGAGTGAACTTCCCGTCCTGATCAGCCACGAGTATTCCGGCTGGGGCTGTGTCCAGCACTGTCTGCAACGTGTCTCGGGTGCTTCGCAGCGCATCCTCTATCTGTTTGCGCTCGGTGATATCGACAAAGAAGCAGGCGAATGTGTCCCTTTCAAGGCCATATGCCAGGACGTGAAACCACTTGTTCAATGATCGGGCGTAGCGCTCGAAAGTAGTCGCTTCTCCGCTAAGAGCTGTCTCTCCGAGGGTCTTAATCCACTCCTTGCCAATACCGGGTATGAGCTCTCGGGCAGTTTTCCCGATCGCTGCTTGAATCGAAATTCCCGTCAACTCTGCAGCAGCCGGATTAGCTTCAAGCACCCGGAAGTCCACTGGCAGCCTGTGTTCATCCACGATGGCTTCTGCCAGCACAAAGCCCTCCGCCATTGCGTCAAACAGCAGCCGGTGCCGGTTCTCACTCATACGCAGCTGCTCTTCAGCCTGCTTGCGCTCGGTGATGTCCCGGCACATTCCCAGGAACTTCGGTCCATGCGGACCAGGAAACACCTGAGCCTGTGATGCAATCCATCGCACGTTTCCATCAGGTTGCACGACTCGATATTCCGTCAAGCAGCAATCGCCTCGCTCGATACAGCCTTCCCATGCCTTTTCCACTCGGGGGCGGTCCTCGGGATGGATCGTTGCTATGACGGCCTCCTGATTAATGAAAGCATCCGCAGGGATGCGGTGCAAAGCTTTAGTGGCTGCTGAGGCTATGAATTCGCCAGTACCCATATCCAGGCAGAAAATATTGGCTTGAGCGCTGCGGATCGCTTGGGCGAAGAGCGCTTCACACTTGAGCCTAAGAGAATCCTGAACGTCCGCTGACGCTGCGGCCTGAACTCTTGCGTCCGACCGGAGCACTGCTTCCTGATGCTCTTCTGCCTTCAGCTCAGCCACCTGCTGACGTAACTGCTGCAGTTCATCGATAAGCTGCTGTTTCGTTTTGGCATGATCGTTCATGGAAGCCCTTAAGTAAAATGGGTCAGTCCGGGATAAACCGCGCTGTACATTCTCCTCCCGGGCGACCCATTGGTGCGTGGATAGATCCTGAGCAACGAAGATAGCCTGAAAAATTTAAGCATAACGACAACTACGTTTTGCTGTCAAGGGGAGAAGATGCGGGAAGGTGGCAGGGGTTCTTTCCGGTCCCATTGTACTCCGCTTCTGTTTTTCTCCAAGCAAATAACTGTCATGTGTCCTCGGGATGCCTGTTGGCCTTCTGAACCCCTCGACGATTTTCCATACTTCTCACAAATACAAATTACGTTAAGCTCTTAGCCTTCCGTTCCTTGCAAATCCCTCTTGACTATGCTAGAGTGCAATAATCACGAGGAAAATACCGACTTTGGCGATTGGTGTCGTCTACTTTTTTATCATTTCCTCTGTGTCAGTGCTTTTATACAGAGCGCCATACATCAACGAACAAAATGTCATTATTCTCTTCCTTCAGTGGATAAAGAGCTGAATCCCGCTCGGAGCGGGACTCACTTCGTTCGGTGGATAAAGAGCTGAAGCGCAACCCGCGCAGGCGGCAATCCACTGAGATGTCATTCCCGCGAAGGCGGGAATCCAGAGCATAGCGGCGCTTCTGGTAGGAACGACATTTTACCGAGCACTCATCGCCAGCACAACGGGTTTTAGCAGTGTGGTGGTGCGCTGTTCACAATACTGGATTCCCGCCTACGCGGGAATGACGGTTAAAGTATTGTGCGCTTGGGGGGAATCCAGGCACATACTGAATTCCGGGTCAAGCCCGGAATGACAATCTGCATACGACTTGTGTCGCTGTGTGTAGATACCATGATCGCAGCGAGCTTCGCACAGAAGCTCCTGGGAGATTCCGAATAGACTTACTTCTCTTTACTTACAACACCGATAGTACCTGAAACGTGAAAACAACGCGTACCCTGATACGAAAGCTGGTGTGGCCGCAGGTTGTGATTCTCCTCTTGGGAGTCGCAAACCTCAGCCTTCCCACTATCCTTTGCTTCAAAGAGGATGGCCGGGTGCAGGTCGAGCTTTCCGCCAACGGGTACCGGTGCCAACCTTGTCGTGATGCAACATCATCAGAACTGGTGACTTGCGATGCGTGTACCGATATGCCTCTTATCAGTCCCGGCATCGTCAGTACCTCCTCACTTCAGCGGGAACTATCCGGGAAGATGATTCCGGGAGACGCGATTCCGGAATCTCTGGCAAGGAGCATCGCTCCCTCGGAAGCGGATTCCTCACCGCAACCGGAACACACCTGGCTATCCCCTCCGGCCATCTCAATCCGTTCCGTTATTCTGCTCATCTGAGAGCGTAAGCCTTTATTCTTTGTTCGTGCTCCACCGAGTGCAGCGCCGGCCCGGACGTTTGTCCCGAGCCATGCTGCGGGAACCAGCGTAGCTACAACTCGCCAGCGTGTACAGAGGCAGCTATACCCGCGTTGCGCAATGACCGGTATGAGACAGTGGACTGGTTTGTGGTTCACGACTATCCCCGGAAACAGATTTCCCATTCATGATAGGACACATGACATGTATCAGGTAATCCTTAGGAGGATGACACTGTTGATTATTCTTGCGCTATTCGTATCGGGAGCAGGGGGATGCGCTCCTGGTTTATTCACTCACGCAGAGGAACCTGTACCTGTGGCGGCTTCGGCGCCCAGTGTCCCTCAGTACCAGGTGTCGGTATCATCCGACCTGTGTGCTCTATCGGCAACTGTCGCCAGCGAACCAACCGGAGTACTCACATTGCGAACCGCACTTTCCCAAGCCCTCGTGAAAAACCAGACTCTGGAGGCTTATTCCTGGGAGGTGCGGGCGAAGGAAGCTCGCATGCTTCAGACCTCCCGCTTCCCCAATCCAGAGCTGGGAGTGGAGATAGAAAATTTTGGAGGCAGCGGCGCTACCGAGAGCTTTGACGCTGCTGAATCAACCATTCAGTTAAGCCAACTTGTCGAACTGGGCGGCAAGCGCTCCCAGCGGGGGAGAACCGCTGCTCTGGAACGAGACGTGGCGGCGTGGGATTATGAAACCAAGCGGCTCGATGTAGTAACGGAAACCACCCTGGCGTTCATAGAGGTCCTTGCCTTGCAGGAGCAGGTTCGGCTCGCCGGCGAAACCTTTCGCCTCTCCGAACAGGTGCTGGATACGGTAAGAAAACGCATCCAAGCCGGAAAGGTTTCACCTCTGGAAGAAACCAAAGCGTCGGTTAATTTCACTATTAGTCAGATTTCCGAGCAAACCGCTCGGCGTAATCTGAACGCCGCCCGTCAACGGCTTGCTTCCTGGTGGGGATCCGGATCGCCCGGATTTGAGGAAGCTCGAGGGGACCTGCAAACGCTTGCAGCCATTCCGCCGCTGGAATCCCTCCAACGCCTTCTTCACCAGAATCCCGAGATTGCGCGCCGGGATGCAGAACTCCAGCAGGCCCGGACTGCAGTTGAATTGGAAAAGGCTAACCGCATTCCGGATGTTACCCTCTCCGGAGGGGTGCGGCAGTTTGCCGAAAGCGATGATCACGCCCTGGTGGTGGGAATCGGACTCCCGCTTCCTTTGTTTGACCGGAACCAGGGCGGTATTCAAGAAGCTCGGGCGAATCTTGCCAAGGCACAAGCAGAGCGCAAAGCCGTTGAGGTCAATCTGAATGCTGAACTCGTGGAGGCATATCAAGCTCTGGCTGCTTCCCACGCTGAGGCTTCAGCCTTGCGGGATCAGGTCCTGCCTTCAGCGCAGCAAGCCTTTAGCTCTGCGCAGCTCGGCTACCAGGAGGGTAAATTCGGCTTCCTGGATGTTTTAGACGCTCAACGCACCTTGTTCGAGGTGAAAGGCCAGTATGTTGAAACAGTGGCACGCTTTCAAAAAGAGAAAGTCACCGTGGACCGTTTGATCGGCCAGAGCATGGATATGGCTGAAACTGCCTCCGCAGAGTCACTCAAGGAGAAACAATTATGAGAAACAAGAAAGAACGCTCATTCAAAAGGAAAGCATGGCTCCTCTTCCCGGTCATTATCTTCGTGATCGCTGCGCTCGTGCAGGGTGCATCAGAGAAACACCACCATGAGTGTCTCAGCAAGGGAAATCATGGTTATGACGAAGAAGAGTCGCATGAAGGTGAAAAAGGAAATGATCTTGCGTTGACCATCGAAGAGATTCTCCAGGCGTCATGCGAACATGCGCTGCCGACCTATCAGTGTGCGGAGTGCCGCTACGAGGTGGGAGTCGCCAAGGTGGATACATCTCTTCTCATTGACGAAAAAGATCCCGAGAAGGGGTTGGTAAAGGTTGTCCCGGCGACAATACAAAAGATATCCACCGCTCTCAATACCACCGGTGAGGTGCAGCTCAATGAAAATGCCGCTGTTCATATCACGCCGGCTATCGAAGGGATCATCCGATCCGTGGCAGTGGATATTGGTGCAGAGGTACAAGAGAACGATCCGCTCTTTACGATTGAAAGCCCTGTGTTAGGCGAATCGGTGGCTGAGTATCTCAAGAACAAGTCCCTGATTGAACTCCGCGCCAAGACCTTTGCCCGGGAAAAAGCACTCTTTGAACAGAAAATCTCGCCTGAGCAGGACATGCTGGAGGCGAAAGCCAGCCTTCACGAAGCTGAGGCAGCTTTCAAGGCGGCTCGACAACGGCTTCAGGTGCTGGGCCTTTCGGAGCACGAAATTGCGAACGCCAGTTTCGCTGACGACGCCGACCTGACGGGGAATCTTACCATTCGGGCTCCCTCAGACGGCACGATCATCGAGAAACATGCAGTGGTGGGCGAGCGGGTGGAAGCGGCGAGCGATGTCATGCTTCTGGCAAATCTGAATACAGTGTGGGTATGGGCCGACATTTATGAGAGCGACTTTCGTTCCTTGTTGCAGAAAAGGAAGGATGGTCCCATACCGGTCGAAATTCGACAGGGTGCTTTTCCCGACGAACTGTTCCGTGGGCAGCTCGATTATGTAGGGGCAACCATGGATGAAAAAACCCGGACGGTAAAAGTGCGAGCTGCGATAGCAAATAACCACAAACATCTTCGTCCCGGCCTGTTCTGCGAAGTGACAATCTTACTCGTCGGGCAAGAAGAAGTCCTGGCAGTGCCTGAGCCGGCGCTTCTCAGCGATGAGGGTGTCCACTTCATCTATAAGCATCTGAAGGATGATTACTATGTGCGGCGGCGGGTTACGAAAGGCCGTGAATATGCCGGAAACATAGAGATCGTTGAAGGTGTTGAGCCTGGCGAGTTGATCGTCGCCGACGGCGCCTTTCTTCTGAAGTCTGATACCTTGCGTTCCAAAATGGGCGCGGGTTGCGCGGATTGATTCTGTAGGTAACGTCACAAATAAGTGAAATGATGTTAGATGATGCTGTTGGTTGTTTGTTATTCCCCTGTGCTTAATCCCTTTACCTTTATACGGTGGGTTCCCGCCTTTAGCGGGAATGACGTTACCGCTGCAGTTGTTTGGTCAACTTGTTTCAGACATCCACTATAGTAACAGGGAGCAAGTGGATATGCATTGGTTTCGAGCAACGTGTGCAAACGATTAAATGACTTGATCCATCCATGTAGTGAGTTATTGACCCAACCAAGGTCCTGGAGGCTTTAATGTTTACCGCTTTCATAAAGTTGCTTCTATCACAGCGCCTGCTGGTTCTCATGGTTACGATTGTTCTGGGTTTAGGCGGCATACTGGCGTGGAAACATCTCCCCATCGATGCCTTTCCGGATGTTACCAATGTGCAAGTAATGATTTTAGCCAAAGCGCCTGGTCTTGCGGCAATTGAAGTGGAGCAAAAGGTATCTTTTCCCTTGGAGCAAGCCATGAGTGGTTTGCCTCGGGTCACCATGGTGCGGTCTCTCTC
>JAGOGO010000057.1 GCA_017996625.1 Deltaproteobacteria bacterium | reverse complement strand
CATTTTCACGGTGCGAAGGAGGTAGGATTGCGCAGCGGCCTTTTGGTGGAGGAGGATATCCGAGAACGTGTTATGGCGCGGACCGCACCGGCCATTTCATGCTCCACACGCTTTTTCAGAAGTATCTCAGCATGAAGGACCGAATCACCCTGTATGCTGAGTATTACGTGGTAGGTCTCATAGTACGGGAGAACACCTGCTCTGGCCTTATTGCTATTAATCTGCGGAGCGGCGACTTACGGGTGTTCCTGGCCCGGGCGGTGATTTTCGGCACGGGAGGATCAGGACGGATCTACGGAAAAACGACAAACTCCTACACCTCCACCGGGTTGGGGATAACGCTTCCTTACTGGGCTGGTGTGCCGCTTAAGGACATGGAGTTCGAGCAGTTTCATCCCACCAGTATTATCGGCAAGAATATTCTCATGACCGAAGGCTGCCGGGGAGAAGGAGGATATCTGCTTAATGGGAATGGCGAGCGATTTATGGAGCGCTACGCTCCTGTCTCCATGGAAATTGCTCCGCGGGACGTGGTGTCGCGTTCGATTCAGACGGAAATCACTGAAGGTCGTGGGATCGATGGCAGAAACTATGTGTATCTTGATCTCCGGCATCTGGGAAAAGAAAAGATCATCGATCGCCTGCCGGGAATTCGAGAGATTTGCTTGAACTTCCTGGGACTGGAGCCAATCAGCGTGCCGATACCAGTGCAGCCGGCGCAGCATTATACGATGGGTGGCATCGATTGCGACGCTGAGGGAAGAACGGAGCTGCAAGGGTTTTATGCAGCTGGAGAGTGCGGATGTGTGAGCGTTCACGGGGCAAATCGGCTGGGAGGGAATTCCTTGCTGGACTGCATTGTCTTTGGTGCCCGAGCGGGAAGAGTTGCAGGAGAGGAAGTGTCGGGCAAGGGTGTGGTGCGGGAGGATGCTTTGGTGCGGGAGGCGCTGGAAGGAAAGCGAAAGGAGCTGGAAGAACTATTTAACCGCGGGGGCGGAGAAAACCCGTATCGTATCCGGGATGACCTCTATGGGATCATGGATTCGAGCGTGCAGATTTTCCGGACCCGGGATCAGCTTGAAGATGCGTTGGAGAAGGTGAGAGAGCTGAAGAATTGTTTTCGGAACATTCGGCCTGTCTGGGGAGGCGGCACATTCAACTTTGACAAGATGTGGACCCTCGAGATTGCCGCCAACCTTGATGTCTCCGAAGTAATTATTCTCGGTGCCCTTGCTCGTGAGGAAAGCCGGGGCGCACATTATCGAACCGACTTTCCGGAACGGGATGACCGGAATTGGCTTCGACATACACTGGCCCGCTATACCGAGGAAGGACCAGAGCTGTTCTACAAGCCGGTGACGATAACGAAGTGGCGGCCTGAGGAGCGGAAGTACTGAGCGATACAGGAAGGAAGGGGCAGGAGGCGCCGCCTGCGGCTGAGGCCAGAAGCAGAAGTCTTCTTGTTTTTCACGTCTCGTATGAAACTCTTTCTCTCGCAGGAGAGCCTGCCCTGAGCACTTCGACGAGCTCAGTGCTGGCTTTGCCGAAGGGCTGCGCACGTGGGAAAAAGGGTTTAGGAGATTGCCACGTCGACCCGCAGGGAACATGAGGAAAGAGGGTGGTCGTTGCGAGCGAGTTTCTAACGAGCGCGGCAATCTCAGCTTGAGGGCGGGTCTGCCCGCAATGACAATCCTTTTTCCCCTGCGCCCTCAGCGCCAGGAAACAGTGAAGAGTGAAGAGTAAGGAGTTAGGAGTTAGAAATGTCCTTCTTGCCTGCCGGTGATTTCATACGCGGGCTGGGTACCAGGGAAGGATCTCCTCGTATGAAACTCGCATGCCGAATATCTCCTGGGTGAGCGGGAGATGTGCACCCTGCAGCGTGCTGAAGCGCTCTTGAGCCGTGAACTGCCCCGAACCCCTCTTTGGAAAGAGGGGAGACATGGGGCAAGGGGGAGTTCGCTCTTACAATCAATGCGCTTTGTTTCTTCTGCGATCAACCTGGACCGCGTTCGGAGGCTTGTACTCACTTCTCATTTCTAACTTCTTACTTTACGTTATTAACAAATTCAGAAGCCCTAAGACCATGGCGAGTTTCAGAGTGTTTCGATACGATCCAGCGATTGATGAGGAGCCCCGGTATGCCCGGTACACTGTTCCGGTCAAGCCGGGTATGACTGTGCTGGAAGGACTGTACTATATTGTGGAGAACGATGATCCGTCCTTGTCATTCCGGTCCTCATGCCGGGCGGCGGTTTGCGGCTCGTGCGCTATGAAGATTAATGGGGAGTATAGACTTGCATGCCGAACGCTGATTGAAAATCTGAGCGGTACCGAAATACGAATTGAGCCACTGGCGCACCTGCCGGTAATGAAGGATCTGGTGGTGGATATGGAGCGATTTTACAAGAAGTATGAGTCCATCGCTCCGTTTCTTATTCCTAAAACCTTCCCGGAGGGAAAAGAGTTCTGTCAGACGGTTGAGGAGCGAAAACAGCTCACGGGTCTCGTGGAATGTATATTGTGTGGAGCGTGTTATGCAGCCTGTACGATGGTCTGCTGGGAGCCGGAGTTTCCCGGTCCTTTTGCGTTTACCTGGGCTGATGCACGGTTGCGGGACACCCGGGATGCCGAAGGGCGGAATCGGCTGTTAGGATTGATCGCTGAAACAGGGATCTGGCGATGCCACACGGAGCTTAACTGTACTGAAGTATGTCCCAAGGGCCTAAGCCCGACGGAAGCGATCCAGGACTTGAAGCGGCAGGCGGTGCTGCATCGACTGCAGGCTCATCGAAGTAATGAGCATCAGGCTAAACTACAAGCGGAAGATGCGGCGGAGTCGGAACAGAGAATTGACAGAGGACGTAGGCGGATATTAGAGGCACTTGTGGCCGGAGGTGGAGCTCTTATCGCAGCGGCGATGTTAGGAGTGGCTGGAGAGATACTGTTGGGCACTGCGGCGCATAATGAGGAAGAAAACTGGATTGCGCTCGCGGACAGCAGTAAAACAGACGGGAACGGAGAGCCGAAGGAGATCATATACCCGGTACGGCGCTGGGAGCAGGGGAGGTATCGAGAGGTGCAAAAGCGAGCCTACCTGGTGCAGACACAGACGGATGGGCTGATCGTACTCGATCCCACCTGTACCCATTTAGGGTGCTCGTGCCGTTGGGATGCTGCAATCCGAAATTTCTTATGCCCGTGCCATGGCGGAGGGTTTGACCGGGAAGGAAAGGTGACCATGGGGCCCCCTCCACGGCCGCTTCGTCGTATTAGCCACAAAGTTGAAGGGGGGATTCTGTATGTAAAGGGATAATGGTTGCGTCAGACGATGGGTTTGCATTGTTGATCAGGTGGATAGTATAAGCTAGGGAGAACTTCCCACTCTTATCTGAGATGCGGTGTCTATTCGCGGTCTGCAGGCATGGGCGGGATGGAATTGGCAATGAATCAATGAGCGTAATGATAGAGGGATGCTCATGAGCAGCTGGTTGGCCGAGCGGACCGGATGGGATTCGGTCAAGGAAAAAGTGCTGTACAAACAGGTTCCGAAGCGAATCGGGTGGTGGTATACGCTGGGCTCGATAGCGCTGTTCCTGTTTTTTGTGCAGGCGGTGACCGGGTTTCTCCTGGCATGTTCATACACGCCGAGCCCGGAAGAGGCGTTTCGCAGCGTTGAGTATATTGAGAACGAAATGAGGCTGGGATGGCTGATCCGGGGAATGCATTACTGGGGATCCTCAGGTATGGTGCTGGTGGTCGTGATCCATGTGTTCAGAACGTTTTGTCATGCCACCTACAAGCGACCCAATGAGGTGACCTGGATGACCGGTGTGATGCTTCTTTTCCTCACACTGGGGATGGCCTTTACCGGGTATTTGCTTCCGTGGAGTAATATATCATACTGGGCAACCACTGTAGCGATCTTCATTGTTGATTCGGTACCATTGGTTGGCTCTTGGGCGGCCAGACTGTTGGGAGGTACGGAGGTCGGTGCGATCACGTTGACCCGCTTCTATGCCTTTCACGTACTGCTGATACCTGGATTGCTGGTGGTGATTGTCGGGAGTCACCTGCTGCTGGTTCAGCATCATGGTGAAATGGGGCCTCCGCCGAAAGGCACGGAAGCTGACAAGGAAACCCAGCCATTCTTTCCGTGCCACGTCAGCAAGGATATGGCAATGTGGCTAGTAGCCCTCGGTAGCCTTATCGCTCTCGCGCGATATGCCGGTGTACCGGCAGCAGAGCCGGCAGCACCGCTGGATAGCAGCGCGGTGCCGCGGCCGGAATGGTATTTTCTTTTTTATTACCAGATCCTGAAGCTTTTCCGGGGCCCATGGATTATCATCGGAACGGCACTTATCCCCGTGGCTGTGTTTCTATTTCTGATCGCGCTGCCGTTGTACGATCGAAATCCGCAGAGGATGTTGAGCAGGCGTCCGTTTGCTGCGCCGCTTGGCGTTACGGCGGCGATACTGCTTGTGTATCTTACGATGACGGGATTTTTTTCTACCCCGGTGCCTGACAAATATATCGGTCCTAATCGGCAGCTCACAGACAGAGAGCTGGCCGGGGCGGCGCTCTTCAAGAAGAACAGCTGTTCGAGCTGTCATAGTATTCTCGGTTACGGTATGAAGGCGGCACCGGACCTTTGGCGGGTGGGTGCGAAGCGGGATAGGCGCTGGTTGAAGGATCTTCTCCGTGACCCCGACCTGACCCTGGGGAAGAAAGGGGCTATGGTTACCTACCATCTTGAGGAAAAGGATGTTGATGCTCTGGCTGCGTACCTCAGCAGCCTGAACCCGAGGCGGTGGGGCCTGCGGCGGATCGACTCAGCGGAAATTGAAGTCGCGATTTTGTTCGACAAGAAGGAGTAAAGGGTGATGAGAGAAACAGGTGCTGCGGGCATGGAGCGGAAGCGTGAAGTGATGAGTGCGACGGAATGGCGCGCTACGTATGTGGGTATGTGGGCGTGGGTGCTGCAGCGATTTTCGGCGCTCCTGGTCATCGCTTTTGTAACGCTTCATTTCTGCTATCCTTACCAGGTGCTGTTTCAAATTCTGCTGCTGGCGGCGGCTACGACTCACGCAGTGTTGGGACTGCGGGTGATTGTCCTTGACCTGAGCAGCCGGACATCTCTCCAGAAGCTTCTGTTTTGGGGTCTGGCGGGAGTGGGGATTGCGGGCTTCATGGTCGTATTGAAGTGGAGGGTGCTTTACTGATTCCTCCAATAGAGGAAAAGGACGTTACTGCTTTCTTAAAGTTTTATTCTCTGCGCAAAGAGAAGGGGTAGGTTATGAATGGAGCAGAGCTGATAATGAAAACTGCCGCTAAGGCCGGCATTGAGGTGTGCTTTAGCAATTTCGGAACGACCGAGGTCCCGCTCGCCCTGGCTTTCGACAGCGAGCCGGGTGTGAGGCCGGTGCTGGCCCTGTTTGAAGGGGTGTGTACGGGAGCGGCAGATGGCTACGGCCGCATGGCCGGCAGGCCGGCTATGACGTTGCTGCATCTCGGACCCGGCTTTGCTAACGGGATTGCCAACCTGCAGAACGCCAAAAGAGCTAGGACTCCGCTGGTGAACCTGGTGGGCGAACACGCAACGCAGCACATTCCTCTGGATGCGCCTCTGGCCATGAACATTGAGGCACTTGCGGGGACGGTATCCGGGTGGCACAGGACGACCCGTTCTCCAGGGGATCTCTCTCGTGACGTTGCTGATGCGGCCGCTGCATCTCAGTACGGACAAATATCCACGCTGATCGTACCCAGCAATTATCAGGAGGCTGAGGTGACAGGCAATAAAATCGCTCTTCCTGGTTTTGCCTTTGATCCGGTGGATGAGGATAGTATCAGGAGAGCAGTCCATCTCATGCGGTCATATGACAAGGTGGCATTGATTCTTGGAGGAAGGGCTCTGCGTGAGCGAGGACTGCAGACCGCGGGCCGCATCATAGCGGCAAAGCAATGTGACCTGTTGACGGACTTTCTTCCCGGATTCATGGATAGGGGCGCCGGGTTGCCGGAGGTGATCCGGATTCCGTATTTTCCGGAGCCGGCCATCGAGTTGCTGTCGCGCTATGAGGCAGTGGTGATATGTGGCACCAAGGAGCCGGTGAGCTTTTTCGGCTACCGGGGCATCCGAGGCACGCTCCTTTCTGAGAGTCAGGCCCGAAGTGTGATCGCTTCTCCGAAGCAGGACCCGATCGAGGCTCTGGAGCACCTGGCTGATTCCCTCGGTGCGCCCAGGGGTGCAGCTCCGAGGTTGGATCGTGGCCTGAGCCGTCCTTCGGTTCCTCAGGGAGTGTTAACGAACGAAAAAGCTTGCCAGACACTTGCGGCGATGCAGCCCGAAGGTGCCATCATTGTGGACGAGGGTATCTCCTCCGCATTTCCATATTACGGGCTCAGCAGCGGCTCCCTGCCGCACACCCTTACTACCATTGCCGGAGGGGCTTTGGGCTATGGTATGCCGTGCTCGATAGGAGCTGCGATGGCGTGCCCGGATCGACCGGTAATCAACCTGCAGGCTGACGGAAGTGCTCTCTATACGGTTCAGGCACTGTGGACGCAGGCTCAACAGGGCTTAAACATCACGACCCTGATCTGCTCCAACCGCCGGTACAACATTCTGAAGCTGGAGTTGGAGAGAGCAGGGATAACCTCTCCTGGCCCACATATCCGATCCATTCTCGACATCGACAATCCGCCTATCGGATGGCCTAAGCTCGCTAAAGCCATGGGGGTTGCAGCGGTTTCGGTCGACACTGCCGAGGAGCTGGCGAAACACATTGAGCTCGCTTTAGCGGAACCAGGACCGCACCTGGTCGAAATGATAACCTCATAGCCCGCATGAGAGCAAGAGAGCGGAAGGTTGCCGGGCGTAAAGCGAAACCTGGCTAAGGAGAAGAGATGCGAGAGACAAAACCGGACATTTTAGAGCTCCTGATCCGCCATGAGCTGGCAGTTAAGGGGCTGTACGAGACCTTGGCAGACCTTTTTCCTGAGCGCCGTGGTTTCTGGCAGGAGATCGCCCAGGATGAAAAAAGACATTCCACCAGGCTTGAGGTGCTTCGGGCCGAGGAAAGCTTCAAGATCTGGTTTAGGTTTAACAGCCGCTTGAAGCCGCAGGCGATTGCATCGTCTATCAGCTACGTAGAGTCGCTGACGGCTCGGGCGACCAGCAGAACCCTCAGTCTGCTGGAAGCGCTTTCGCTTTCCAAAGACATAGAGACTGCGCTCCTTGAAAAGCAATTTTCGAAGATAGCTGAGTCTGCACCCGGAACGATACGCGCCATTGTATCGGACCTTGCTGCCGAGACGGAACAGCATCGAAAGCTCATTATTGAAGCGCTCGAGGCTGAGAAGCGCAAGAGGCGAGATTTCCACCCGCAGCGGCCCGGCATCTCTCATCTGAAGATCATGCACTCTTCCTTCTTCTTTTATGACGAGGTCTACAGTCTTTTTTTCGATTCACACCCTGCGTACATTTTTGGCGAATATCTAAGTCAATAGAATCCTGTAATAAAATAATCGGGCAGGTTGCCTTTTGCCTGTCTAAAGATACTGTTGACCCTACCTCAGAATGGGGTAAATACCCCATTTCCTGTATTGATGCGATCTGATACTGAAAAGTAACAGGCCCAGATCGTGTGCGAGGTAATACTCACCCCACCCTTTTTACACAAATAAGACTCGGGCTTCAGCAATACGGGATACTGCCTCGAGCGATGGTGGTACGGGACAGAAAGTATTGTTGTCCACAATGAATACTGGAGGACTGACTCACGCTGCTCGCGGGCACTGTCATTCTGATGCCCGCTTCCAGCGGTACGAAGGATCTCGGTGGTGAAGAGAACTGCAGTGCTGAGGTTCTTCGGTCGTCCCGCACTCGGGTTGTAAGGCGGGACTCCCTCAGGACGACACTTTCTGCTCTTTAACCCTGAGAGCGAGAAGACCTTCAGCGCACCCGCAACCGCCTCAATGTTCTTGCTTACCAGTGCTGCTTCCGGCTGGACGGGACAGCAGTAGAAATAATAGAGGAAGTTTTTTCGAAAGGAGGAAGAATGATGAAGACGAGAGTATTACCTTTATTAGCGATCTTTGCCGCGGCTATAGTACTGGCCTTCGGTTCTACACCGTCATCTGCGGCACTGACTGCAAGCGGCACACTTAACAAGACAGATGGGACACTGGTCGCCGCAGAAAGCGGCAGCCTTTCAGCCTGGGCTAATCCGGTGCTGACCTGGACCATCGATCAAACCGATAACATTTTCACCTACACGTACAGCTTCAGCAACGGTAATGACGATGGCAGCGCTAATCTGAGCCACATGACAATTGAAACGTCTCCCGACTTCGACAGTTCCGATTTGCTTGACGGCACCACTTTTGACGGCCTGGAGCTGCCGATTGGAAATGACGCAACCTCTCCAGCGACAATCGATGGTAATAACCAGACGATCTATGGCGTCAAATGGGAAGTGGATGACGTCGCCACCTTAACTGCTACCATCGTGACCACGAGAGCGCCGGTCTGGGGAGATGTGTTTTTAAAAGACGGAGGAGACACTGCGGCTACGAACAGCGGCTATGCGTTGCCCGATCCAGTGACACCAGTGACCGGATTGAACATAACCGGGTATGGTTTTGTGGGTGTGCCGGACACTGCGACGGTGGTCCCTCTGCCTGGTGCGTTGTGGATGCTGGGAGGCGGCTTGATCGGGTTAGCGGGTATCCGGAGAAGAGCTTGCACTGGCAGCAAATAAAATACAGAAACCAGACCGCTCTGGTCATCGGGAAAAGAGCCTTGGTACCCTCTCCGCCAAGGCTCTTCTCTTTTACGGTAGGAAGGTGATGATGGTGCAAGGAAGGGCAGCGATCCTGCGATCGCTGCCCTTTGTCATGATCAGGGAATATCACTCGTGCTCTACGTTCTCCGCCCCTTCTGCAGTAGGACTCAGCGTGTCCGATATGGTCTCGGTCTCGTGGCAGTGTAGGTGTCGGTGAACGTTTTCAAGTACGCTACGATCGCAGCCTCGTCCTCCGGAGTCAGCCCGAGGTCGCCGACGAGAAAGGGGATGGCAGAGAGGTTGTCATACGCTGGCGCCGGCCAACAGTTGCGTTTTTTTGCACCGCTCTCAGATCTGACGCAATCCGGGCATCGCGTGATACCATAGGATGCGGCCGTTGCTCCATTGACGTCAGCCGTGTTATAAAAATGAACCAGGCTCTCGAGGCTCTTAAACCAGCCGTTGTGGGTGTATGCCTTGATAAACGTGGTCGATGGCCGTTTGTCTACATTACGCAGGCACGGCGTCTTGAAATTTCCGAGATGCGTGGGGTCGCCGGTATGGCCGGCCAAACCTTCATCAGGGTTTTTGCCGCCGTTAGGGATCGCCGTGTTCACGGGAACACCGATGTTATGGTAGGCGTCGTCGGCATAACACTGGAAGGACTCTACGCCCGTATCCACCCCCGGATTATCACTATGACAGAACCCACAGTTGGAGAATTTGGTTACTCCGTCCACCACGATCGGACTGAACCGGGTGGCATAGAACAGATCGTGACCGTAGTTTTCCTGGTCTGTCAAGCCGACCAGAGGGAATGCTCCCGGCGTGTCGTCAATATCGATGCCGTCAAGCTCTCTCTTGAGTGCGTTGTCACGCTTGGAAGTGAACGAATTGACGTCGGGAGACGCCTGATAGGCCGCGAGCGCAACCGCGATCCGTTTAAAGCTGATGTCAAGCCTAAGGCCGAGGTCGATTGGCTCGCCCCAGACTTTCTTAAAGAGCGGGGCATACGAAGCTGAGGCGACATGCTCGCAGACACCCAGCCGCGAAATGTTCTGCTCAGCGGGATTGGGGAAAGGATTCAAGGCTTGATCGGCTACCGGCCCTAGATAATTGCCGTAAGCGGCTTCTAACTCCGGGTGGAAGACGCCGGACGCGTCGTAGAAGACCTCGTCAAAGGCGTGCTCAGTTGCTCCGTCCGGGAATACAGGAAATTCATTTCCTTCGGCACGGCCGTTCCAGAAGTTTCCTCCGCACAGGCCCGGAAGTCCAAAAGGACAGTCGGAGAAGAAAGGAGGGATGAATGTTGCATAGGCGTTAGCGGGCGGCTTGACCGTACCGGTCTTTGTGCGATCGGCGCTTGTCGCCACCACCTGCCTCTGGTGAGTTTTTGTATCCTTGTGGACCCAGCCGGTCCTTGAGTCGTGACAGGTAAAGCAGCCCATCGCGCCCGCAGGAACAGATATTTTGTCCCAGAAGACATACTTCCCGAGTAGTTCTATGTCTGTGAGAGTGACACTATCGGCCGCGCCGGCCTGCGAGTAGAGAGCATCGTACCCAAGCCCCGCAAAGGCGACACCCATCAGGGCGAGGCCAATGGCACAGAGGCGCCATCGAAATAAAAGTGAGGGAAATCGGCCGCTGATCGATTTCCCTGCGAAAAGATGAAAATGCTTCTTGCTGATTCGATCTTTATCCATTGTTCTCCTCCTCTTTATAGCTTGTCATGATATATCATTCTCTCGGAGCCGCTGCGGATCGTTGTTAAAGCGACTCACTTATGATTTTTCCGTGTTTTTTTGGTCTTGGGCAATGGGATAGTTACGGTATTGCACCAAGCTGGTCAGCGTATCCGGCTTGGGGATTGACTGTACCGGAAAGTCGGAACCGAGGTAGAAGGAGATGCGGATTCATGAAGCAATACACATAAGAACGGTACAATCAGGAGTTGCTGAACCGTGCCGAATGATGCCGTAGTTTTTCTGATTAAGAGCGAAAGCACCTAATCGGCGCAAGAACGTGAGGTGGTCGAGATGACTGATGGTGTCACGAAGGTTCTGGCTGCGTGAAAAGGCGCCGGTCAGTGAATCCTGGCGGAGCTGAACGGGATTGGCTCTCGTGGAGGTTGGGCTGAACTCGGTTTAGGTTGACTTTAGCGTGTGCTGTGGCTGATAATGAATCGAGCGGTGATCACGCTTCGGGAAAAGAAGTATCCTCAAGAGGAGTACAGAGCCTGTCCGATAATTCATACAACCCGAAATCTCTCATCCTGATTCCCGGTCAGGCGGGCCGAAGGATCTCATGCAGTCACGTTCTCAGAAATCGAGGTGCTTCGTCCCACGCCTGAGAATGACCTTATCGGACAGGGTGTGCATACGGAATTCGAACCCATACGATGGAAGCGCGGATCGAGCCGAGCGCTGCCGGCGGCAGCGCTTGATCGTGAAAACGCATGAATGCAGATGATCCACTTTTAGCTGTGCACGCCTTTGCGGGCGGCACAAGGAGGTACAGAATGGTTGGCGGAGATTTTCGACCACAGGGACCGCCCCCGTCTTTAGAGGATGTTCTTGCAAAGATGGGACAGGAGTGGCGGGAGGTCAAGGGGGGATCGATTTTTTTCTGGATCGCGGTCGTAATTGCACTCATCTTTCTCTGGACAGTCTGGTTCACCGTCCAGCCCGAGGAGACTGGGGTCGTACAGCGCTTTGGAAAGGTCGTACGCACCGTTGGCCCCGGACTGCACTTTAAGCTGCCGTTCCGGGTGGAGACGGTTCGCCGAGTTCCTACGGCCCGGGTGCTCAAGGACGAATTCGGGTTCCGGACTGCAGTCCGCAGCTCGGGGGAGCGGACAATCTACTCGGATAGCAAGGCTTATAAAAGCGAGTCGCTGATGTTGACCGGAGATCTCAACGTCATCGACGTCGAGTGGATCATTCAGTATCGCATTGAGGACCCGGTCCGCTTCCTCTTTAATGTGAAGGATGCTCGGAAAACTATACGGGATGTAACGGAGGCGGTGATGAGGAGGGTAGTCGGCAACCGTCTCGGCAGCGACGTCCTGACCGTCGCCCGCGTGGAGGTATCCAGCGAGGCGAAGGAGGAAATTCAACAAATCTTGACCGAATATGAGACCGGCGTTCGTCTGGTGACAGTGGAACTCCAGGACGTAACCCCTCCGGATGCGGTAAAGCCCGCGTTTAATGAAGTCAACGAGGCACGACAAGACAAAGAGCGTACAATAAACCAGGCTCAGGAACAGGCGAATAAGGAAATCCCCAAAGCCCGGGGAGTCGCGGCCCAGAGCATCAGCGAAGCTGAAGGTTATGCACTCGAGCGGGTGAACCGGGCCAAGGGAGAGGCTGAGCGTTTTAATGCCATACTGGAGGAGTACACACGTGCACCTGAAGTCACGCGGCGACGCCTCTATCTTGAATCGCTTGCCGATTTTCTGGCGGAAATGAAAGGAGTCTATATCGTGGACAGCGACCAAAAGGCTTTGGTGCCGTGGCTTCCGTTAGAGCCAGGAGCAAAGGCGCTGGTGGAAGGAGGTAAGCCATGAAACCTACGTTGAAAATGCCGATTATCGTTATTGCCGTAGTCGTGGTTCTGACGCTCCTCAGCAGCTTGTATATGCTGGAAGAAGGACAGCAGGCAGTCATCGTACAGTTTGGCCGCCCTGTCGGCGAGACGGTGACCGAGGCGGGCCTGCACGTCAAGCTGCCTTTTGTGCAAGAGGTCAGACGGTTCGAGAAGCGCCTTCTTGTCTGGGATGGAGATGCGAACCAGATTCCGACCAAAGGACGGGAGTTCATTTGGGTAGACACCACTGCCCGCTGGCGGATCGTCGACGCGAAGAAGTTTCTGGAGAATGTGGCTACAGAAGCGGGAGCAAAGTCTCGGCTGGATGATATCATCGATTCAGTTGTTCGTGACCAGGTGTCCAACAGTGAACTGGTAGAACTCGTTCGCAGCGCCTCGTGGAAAATTCCGGAAGAAGAAGTCCTCGAGGATGTACCGGCTGAGCAGGAGGAGGAACTCAGGAAACAGATCGTCCGCGGACGGGAGGAGATCACCCGGACCATCCTGGCTGAAGCCCGGAGGATTATCCCGCAGTACGGCATAGAGCTGGTGGACGTGCGGATCAAACGCCTCGACTACGTGGAGAGCGTTCGTGAGAAAGTATATACTCGGATGATTTCAGAGCGAAAGCGAATCGCCGCTCAGTTCCGGTCAGAGGGCGAAGGCCGTAGCGCCGAGATCCTCGGGACGATGGGAAAAGAGCTGCGCCAGATTCGTTCTGCTGCTTACCGACAGGTGCAGGAGATTCAGGGCAAAGCAGACGCGGAAGCAACCCGGATTTATGGTGAATCGTATGGCCGCAATCCGGAATTCTATGCGTTTCTCCGTACCCTGGAAGTATATAGAGAGAGGTCGAACAACAATTCCGTGCTGGTCCTCACGACGGACAGCGACTTCTATCGTTACCTGAAAGAAGCTGTTCCAGATGCCGCGGGTGTTGAGGCTGAAAAACGGTAAGCGTGGATTCGTGTCACCAATGCTTTGCGATCGCTGGTGATAAGGATACGAATGGCTATGCGATCTTCCTGCCAGGTGTTGTGGCGGAACTGGCAGACCGGAAGGCTAGGCAGGTATTCAAAAGAACTTTCACAAAGGCAGTGCTATTTCCGAAGGTCGGTAGGAGGGTGTCATTTCGAAGAAGTCACGCGAGGCGCCTGCCGACTGGGAAATCTCAGGAGAAGACAGATTTCTTGCTACGCTCGAAATGACGCCAGAGAGCACTCGACATGATAAACGAATACGGTCACAATGATGAAGGCTGCTGTCAAATGACTTCCGCATACCTGCTCAGGAGGCTTGCTACGCGAGACCCCTGATTGCCTCCAGCACGGTCTCAATCTCTTCGGGCGTATTGTATACGCCGGGTGCAAGGCGTGCATACGAAGGAGAATACGGAGTCGTGCTGGCGACAATCTTTTGCTGAAGCAAAGCTTCTATTACCTGAGGTGGGCTCATTCCGTTCACGTCGAAGCACACCAATCCGGAAGAGAGATGTTGCGCCATCGGCGTATAAAGAATCACATGCTTCATTGGTTTGAGACCCTCCTTTATCTGGCTGGCTAAAGAATGGATGCGCTCCTGCACGCGCCCTCTGCCGATGGCCTCATGGTAGGTGAAGGCTTCGGCGAGGGCCCACTGGTGCTCAAATGCCTTGAATCCGCCGGGGCTTATTCTGCCTCCCCATCCGGCATCGGGTGTAAATGTCGGAATTGTAGGCACGACAGAGTCTTGTGCACGGGGATGACCCCACAAGACGCCGGTGCCGCGGGGGCCGAACATCCACTTGTGAGTGCCGGCAGAGAAGAAATCGCAGCCGAGCTCTCCTACCTGGGTATCCTCGACCCCGAGGCCGTGCACACCGTCGACGAAGAAAATCACGCGGTCCTCGTAGCTTCTGTCTGCATTGATGGCAATCACCCTCTCTGCAATAGAGCGAATAGGTACTTTCAGTCCGGTAGCGGAATGAACCCACGTTGCGGTTACCAGCCGAGTTTCCGGCCGGATGTTGCCAATGAGAGCATCTACGACCTCTTCTTCCGTCACAGTTCTGACATCCCGATAGAGTGGAATCACCCGCATCGAAGCTCCTGAGCGCTCCTTTTGATAGCGCATGGATTCGTGGGTAGAGTAATAGTCAAATTCAGCAGTGAGCATTTCCTGATTTTCTCTGATACGGAGTCCGGTTATAACCAGAGCCGTTCCCATGGTGGTGGAATCGGTTAAGGCGATCTCGTCCGGCTTCACACCCATGTAACGAGCGGCTGCCTGCCGCACCTGAGTTCGTAGTGAGCTGTTATTCTCCATGACATAGCGTGCAGGATTCTTATTCAATGAGCGTCGGTACGTGCTTATTGAGCGGCGCACGAGGGTAGCATGAGATGCGAGAAAGAGTCCTGCCATGTGGATTAGATTCGGATCAAGCAAAAAGTGGGATCTGATGTCCTGCCAGGTATCCGTCCTTATTTCAGCATCCGGGGTCTTTCGTCGGGATCGTTCGGGTGAATCTTGGAGACATGAAGCGTGACCCATCATGACTCCACCCACAGCCGCCAGAGCTGAGGCCAGAAATGTTCTGCGAGAAGTCTGCATTGCTAAATCTCCTTGTGCGAGGAGTTTTCACAACATCGTGATGTGGAGGCATTCCACGGGTTCTCAGCAATGGTTTCTGATTCGGGGTTCAATGAGCTGCAGCAAGGTGAAGTTCAGAGCTCATCTCACAGTACGAAGAACAGTACTATAGCCCAAGAGAAAATATGGCTGAGCGAAGTAACGACGTCGGGGACCGGGTCGGTGAGTCTTGGCAAGGTGCCGCATGGGTATTTTTAAAAATAATACTAACCGTAGGGGCGTTTTTAAAGGTGAGTCAGATTTGTGACCTGGCAGAGCGATGATACGCTAGCTTTTGCAAGAGGCGTTATTTATCTACAGGTAATTAAAATCAGCTAAGAAGATAGTACGGAACGTGAAGGTTCGGAAATTTTAGCCACCTCATTTTTGCATGTCAAGACCGTCAAGACCTGAGAAAACAGTTTCCTGGAAAAGATTACTGAGAATGAGGGAAGGCTGATGCTATTCCCTGTGAAGAGCTGATTTTTTACATACTATGCTTAGAAGAGGTAGTCTGCTGGCTTTCGCCTTTTGTCTTACAGGGGAGGTTGAATGGGAGTGCCTCGTTGAACACAGACGCTAAATTCGGCTGCAGTGGTGCCGCTGATGACCACCGGGGTGACCAGGCAAGATTCAACGCACAATTATCCAGGTTCTAGATCGTAAATGTCGGATAAAGCATTGAGCTCTGATCTTTCATCAGAATACCGTAGGATCGGACCTGGTGATACGAATTGTTGCACTTTTCCGGCCTGATCAAATAAGGCAAGGAGAAGATAAGAATAAGCACTTTACCCTATCCCGCCTGCAAGGAACATTTAGTACTATTTTTTCTGTAGATTCAATGTCTGGCACCCCGCGTAGTGCTCGAGTACAAACGGTCAGCCCGAAGATGGCATTTACGTCCTCCTCCGGTGAAGCTGCTTAAGAGGCTTTATAGCGTCAGGAGATAACGAGGACAACACGAACCAAGACGACTGATGCTCCATAAAAAAGTATTAGGCGGGCGCATTGACCGTTGGGAACGCGTATCGGAAGCAAGCGTACGGTAGTCGCTAAGAGGAGGGGACCGCTTGCGGCTCCTTGAGGGAGCCAGAGCGTGGGGCTAAGGCTATTAGCATTTATGTACCGAGGTGTTAGAACAGTCTGACATACAATTTGGAAAGGGGGACTCATGGCGAAAGTAGTTGTTGGTCTATTCGATGAGCAATCACAAGCCAGAGAAGCCATTGAAGTGTTGATCGAAAGCGGTATTGATTGCGACCGCATCAGCATTATCGTGGGTGACACAGCTGGCGAATACACTTCATATCCGGAAGCGGGAAAGACTGCAGAAGCTACAGGTCCCGGACCCACAGCCAAGGGTATGATGGCCGGTGGAGCCTTGGGGGGGCTAGGTGGTGTACTGCTGGGATTAGGGACGCTAATGATTCCTGGCGTCGGCCCAGTCTTAGCCGCAGGCCCGCTCATTGCAGGCTTGCTCGGTGCCGGGACGGGCGTCGCTGCCGGCGGACTGATTGGGAGTCTGGCGGCAGTGGGTATTTCGAAAGAAGAGGCAGAAACCTACGCTGAGGAAGTACGCCGCGGAGAAACACTCGTCATGGTAACTGCCCGCGATGATGAAGTAGATCGTGTCAGCAATGTTTTGGATGATTATGGTGCAATAGATGTTGAAGAGCATGCCAGCCGCTGGCATGAAGAGAAAAGAGAGGCTGGCCGTGGGGAGAATGTGATCCCTACAATGAGAGAAGAGTCGCGGATGGGCAAGAGCCCGGGAGAAAGGAGATGCAGTCGCGTCTACTCGTATACGATGACCGGACAGGAGGCCGGGGAGGTGCACGTGGGTGAGGAACGTGCCTCTTATGAGCAATACCCGGTTGATCGCCCTTGGAAGGCGACAGACATAGAAGCGGAGGAGAGACGAAAGAAGATAGATATCGGCTATAAGGCTGAGCGAGAATCTTTCCGTGAACACTGCGAAAACCTCTTTGCCCGGGAAGGCGGTAGGTTCGCTGATTATGAATCTGCTTACCGTTATGG
>JAGOGO010000056.1 GCA_017996625.1 Deltaproteobacteria bacterium | reverse complement strand
GAATACGCCGAGAATTGTATATGCCCGGCTGAGACTGATACTGGGCGGCAATGCGCACACCCTCAGGCATGAGCGTATACGGTACATCATTGACTTCTATACGATCGTATGTATCTTTCCATGCTTCCTTCGTCACCGTACCGGTGTGCCACATCGCTTGCGCCGCCGCAAAGCTCGAAGAGATTAGCAAGAGTCCACTCAGAACCAAACCGATACCTATTTTTCTCATAGCTGCTACATCCTCTTGGAATTGGAATCATTAACGCCCATATCACGCCGAAGAACGCTCTTACCACCGAAAGGTGTCGCGAAAAAATGGTCGCATCGCGTTACAGCAGCTTTCGGTATAATGATTCGAGGAAGGTGCTGGTATTGTCATCCTGGTACTGGCCCCGGGAATATACGCGGTAGTATACTGCTACGCCATTCGCACCACCGATGCTGCCGCCGCCTTCATAACCCCACTCGGTATTACCGCCAGGCGCAAAATCCTGATTCATCCGATCGATATCCACTGAAATGTCATTATCTTCAATTGCAGTTGAAAGATCCGGGTTGTTATCCGGTGCATCCGTGGCACCATCATTGTTTTCCCCTTCAACTCCCATGACTTCATTGACAAAATTTGCATCATTGATAATGCTCTCTATATCATCGCGAAGGATGTCCGTATCACCGGCTTCCGGCAGTTCATCAATAAAGTAATCGATCACTCCCGCAGACCGTTCAACACCGCTGTCCGAAGCATAAAAGGCAATACCTGATTTGCGGAATGAATGGGTTATCTTGTTTTCCGTACTGGTGCTCATAATTGCTGCACTGCCGAGAAGCGAGAGGATAATCAAAAGCATGATGCAGACTACAAGCGCCGCACCTCGATCTGATTGGAGTAATGTCTCTTTCATTGCATGTTCCCTTACGTTTCGTATCGCTACATTAGCACCCATGTCAGCATTGACTGTCTATCCCATTCCCAGATTTCGAAGTTTCACAACTCTCTGCAGCAGACATCGTCGATATCCGTCGTTTTCAACTCCTGCCGCGTGGTCTTCAACACGTGGACGAATGTACTGGCTCCGGAACCGAAGATCCGGATTCTCGCGAGCGGTTCGCACTAGAATACTGACCTTTACTGCACGCACATTGCATTCACGCTGGTTTCCGATGGTATCGACGGTCAGTTCAAGGCCAGCCGTGGTTCCGTCATTTTTTACCTGAGTGTCGAGGACTCCATCACCATTACTGTCGACAGCCCAGATCACCTCTCCTTCGGCATCGAGATCGATTCCCGGATCGCCATCCTGATCGAATGCATAGGTTATCTGAAGATCTTCCACATCATCCGCTAACGGCTGAAACCCGGTCCCAGCCTGATCACGTTCCAAAATGCGGTTAGATACTCGATACGTTATTGCATTCGGCAGAATGGTGGCAATATAGCCGGCTTTGACGTCCCCACCGAGTTCCGCAGACAGCGTGAGAACTGTTGGTTCTCCTGGTGTAATAGTGACTTCACTCACGTTTACTGAATCGATCACACCTGCCTTGTTCCAGTCGAGTATCGTGAGTACATCACCGGCCTTAAAGTCCATGGCCTGGTTGGGCGCCTGGTGCACCGAGATAGAAGACACCGTTGAACCAGCGTCGGCGGCGATGATGCTTCCCTGGATCGGATTTGCTACAAAGGTTATCAGATCTGTGCCATTATCGATGTCGGCATTGTCACTATCATTGTTGAGCAGAGTGACGAATACGTCTGTGTCGTTATCAGCTCCATAACCGGCTTCTCTGAGTTCCTCGCAGAGAAAATCGAGAGCAGCACGGGCACTGCGCTGCATTGCTATGCTTTGGTCCTGTGTTTCATAGACTCGTCCCTGGTCCACCAGAACCTGATATGCTGCCAGGGAGATAATAGCTCCGATTACAACGGCTACCATCACCTCGACCAACGTAAATCCACTAACACGCTGAAGTCTCTTCATGACCAGGCAGCTCCTTCTCAATCTGCGATAATCATCGGCATGACTACCTGTTTGGAAATTCTCTGTGGACCACTGGCCCAACTCACAATGACCGCAATCGCCTTAGTATCTTCGCCATCGGCAATATTCCAAACCACGTCATACACGCCTCCCACCGGATTATCGGGATCACTGTGGTCGACAGTTGCAGTACTGGTAAGAGTGGCATTGTTGTCTGCACTCGCATCAACCAGATCCGGGTCATCAAGCGGAAGGATTTTGAGATATTCCAGCTTTTTTTCAGCAAGCGTGGTCGCTTCGGTCACATCTCGGCTGCCGGCATTCGATTTAATAGCAATCACCTGCATCTGAGCTATTGCCAGCAGGCCGATAGCAAGAACAGTCATGGCGATTAAAGCCTCTATGAGAGTGAATCCTTTCGAGGATACCTCCATACCGAGATGGCGGGTCAAGCATTGTATTTTCAGCAGCGATGTTGTCTCTCCGGTTTTTATGATGGGGTTTGTACGCATAGTGTCTCTCTTAAATGGTATCATGATGCCCAGGCTGAATCTTCCCACTGGTAAACGATGATCTGTCCAAGCATGTTCACCTGAATCGCACACTGTTCATCCCGATCACTTCTAAGATAGATTGTCGGGAGAGTGCCATCGCCGTTCAACGTGACCCGGCCGCTGGGAAGGAATTCGATTCTGTCATTATTGGCTTCTATGCCGTCGCCGATCGCGCTGCCGTTAGGGACCGCCGGAGTCCCATCCAGGGCTCCGGTGCTGATGCGTCCGGGAAACTCAACTACAGGGATGCCGCCGGAGCGTTTCGGGAGCACTACCTGGCTCTCCGTGAATTCGTTCTCCCCTGCTGCATTGTTCGCCTCACCCCGACTGCCGTCGTCATCAGTATCCAGATAACCAGTGAACGCTGCCTCATTCAGAGTTCCGTCGCCGTTGGGATCAAAATCTACATACATGCGATGACCTGTGGCGATGGCGCGCATTTTTCCCAGATAAAGGGTGTTGACCAGATCGTTCTTGGCCATACGAAGCTGGTAATGGGGAAGCCACGCCCGAATACTTGGAACAGCGATAGCCGCCATAATGCCAACCAGCACGACCGCAACCATGACTTCCAGCAGCGTGAACCCGCGCCGGTTGAGAACATGCAATATCCCGTCAGCACCGGATACGATCGGATGACTGTTATCCTCGCGCGTTCGATGCCGGCCGCTCAGGGGCGTACGAAGTAGAATGTTTCTCTTATTCTTCGCTTGGTTAGATACCATATTCACCTGCCTTTTTCTCAAGTCCCAAAGCAAGAGCCGTGCCATCAAGGCAAGCAGTGTCCTCTTCGGTTCAGTTCGGTATGTGTTCCCGGACACCGGGGGTTCCCGCTATGAAAGCGTCCTTACACATGCTTCATACGCTCGCGGTACAGGCACGGAACTCGAGGCTGTATGACTAAAGAGAATGTTCACTTGTCTTCTTTGAGGCTGTGTCGCAATACCTGTTGTGCCATTGCGAGCGATCCCGCTGTAAGCGGGAGAGCGTGGCAATCTCAGAATCACCAATGGCTTACGGGATTCCTTTATTCGCTTCACTCCTTCACAATGACCCTCACACAGCTTCTTTTACGAGGCAGGGTGCGCGTCACCATGTATAGCCGCCTCTTTTGCAACGCTGATCAGCCCTCGTGTACCTCTTTCTCCCTATGCACCTTTTGTGCACCGTGCTCATTCTTGCATACTAAAAAACCTGCTTAAGAGTGCCCGCATCAGGGTTCGGAGCGATGCGATGGTCTCCATGCGTCTTGTGCGGATAACTCGCGCTTACTTTATTTTTCCTGATGAGGTACTGCAGCGTCTGCCTCTTCATGTCGAGTTTACGTGCCGCGCGAGTAACATTTCCGCCATATTCTTTCAAAACAGAACCGAGATAGAACTGGTTGAATTCCTCCAGCACCAAATCCCGGGCCTCCTGATAGGGAAGATCAAGAATAGACGGATCATTCTCTTTCTCTTGTTCCACGGGAAGGAAAAAAGAAAGGTCCTTCGGACCCAGGACAGTATCCTGGCAGACAATAACCGCGTGCTCCATCACATTTTCCAGTTCGCGAACATTGCCAGGCCAGACATGCTGCAGGAGCATTTCAAGAGCTAAAGGATCAATTTCTCTGACCTGCTTGCGCATCTGGGATGAGTACAGGGTAAGAAAGTGGCGAGCTAACACGGGAACATCTTCATTCCGCTCCCGGAGGGGAGGAATGTGGATATGAAAGACATTCAAGCGATAGAAGAGGTCTTCACGAAACCGTCCTTCTTTGACCAATGCCGTGAGGTCTTTGTTGGTGGCTGCTATGATACGAGCATCGACCCGTTGCGATTGCAGACCTCCCACTGGCTTAAATTCCCCTTCCTGAATGAAGCGCAGCAGCTTTGCCTGGATTGTCAGCGGTATGTCTCCGATCTCATCCAAGAATACGGTTCCTCCGTCTGCTTCACTCAGAAGGCCTCTCTTGTGCGACGTGGCACCCGTGAACGCTCCCTTGCGGTGTCCGAACAATTCACTTTCGATCAACGATTCGGGTATGGTTCCCCAATCGATAGTGATATACCGATCATTTCGTCGATTGCTCGTGGCATAAATTGCTCGGGCGACCAGTTCTTTTCCGGTTCCGCTTTCCCCAGTGATGAGAACAGTGCTCGCGGTACCGCCGACCTGATCGATCAGCGAACACACGGTCCTGATTTCCCTGCTCGCACCCACAAGCTGAGCAGCGGCCTTCGTTCGGGATACCTGCCGGCGCAGAAGATTATTCTCTTGCTGCAGCCTGTGCCAATCAAGCGCTCGCTGAATAGAGAAAGACACTTGGTCGATACGTATCGGCTTAGTAATAAAGTCAAAAGCTCCCTCCCTCATTGCCTTTACCGCGATTTCGACAGTCGCATAACCAGTTATCATAATAAACAGCTGCTCGGGTATCAGCTCCTTGACGTGCTTGAGAAGCTGCATCCCGTCCAGATCCGGCATGTGATAATCAGCAATCACCACAGCAATATCTTCTTCCTTCAAGAGGGCCAAAGCAGCGGCACCGCTCTGACACGTTTTCACCTGACAGGGCGTAAGTCGTTCAATCAAGGTGGCAAGGACTTTCAATATGCTTGATTCGTCATCCACCACAAGAATTTTTTCTACCACAGGAGTCCTCCGGTACAAGAGGTGATGTACGTTGTCTCAAGAATAACGCAGCTCATATCCGTCATTGTTCTGGTCACTGCACCTGATATGGCACCAAAAAGATCTTTACCTCTCCGGCACAGGAAGCTGGCCATTGACCAAGGTTGTCATTTTCCTAAGCGAACAGCACAGTAAGCAACTCGAAGCCTGGATAGGACAGACTGTACATTTCTGCAAGGAGAATGTGCGCAGAGTGAGCTGTGAACGGCAACCGAGCAGAGGCAGGCTCACTCGTCCGTTCATCCGATCAAACGTGCCTATACACGAATCATTCCCGTTGTCTCCGAGCCGGGACCTTCGTTTTTAGCGCCTTGTTGTTCTTTTCAGGCTTTTCTTTATAGATAGGCAGATTTGGTGAGTTTCTTTAATGGAAAATTACGGCTATTCCCATCGCTCGCGGGGCTTTCGAGGTTCGGCGCTGGTGATGGTGATTTCGTAAAAAGTACGCGGCCGAATAGTAGCGCGGCAATCCAGATCGGTAATTTGAATCTTGGGAAAATTCCAGATCATTTTAACGTGAGTCCGGGTCTGATTCTCATCGCGGTCATACAGAGTTCCGATCAATTTCCCATACCGACCGCAGCGCTGATTCAATTCCCGCCGAACCCGTAAGGGCGGAGTAATGTAGTGTTTCGTGCTCTGTTGGGTCTTTTTCTCAAACCTGAGCTCCAGGCCGTTTCGTGCCCGATCATCTGGTCCTTCCCGAAAGTAACGCAGCTCCTTTCCGATGTAACATCGGTCCGGTGCGTACATGAGATAGTTTTTTTCACCAGGCATGAGATGATTTTCTTGAGCGATTCTGTTGAGCTCAGAACGCTCTTCAAGGGTGAGTTTCTTTTTCTGTTGAATCCGATATGCTCGAACCAGATCACCGAATGTTTCCACTACATACCAGAAGGAGCTTTCGACAACAGCGTGAACATTCATCTCCAATTTGAGTAAGCATTTCAGCTTCTCAAGAAGCCGAGCGTATCCTTCGTCATCCACAATCGGGTAGTTCAGATCGGAAAAGTCTCCTGCAGTCTCGCTGAGAGGAAAGCTAATCACCTCTTTCACCCAGGGATCAAACATCTGCAGAATTGTTTTCCCCTCATCCAGTGTCTTGGGCCGTTCCGATTCGTTCTCTGCACGTGCCAAGGCACGCAAAAGAGCGGTGGCTTTTAAAAAAATACTATACTCCTCGCTGGCAATTATTCCCTCGTGAAGCTGGCGAGCGACGTTGAAAGCATGCGAAAACGGCATGGTTAAGTTGTTACGCCAGAAGATCTCAAAAAACTCCTCGGCATCATCCTCGCGCACCTCAAAGGTCTTCCGGTCTCGGCCAAGGGCGAGAGTGACAATAATACTGCCAAATAGACGATCGAGGGCATGATGCCCGCCGGTAAGTGATTCCAGCAAGTAATTCCAATCCCGCCGGTAAAGCTTGAAAAAGTTGTTTATCAGCCATAGCTGGGCAATACCCGATTCGACAATCTTCCGGGCTTGTTTCATTGTCGGAATACTGGCGCCGAAGGTTTCTTCATAGAACGAATAGCCTCTGGCTAGCCCAAGCTTCGCAGATAACCGCCGGTCAAGCCACGTTTCCTGGGTTGTGGTAATCATAGTGAGTACCGTCTCGGTGAACGTTTTATGCTCATCAAGATCAAACAGCGACTGGAAATAACGGGCCTGCTGAGAATCAACTCGCTGGGCGGCGGCAAAGATGCTTTCCCGTGTTTTTCTCCCTTTCTTAAACATGCTGATCCAGAAAGCATCGGAAACATCCTGTTTCGGTTCAGCCGTCAGTTCAAACCGGCTCGCAGGGTCACCTTTGCGACGCTCTCGTTTATGGTCGATCCAGTGCGGCGTACCGTTTGCTTCGATGTTCTTCCACAGGCTCATGAGCAGGCCGACACCGGCCTTCCAGTCAGCCTGAGCCTCCGTCTCAAAGCCTCGATTGATGTGGGCTAAGACGATGTAAAATTCATCCTGTAAGGCATGGTAATTCTTGCTGGTATTAATGGCAGGATCAATGCCGCGGCGCTTGAGCCAGGCTTCGCACATTACCGCGAGCGAGTTCTTGAAGTACTGCAGGAAAAGCACATCTACCACGTCAGAGAAAATCGCTCTCTTGAGGATCTCGACAAGGAACGGTTTGGATGGGTCGAAGTCCCATTCCGGCTTTTGCGGTCTCCACCGAACGAGGGGAAGAGAAGGAGAGTGCTCTTGTTTCATCAGTCAGAATTGAAGAAGTTCTAAAAGTTCAACGATCATACGGCAACGATGGAACTGTTCCACCGGTTCCAACCGTTCCATCTACCTCAGAAGTTCCAACGGCTGGAACGGCTTAAGCGGTTGAAACGGACGAAACGGCTCAAGATGCCGTCAGATTTCAAACATCTCCTTCTCCACTTTTTCTGCACGCTCTTTTATTGCGCGCTGAATCGTCCGGATTTCTTCACGAGCCTCTTCGCGGACATTTTCCGTAATTGCTTTGAATACTTCTTCATCGTAATCAAGCAGGTTTTTCAGATCGGGCTCAAAATTACTGAGCCAGTGGTTTGAAAGCCATTCTTCAATTTCCTCGTAATCATCGAACTCGATCGACGCGGGAAATTCAACCAGAAAAGCCAGGTTGACGATGCTTCGGATTGTTTCATAGTCGCGATAGAGAGTCGCGGCATCGCTCCGATCGGCGAGGGTAAAGGCCAAGGCAGCTGCCTGAGCTGGATAGATTTGGCCCTTTTCGTCAATAAGTTCAGGGTCATGAGAAAGAGCGAGAACCAGCTGTTCCGACGGCAACTCACATGCAGTCCAAGCCAGATCGCCTCGGGAAACCAGCGTCCCCAACTGCTGAGGAGACATTTCACCATAGAGTTTGACCCGTGTTTCTTCGGTACAGTTGCCAAGCACGTTTTCGGCCTCCTTGACATCTTTTGCTTCCAGGTGCTTGGCTATTTGGCGTCTTGCCTGGCTGTACGGAATTATCTTGACCATTACTTCTCCTTGCTGTATCGCCACAGGATGGTTAGTACTTGAAGAAACTTTTTCGGATCAGAGGCCTTCAGCGTTTTCAACACCGTCGCCGCATCACCAGCGGCTCGAACCAGCCCATCGGTCTGGGATGCTGCTTCTGACAAGGAAATGCTGTTGTTCCAGATCTTTCTGAATACATCTATGGCGTTTTTCTTGAGTTCGTATTTACCGGCGGTCAAGGCACAGGCGATATCTTGTGGGAGCATAAACTCTGATATCCGCTCGCCGCACTGTACACAGCCCTTGAGAAGCTGGCCGCGCAGATCCATCACATCGCCCGGCCCATGGACAATATAGTTCGCTGCCAGTGAAGACCCGAATTCTTCAAAGAGTTCTTCCATTTCATTATCGGTTCGTGCATGTTTTTTTTCAGCCACTATCCACCATACCATTCACTATTTAGTTTTAATTGCTACAATTAGCATTACTTCAGGTACCAGCCGCACAATAGGCCTTGCTTGAGAATTGCACATTGCTATGTGCCAAACTTTTATTACAAAATCAACTCAGTAGTCACGACCATAGACATACTGTATCGAATAATATCATTTTTGCAAGCCTCGTGCTCACAAGAAGAAGAAATCTGCAGCACTGGCGCATTCACTCGTACAGTCAGGAGCATCTGTTGAACAACAAGCAGTACATTCGTATCATAAACGCCCGACAAAATAATTTAAAAAATGTTTCTCTCGATCTTCCGCTCAATTATCTCATCGCTGTCACTGGCGTCAGCGGATCCGGCAAATCCAGTCTGGCTTTCGACACCCTGTACGCCGAAGGACAACGCCGCTACGTAGAAACCTTCTCACCGTATGCCCGTCAGTTCATGGAGCGCATGGACAAACCGCACGTGGAGCGTATTGAAGGTATTCCTCCAGCTATTGCGATTGAGGGAAAGAACCTGGTCAAAACCTCTCGGTCCACCATTGGCACCATGACCGAAATCACTGATTTCGGAAAACTCTTGTTCGAGAAAATGGCTACACTGTTTTGCCCGGGATGTGGTAGACCGGTGAAGCATGATTCTCCGGAGACAATGTGGCCGGAACTGATGGCCCTCGGTCACAATGCGCCGGTTATCATTCTGTTTCCTGCTGCTCCGGGCGGCTCCAGTCCAGCCGAGCTGATCCATTCGCTTGCGGCCAGGGGCTTTCTTCGTGCCTACTACAATCGCACCATTCTGCCGCTGGAAGAGGCCCTTAAAGCGGGCGGCCCCGATCTTCTGGTCGTCATGGACCGAATCGTGATCAACCAGAAGAACCGAAAGCGAATTATGGATTCACTCGAAGCAGCCTTCCGCTTCGGCAAAGGCCGTCTCTCCCTGATCGGACCGGATCAGAGCATGCACAAGTTCAGCAGCGACTTTCACTGCCCGTATTGCGACCTTTCATTCTCAAAACCAGTATCAAATTTCTTTTCATTTAACAGTCCCCTGGGTGCTTGTGATGTCTGCCGCGGCTTCGGCCGCACCATTGATATCGATCTCGACTTTGTTATCCCCGACTGGAACAAATCAATCATCGATGGAGCCATTAAGCCCTGGACGGTCAACTCAGCCCGGCAGGAGTTTAAGGATCTGCTTACGTTTTGTCGTCGCAACGCTATCGATCCCGCCATTCCTTTTAAGAACCTTCTTCCTGAGCACCAGGACGCAATTATCAACGGCACTGACACATTTTATGGGATCCGCCGCTTCTTTCGGTGGTTGGAAACAAAATCCTATCACATGCACGTGCGGGTATTCCTGTCCCGCTACCGCAGCTATACCCTGTGTCCCGCCTGCGAGGGCTCCCGCTTCAAGAAGCCGGTTCTTTCCTGGAAAGTCGGAGGAAAAAACATCGCTGAAATCTACAGCATGACTATCACCAACGCTCAAAGATTTTTCAGCGACCTTGCTCTCCCACCGCAGGATGGCCAGGTAGCGCGACTTATTATCGACGAGATTTCCTCTCGGCTGCAATACCTCATCGACGTGGGACTCGGCTATCTTACCCTGGATCGTCAATCGCGCACCCTCTCCGGCGGTGAAGTAGAACGGGTAAATCTAACGACTGCTTTAGGCGCATCACTGACCAATGCTCTCTATATCCTTGATGAGCCCAGTATCGGACTTCATCCGCGCGACAACCGCCGACTCATGAAGATTCTTCACAAGATCAAAAATAATCATAATACCGTAGTAGTGGTCGACCATGATCCCGAAATCATTTCTCACTGCGACTACCTGGTCGATCTCGGCCCGGGAGCAGGAGAGAACGGGGGTACCTGTCTTTACTTCGGACCGACTCAGGACCTTACCACTGCAGCCAAGACATCGCTTACTGCCCAATATCTGATTGGGCAGCAGTCCATAGCGGTTCCTAGCCGCCGCAGACCGGTAACGGAGCGAGCCATTACAATACAGGGCGCTCGTGAACACAACCTCAAGAACATCGATGTGCCGATACCCCTGGACATGCTGGTGTGCGTCACCGGGCCGTCTGGTTCGGGTAAGAGCACGCTGGTTGAAGACATCCTCTACCGCGGCCTCAAACGATTTCGGGCCATCATTGAAGAAAAGCCCGGCCTTCATGACGGACTGAAAGGCGCTGACCAGATCGATGGCGTCATTTTCGTGGACCAACGCCTTATTGAGGGCAATCTGCGTGCGAGCCCGGTTACGTATATCAAGATTTTCGATCCGATCCGCAAACTGTTTGCACAAACGCCAGGTAGCCGCAGCCGCGGCTTCACCCAGTCCACCTTCTCCTTCAATATGCCTGGCGGCCGGTGCGAAGCCTGTGAGGGCAAAGGATTTGAGCGGGTGGAAATGCAGTTTCTCGCCGATCTTTCGGTTCTCTGCCCCGACTGTCAGGGAACCCGCTATCGGTCGGATGTTCTCCAGGCAACCTATTGCGGCAAGAATATCGCCGAGGTGCTGGCTCTCACGGTGGATGAAGCACAGCTTTTCTTCTCGGACGTCCCCAAGATCACCAGATCGCTGGAAATCCTGAGAAGCGTAGGCTTGGGATATTTGACGCTCGGACAGTCGCTCACCACGCTTTCCGCCGGTGAATCACAGCGACTCAAGCTGGCCGGCTACCTGGCCGGACCCCGTTCCGGCACGATGCTCTTCATTTTCGATGAGCCGACTATCGGACTCCATTTTCATGATATCGCCATACTCATCAAGGTGCTTGACCGCCTGGTTGAAGAAGGCCATTCAGTCATTGTGGTTGAACACAACCTGGAGATGATCAAATCCGCAGACTACATCATTGACCTGGGTCCCGAAGGCGGCGCTGCCGGCGGCCGTGTTGTCGCTGCCGGTACTCCGGAAAAAGTCGCCGCCTGCACTGATTCGTGGACAGGAAAATACCTGGCCGCAAGTCTCAATGGGAAGGCAAGGAAGGCATCTTCGGTTCAGGAAACCCGGCCTGCTTACCGCCGGAAGAAACTTCCGCCATCGGCACCAGCCGCAATCACCGTCCGGGGCGCACGGGAACACAACCTCAAAAATGTCACTGTGGCTTTACCCCGCGATCAGCTTGTCGTCATCACCGGCGTCAGCGGATCAGGAAAATCGACGCTTGCTTTTGACATTCTGTTTGCCGAGGGCCAACGCCGCTACCTTGACAGCCTTACACCCTATGTGCGGCAGTACGTAAAAGTGATGGATAAACCAGACGTAGACATTGTCAGCGGCATACCTCCTACGGTAGCTGTCGAACAACGGCTGAGCCGCGAAGGTAAGCGTTCGACCGTAGCTACGGTGACCGAGATCTATCACTATCTCCGACTGCTTTACAGCAAACTCGGCATTCAGCACTGTCCGTCCTGTGGTACGGCCATTACCGGACAATCGCTCGACCATATTATCGGCGATCTGTACAACACCTTTTCCGGAAAACGAGTTCTGTTTCTGGCTCCCAAGGTTCTGGGTCGAAAAGGCTTTCACAAGGAAGTCTTCACCGAGGCCCGCAAGCAAGGATACACCCATCTTCGCGTCGACGGCCGGCTGACTAAACTCTCTTCAGCCCCAGATCTTTCCCGTTATCGCGAGCACGACATCGACCTTCTCATTGCCCGTCGGACCATTGCTCCGGGACGCAGCGACCAACTCCGGACACTGGTGCAGGAGTCACTCCACAAGGGAAACGGTTCATTCATCGTTACTGCCGAAGACGGCCAGGAAAAGCATTTCAGCGCTGCTCGGTTCTGTGCTCGCTGTAATCGAAGCTTCGAGCCGCTCGATCCTCGCATCTTTTCATTCAACAGCCGACACGGGGCCTGTCCCCGCTGTGAAGGACTGGGAGCCGTAGACAATCGGGAATGTCCTTCCTGCAAAGGATTACGGCTGAAAGAATCTGCGCTGGCAGTGAAAGTGCAAGGCCATACGCTTGGAGACATTGTCTCTCCTCCGATAGCCAGCATCCGCCCGGTCATTGAGTCCCTTGATTTCTCTAGTCAGACTCAACCACTCGGGGATCCGCTCAAACAGGAGATTCTTTCCCGGCTGGGTTTTCTCGAACAGGTCGGCCTTTCGTATCTTACCCTTAACCGGCGCAGTGATACGCTTTCAGGGGGGGAGTCTCAGCGGCTGCGACTTGCATCACAGCTCGGATCGAACCTGCGGGGCGTTTGCTATGTACTAGACGAACCGACGATCGGGCTCCATCCACGCGATAATCAGCGGCTGCTGCAAACGCTGCAGCAGCTTCGCGATGCCGGCAACAGCGTCATCGTCGTCGAGCATGACGAGGAAACTATCCGTCGGGCAGACCACATCATTGATCTTGGCCCTGGCGGTGGCGCTCAGGGCGGAAACATTGTTGCTTCCGGTTCACTCGACGAGATTCTCAGCTGCAGTACTTCAGTAACCGGCACCTTTCTGCGCAACGCTGCCCACCGCGCGCTTACCAGCCGCGGGCGGACGGCACATGCGTGGCTTACGATCAGCGGAGCAGCCAAGCATAATCTTAAGCACATCGATATCTCACTCCCTTTAGGCGTGCTGGTGTGCATCACCGGCGTCTCTGGGTCGGGCAAGTCAACCCTATTGAAAGAGATAATCTACAAGGGACTGCGAAAACTGCTTCACGGCACCGACGAAGGTGCCGGAGGATACCGGGAGATTCAGGGATGGCAGTATCTTGACCGGGTGCTGGAGGTCGATCATTCACCCATTGGTCGCACACCCCGATCAACTCCTTCGACGTATGTCGGCTTCTATGATGATATCCGGGCCTTGTTCGCTCAGATCCCGGAAGCCAGAGTGCGCGGCTATCAGGCAGGCCGGTTCTCCTTTAACGTCAAAGGCGGCCGCTGCGACGCCTGCGGGGGACAGGGGACCGTTAAGGTTGAAATGAACTTTCTTCCCGATGTCTATGTTCACTGTGAGGCCTGCGGCGGTCAGCGCTTTAACAGTGAAACCCTTGCCGTTACCTACAAAGAAAAAACGATTGCTCAGGTACTCGCCATGACTATGAAGGAAGCGGCTCGCTTCTTCTCAGCTATCCGGACAATTGCCGTACCTTTGCGGGTTCTTACGGATATGGGGCTTGATTACCTTACCTTGGGCCAGCCCAGTCCGACACTCTCCGGCGGGGAAGCCCAGCGCATCAAGCTTGCCTATGAATTCTGCCGTCCCAGCCAGGGCAAAACGCTTTACATTCTCGATGAACCCACAACCGGACTGAGCGCCGCCGACGTCGAAAAGCTGCTTCAGGTGCTGCACGGCCTGGTCGACAGGGGGAATACGGTAGCGATTATTGAACATAATCTGGATGTGATTCGCAGCGCCGACTATCTCATCGATTTAGGACCTGAGGGAGGAGATGGTGGAGGACAGATCGTGGCCTGTGGATCACCGCAGGAGCTGCTCAAACATCCGGAGAAATCATATACGGCCCGCTTTTTGAAGCAGTTCCTCGGTGGCTGAGCTCCAGTATGCAGACAGAGACCTCCCTTGCCGGCCAAAACCAGAGCTGGACTTTTGTGAAGAATTTGGATATCTAGGATACAAAAACGATCATCCTGATCGTTCACCATGCCCCTGCTCCGGCTCCGAAGTGGAACCGCTAACGCTCTGGAGAAATTGAGGCGACGAATGGCAGAGAAACCATCCTATCAGGAACTAGAAAAACGGCTGCGGCAACAAGAGAAGCATCTCGAGGAAGCCGGAGTAAAACTGAACGAGCTTCAACGCTCCCGCGAGCAGCTCCAGGAAGTTCTCGATAGCTCGCGCGACATATTGTATCGAAGGAGCCTGGACCGTGACGTTTTCGACTATATCAGTCCTGCCGCAGAAGAAATTACCGGCTATTCACCCGAGGAGCTGATGAGGCTGACCCGGCAGGACTTATGCCAGCTGGTTCATCCCGACGATCTCCCGACACTCATCGCTCAGGTGCATCAGGCTATGCAGGGCCCTGATTATAAGATAATTTACTCACTCGAATACCGGTTGAAGCGAAAGAACGGATCGTATGTAACACTGAACGATCGATGCACGGTGTTCAGGAACACCGAGGGAACTCCATCCTTCGTTGTGGGGGTCAGTCGCGACGTTACGGATCAGATCCGCACCGATGACGAGAAGAAAAAACTCGCAGCTCAGCTCGGCCATGCGCAAAAGATGGAAGCAGTTGGAACCCTGGCCGGTGGCATCGCCCATGATTTTAACAACCTGCTCATGGGCATTCAGGGACGGGTATCCTTGATAAGCGTAAACACCAGCCCAGAACATCCCAATCACGAACACCTGAAAAGCATTGAAGTAACGGTGCAGCGAGGAGCCGAACTCACCAGGCAGCTCCTCGGGTTTGCCCGCAGCGCCAAGCACGAGGTCAAGCCGACCGCTATGAATACTCTTGTCGAGAGAACTGCGGCTGCCTTTGGCCGGACAAGAAAGGAGATCATCATTCATCAGGATTATGATGATTCTCTCTGGACTGTCAATGTCGATCAGATCCAAACGGAACAGGTTCTTCTTAATCTCTTTGTCAACGCTAGTCAGGCTATGCCTGGCGGTGGTCACCTCACGCTCACCACAAAAAATGTAACACTGGACGAAAAGGAAAGCACGCCGCATGCTGTCCGAGCGGGTAAGTATGTCTTGCTTACGGTAACTGATACCGGATCCGGAATGGATGAGACAACCATGCAGCGCATTTTCGAACCGTTTTTCACCACTCGAGAGATCGGGCGGGGAACCGGCTTGGGTCTTTCTTCAGCGTACGGGATCATGAAGAACTTTGGAGGATTTATCACTGTTCAGAGCGCCGTCGGCTGCGGTAGCACCTTCTCCTTATACCTTCCCGCAGCGGAGAAAAAAGCCGTTGCTGTCGTCACTCCATCGCAACCGGAGAAACGCCTTACCGGAAACGAGACTATTCTCCTTGTTGATGATGAAGAAATGATTCTTGAGGTCGGCGAAAAACTTTTAAGTATTCTCGGATATTCGGTCATCGTGGCCCGCAGTGGGAAGGATGCCCTGGAAATCGTTCGACAGCAGGAAGCACCAATCGATCTGGTCATCCTGGACATGGTCATGTCAGGAATGGATGGACAAGAGACCTTCAGTCAACTCAAAAAGATCAGTCCGGACATAAAAGTACTCCTTTCCAGCGGCTACAGCCTTGACAGTCAGGCTGTTCATACTGTTGAGCGGGGATGCGACGGCTTTATCCAGAAGCCGTTCAGTCTGAAAGATCTTGCTCAGAAAGTGCGATATATCCTCACACAGGTGAAAAAGGACAGCAAGAAATTCAAAGCTTGACAGGAGCGCCTCAAACCAGTAAATTTGGCCCGCAGGCATACAAGGCGTGAATTTCTTAAATCTTTTGTGCCCTCAGGGCAAGGGGAGGTCGGTGATGTTCGAAAACATCAACTGGGAAGACAATAGCAGAAGCATGTTTGAAAAACTGATTTCCTCGGCGCCGCCATTCATCCGGGATAAAGCGCAAAACGAATTCGAGGCCTGGTTGAAAAGAAAAGGTATCACGACTGTCACTGAAGATTTAATCGAGGCCTGCATCATGGAAAGTGTGCCTGCTTCCATCCAGGGCATGCTCTTGGCTCAGATTCGCCTCCTTCGCAGCACGTAGGACTCTCTCGGCGAGACAGTTCCTGTCCAGCTCGGCAAATCAAGGCACCAAGGGAAAGAACCGTTATTCCATTATCCTTCCCCTCGTTGCTCACCCCAAGATTTCTTCCACTGGCGTGTAAGGTAACCCAAAGGCTTCAGCAACGTTCTTGTATGTGATTCTACCCAGGATGATATTGGCACCTTTCCTGATTTCGTTGTTCTCCAGGATAGCCTGGCGGTAGCCTTTATCGGCTATCTGCACCACGTAGGGCAAGGTTGCATTCGTCAGAGCAACAGTGGATGTCATGGGAACCGCTCCCGGCATGTTGGAAACACAGTAGTGAATCACTCCATCCACACTATAAATAGGATCCTCATGCGTTGTAGGATGTGACGTCTCCAGAGAGCCTCCTTGGTCGACTGCCACATCTACGACAACTGCGCCCCGCTTCATCGTTCGGACCATATCAGCCGTTATCACTGTAGGCGCCCGGCCGCCGTGAACAAGAACTGCGCTGATCACCACATCCGCATCTTTAATCAGTCCTCGAATTGCGTAAGGACTGGACATGAGGGTGATTACATTAGCCGGCATGATATCACTGAGGTACCGCAATCTTTCCAGATTGATGTCCATGATGCACACCTGCGCGCCTAGCCCAGCAGCAAACTTTGCGGCATGCGTTCCAACTACGCCGCCTCCGATAACCATCACCACAGCCGGCTCTACCCCCGGCACGCCTCCCAGAAGCACGCCCCGGCCGCCATGTTCGCGCTCCAGATACTTAGCAGCCTGCTGCACCGCCATGCGGCCGGCGACTT
>JAGOGO010000219.1 GCA_017996625.1 Deltaproteobacteria bacterium | reverse complement strand
TCATCGCCGCTTTATGATATAGCGAGTGCCTGGATGGTTGCCATTGCAGTGCTTCCCTTTCTTCTCTGCCTGCAATATGCCTGTTCTGAAACTGATCCTCGGAAGAAGCGACATGCGGCCTTTGTGTGCGTGGGGCTTTTCATGCACATTGCCTGGAGCCTTATTACCCAGACTTCAGCCCCCCTTACAGGGGTGAGAATCCCGGCCTCAGCTTCAGCCGGGATCCTCTTTGCTTCACTGTGCTACGGATATGCCGTATTCCGGCACGGTCTGTTTGTTCTTACACCGATCAGCGCTGCCGAAGAAATTGTGTCAACCATGTCAGATGCGCTTTTCCTTGTGGGCAGCGATCGAAAAATCCAGGTCGTCAATCAGTCTGTGACCGACATGCTCGGGTACGATCCTGAAGAATTGCTCGGTCGCGAGTTCGCGGGAGTTCTCTTCGGCCCGGACAACGATGACTGTATCAAGATGCTGCAACAGCAGCTCCTGGCAGCTGATTATCTCAGTGATCGGGAGGTCGATTTTCTCAGCCGGGATGGCCGGCTGATTCCCGTTTCCCTCTCTGCATCGACGCTCAAGGACGATGATGGAACGCTGCGCGGGGTCGTATACGTGGGCAGGAATATCAGTGAGCGAAAGCAGGCCGAAGCGCAGATTCGGGAGGCTAATGAAGCATTGCTCGAGAGCAACCAGCGGCTGCAGGATGAAATCTGTGAACGGACACAGGTAGAATGGGCACTGCGAGAAAGCGAAGCTCAGTACCGGGCTATATTCAATGCAGCCGGTGATGGCCTGCTCATTTTCGACAGTGGCGGGAGGATCGTGGAAGCGAATCCCCAGGCGTGCAAGATGTACGGATACGCCTATGAGGAACTCATCGGCTCAAGCGAAGTCGACCTGCTTCACCCGGAAAACCGGGACAAGGTATTTACGCCGTTCGATCATGTCCGCAATCACGGCAAGCTCAATCTGGAGCTGGCTAATGTCCGAAAAGAGGGGACGCCGATTATCGTTCAGGTGCGAGCGGATACCTTTTCCTACAAAGGATCGCTTCATTCTCTGGCAGTGGTTCGCGATGTCACTGAGCAGCGCCAGGTTGAGAAGAAGCTGGAGGAACGGGAAACGCAGTACCGGAGGATTTTTGACTCGGTAAGGGACGGCCTTGTCATTTGTGACTGGGATGGCACCATAATCGATGCGAATCCTCAGGCTTGTTTTATGCACGGGCGGTCTCACCCGGAGATGATCGGTCTGACGATAAGCCATCTTGTTCAAGCCGATTGGCAGTATCGGGTCACTGAGATGCTCAAGGCAATCGAAGCCAGTGGCACTGCTGAATCGCAGCAGACCCATACCCGCCGTGAAGGATCGTCTTTCGATGCTGAGGTTAGTGCAGCCCACTTTGAGTATCAGGGCAAGCGGCGGATCCTGTTGGTGGTGCGAGATATCACTGAGAAGAAACGGCTGGAGGCACAGCTGCTGCAGGCACAGAAGATGGAAGCAATCGGTTCCCTTGCTGGAGGAATCGCTCATGACTTCAATAACATTCTTACTGCTATTATCGGATATGGTGAACTCCTTAAAGAGGACCTGGCAGCAGACCAGTCGATCCGGGAGAACCTCGATCAGGTGCTGAGGGCCGGTCTGCGAGCGAAAGACCTGGTGAGGCAAATTCTCACCTTCAGTCAGCAGGCAGGGAATGACCTCGTGCCCCTGGAGATTCATATGATTGTCAAGGAGGCGATAAAACTGCTGCGATCCTTTTTGCCTTCAACCATTACTATTCAAAGCGCGGTCGTACCGTGCGGCACGGTTCTGGGCAATGCTACTCAGATCCATCAGGTCATCATGAATCTTTGCACTAATGCCTACCAAGCTATGGGTGAAGAGGGCGGGGTCCTGGAAGTTGCTTTGGAAAGAACGACTGTTGAGTCGGATCATGGCCACACGTTTAGAGGGATAGGTATGTCCGTGAAAGAAAAACTTGTTCCGGGGCCTTATGTCTGTCTCACGGTAAGAGACACCGGACACGGTATGAGCCCTGAGATCATGAAGCGGATTTTCGATCCATATTTCTCGACCAAGCGTAAGGAACAGGGTACGGGTCTTGGATTGTTCGTCGTACAAGGCATCGTCAGTAACCACCGGGGGATGATTTCCGTTGAGAGCGTCCCGGGAAGGGGATCTGCCTTTTCAGTGCTGCTGCCGCAGGTCGTCGCCGATTCCCGGGGTATGACTGCAGTCCGGGAAGAAGCTGTGCCGAGCGGGACCGAACGGATTCTTCTGGTGGATGACGAGCCTGCGATTGTGGAGATGGGAAAGAAAATGCTTGAGCGGCTCGGGTATCGGGTCACCGCCTGTACGAGAAGTACGGAAGCGCTCCGGTTGTTGCGAGAACGAACAGATCAGTACGATCTCATGATAACCGATATGACGATGCCGCTTATAACGGGTGAAAAACTTGCTGTGGAGGCACTGAAAATCCGGCACGGCCTGCCGGTGATTCTCTTCACCGGATTCAGCGAGAACATCAATGCAGAAAAAGCTCGCAAGCTCGGTATCCGCGCCTTTCTTCTGAAACCGCTGGTGAGACAGGAACTGGCTACAGTGGTACGCAGTGTGCTGGATGAAGAAGGCGGCGGACCAGCCGCAGCGACTGCCGCCGGGTGAGTAAGAAGTAAAGAGTAAGGAGTTAGGAGTGAGCGCAAGCCTCTGGGCGCCTTCGGGCCCCGGTTGATCGCAGAAGAAACGTTCCCATCGTTCATTCCTCACTTCGTTCGGTGGATAACGACCTGAAGCGCCGCCTCACTTCGTTCGGTGGATAACGACCTGAAGCGCAACCGGCGCGGGCGGCAATCCACTGAGATGTCATTCCCGCCCCCGCCTTCGCGAGGGTAGACTCCGGCGGGAATCCAGAGCATATGGCCGCTTCTGGTAGGAACGACATTTTACCGAGCACTCATCGCCAGCACCACGGGCTTTAGCAGTGTGGTACGCTGTTCAAAACACTGGATTCCCGCCTGCGCGGGAATGACAGACAAACGTGAATTTCATAGGAGGAGTGAGGAGTAAGGAGTAAGGAGTAAGGAGTAAGGAGTAAAGAGTAAAGAGTAAAGAGTAAAGAGATCCTTCCCTGGTGCCCACCCGTAGTTTCGCGCAAGGGTTCAAGTAAAGAAGATGCAACCGTCCGTCTCGCTCGGAGCGTGACTCGAGACACCGAGGACACAGAGAAAGGATGGTTGTTTCTCTGATCGGGGGAGGTGCCGATCAGAGAAAAGTATCCTCATGTGGTGAATCCATGCGGGTGCAACATGACTTTTCGATTATATCACTGCGGAGTGTAATCACCTGTGAGAGAACGTCCTTTGGTAGACCGGTATCTCCCGGTCTACCAAAGAGGAAAGCTCTCTGTGTGCTCTCCGTGGCTGTGTGGTGAAATCATCTTCTCTCTCTATTCGCTTCCGGGCAAAAACGAGCTCCTTAAACCAGTCCAGCCGGAACCGGTGGGTTAACCAGGGGCGCCGAAACGAACTTCTTCACCAGATCTTCCGTGTCAACCACATTCAACTTTTTGAAGAGGAAGTCGAATTTGTCTTCCAGTTCCTTACCCAG
>JAGOGO010000055.1 GCA_017996625.1 Deltaproteobacteria bacterium | reverse complement strand
GTTGACCGACGGAATAGGGAAATATTGGAAACGTGGAGAATTAGAGAATTGGTTTGGTTTGATTGTAACCAAGCAGATGTTCCAGTATTCCAATTTTCCATTTCTCCATTCACGACTTATCCATTTTCCCCTGTCGGTGAACGTCATTATATGAGTGAAGCACAATCCTCATCCACTGTCAAAACAGAAGCCGGCTTCGCCGGGTAAATCGCAGCGGAGGTCCTTAAGTTTCCCCTCTGACTGCCGATATTCAGAGTGAATGCCGGTATTGGAGCACTTTCGACAGCAGCGAACAGCCGGTATGCAGAATCACTGATGTCTCCAGAAGAGGTCGCGTCGTGCAGTCTCAACGCTTAAGCGAAAGATGTAACGGTGGGAGATCACGATTCCGTAAAGAATGCTTCACGGTCTGCTTCCGAAATTGATCAAAGCCAGGATCTGATCGAATCGGACACCTGTACCGCTGCGCTTCTTCTTCAGACCAGTGAGAAAGCGTTTCTTGAGATTTTCGGGATCCTTGGTTCATCGATCGAGCTCGACCAGCTACTCAGGAGGATACTTGTTTTCACGCTCAAGGAATGCAAGGCTGACCAAGGTTCCATTTTGCTCATTAGCGACGACGCCGATGAGCTTCAAATTCTGGCAAGCAAAGGGCTCCCGGAGAAAATACAGCAGCAAGGACACGTAAAACGAAATGGAGGCATCGCTGACTGGGTCATCCGCAACAATCAGCCTTTGATCCTGAACGACGATGTTCATGATCCTCGGTTCAGATCGATAGCGGAAAACCGGAAGGTACAATCAGCGTTATGCCTCCCCTTAAGGGTAAAGGGCACCGTGATCGGAACCGTCAATCTCAATCGTACCGGCGATAGTGAATACTTTGGCGAGCATGACCAGAAGATGGCTATGATCATGGCCAGTCAGATGGCAGTAGCTATTGACAACGCCCGGCTGCATGAAACCCGGGTAAATCAGGAAAGACTTGCTGCCATCGGAGAAACGGTTTCCGGACTGGCGCACTGCATCAAGAACATCCTCACTGTGATTCTCAACGGATCATCCATTCTCGACTACGGTATCAAGCAAAATGATCTGGCCAAGGTGGCCAAGGGATGGGACATGGTAAAGAACAGCAATCAGTTTCTCAGCCAGCTGGTTCTGGATATGCTTACCTACTCCAAGGACCGCCTGCCTGAGTATCGCACGGTAAACATCAACGATACCTGTCAGTCGGTATGCCAACTGTGCCGGAGCATGGGCAGAGCTCAAAAAACCACGATCACCTTTGACGGCGATCCTTCACTTGCCTCCGTACAGGCAGACGAGAAGGATATCAAACGCTGTCTGATGAATATTCTGGTCAATGCCATGGATGCCTGCATCGAAAACGGAGGGGTGATTTCCGTCAGCACCAGCATATCGAAAAAGGAAGGGTATTACTGTATCACGGTAAAGGATACCGGGTGCGGAATTCCGGAAGAGCACCAAAAGCAGATCTTCGATGTATTCTTCAGCACTAAAGGATCAAAAGGAACCGGGCTGGGACTCGCCGTAACAAAAAAAATCATCGAAGAGCACAACGGCTCAATCGATGTAGAATCAGAGATCGACAAAGGAACGACCTTTATATTTTCCCTTCCGAGAAAAACACCCAGCCCGGCAGTTATTCGAAATCATGCCGAAAGCTAGAACATGACCTGCACTACCTCGACCTGATTCGACAGGCATCAGAGGTTGACTGCATCAACAGTGCATTCGCCGACGCGGAATACTTCCTGAAAGTGCTGCTGAATAAGCGTTTGCACGCTGTCGACCATCACGATTTCATTCCTTGCCATACTTACCGATGTCATTTGTGCTTCCGGCATGCCGCAAGGATTGATGTACTGAAACGGAAGCAAGTCGTTATTGACGTTTAAGGCAAAACCGTGACTGGTAATACCCCGGCTCACCCGGATGCCGAGAGACGCAGCCTTCTTCGATCCGATCCAGACCCCGATCAATCCAGGCCGTCGCGATCCTTCTATCCCCAGATCAGAGAGCGTCCTGAGCAGTACCTCTTCCAACTGACTCAGGTACCTGGCCACAGAAAGACGATGATCGTGAAGATTGAGGATCGGATATCCCACGATCTGCCCTGGTCCATGATAGGTGACATCACCACCCCGGTCGGTCATATAAACGTCTATTCTCCGATGCAGGAGTTCATCCACGCCGAGCAGAACGTTTCCTGTGTCTCCTCCGCGTCCGAGGGTAATCGTCGGTGGATGCTGAAGCAGCAGCAGCGTGTCGCTGATCGTGCCGATTCGTCGGGCCTTGCGAAGTTCGTCCTGAAGATACCAGGCGTCAGCGTAAGGGATTATTCCAGCTTGGATGATCCACAGAGGAAGCCGTGAAGATTCTTCCATTGCTGCTGAGCATGAAAGGAGCTCCGTACCATCGGTCCTGATTCCACCCATCTGATTCCTCTCTGGGTGCCCTGGCGGGCAAGCTCGTCAAATTCTTCAGGAGCATAGTAACGCTGAATCGGGTGGTGCTTGCGAGTCGGAGCAAGATACTGCCCGATCGTAACAACATCACAGCCAGCGCCAGCCACGTCATCCAGTGTCTTTAGAATTTCTTCCCAGCTCTCACCGAGTCCGAGCATAATCCCTGTCTTAGTAATCAGCGGCGATACCCTCTTTGCGTTTCGCAGCACGGCCAGTGATCGGCCATAATCCGCCCGGGATCTTACCGCCGGATAGAGACGGGGCACGGTTTCAAGATTATGACCCAGCACCTGCGGGCCTTCATCGACAATTACCCTCAAGGACTCTATTGATCCCTGCAGATCAGGGATAAGCACTTCCACAATCGCAGCCGGAGAAGTCTGTCGCACCTGGTGAACGGTTCGAGCAAAGGCAGCGGCGCCGCCATCCGGAAGATCATCCCGAGTGACGGAGGTTACGACGACATAGCGAAGACCAAGCTCCTGTACCGCGCAAGCAAGTCGCTGCGGCTCGGACGGGTCCGGCGGCACTGGAGCACCTTTGGTTACGTTGCAAAAACTGCACAAGCGGGTACATACCTCGCCCAGAATCAAAAAGGTGGCAGTCTGCCGATTGAAGCAGTCGCCGATATTAGGACATGCCGCTTCACGGCATACGGTCTTGAGCTTCCAGTGATCGAGGATACTGCTGACCCTCTGAAAGTCCTCACCGTATAGAAGCCGCGTCTTGAGCCAGGGAGGACGGGGAAGGGTAGAGTTTTGTATATCTGGCTTAGCCATAATTCACCGAGTATTTGCTCACCGTTATCCGTTCAGGGCCAACGGTCAACGTCGTTCACTGCACCACCAGCACCACTGGGTCTTCCAGCAGCTCCTTTACCCGCTGAAGATAGCGCGCCACCATCACACCATCCACAGCACGATGGTCAGCGGAAAGAGTCAGCTTCATCATTTTTCCGGGGACGATATTCCCCTCTTTCACCACCGGAACATCCTTGACTGCAGCAACAGCAAGAATAGCCACCTGAGGTGGATTAATGATCGCGGAAAATTCTTCCACACCGAACATACCCATGTTGGAAACGGTAAAGGTACCGCCGCTCAGATCCTCTTGAGTTGATTCGCGCTTGAGCACCCGCTGTCGCATGCCCTTCACGCGAGCAGAAATTTCCGTCACCGGAAGCGTATCAGCGTTGTGAACGACAGGAACCAGCAGACCGACCTTAAGTGCGACCACGACCCCGATATTGATCTCAGACTTCTGGATCAATCCTTTGTCGGTAATATGTGCGTTCAATTCTGGATGATCCTTGAGTCCAACAGCACAGGCTTTGATGATGATATCATTATAGCTTACGCCGCGATCCTCCGGTACCAGACGGTTCAATGAATCGACCAGTCGCACTGCCTCTCCCATATCAACTTCCCGGGTAACGTAAAAATGAGGGATGGTCTGCTTGCTCTGAGTCATCCGCTTGGCGATGGCAGCCCGCATCCGTGAGACTTCGACGGCTGCTTCTTCAGACGCTTCTGGTGCAGGCTTCTCCGAGGGAGCCGGCGTGCTCGGTTTCTTCTCACCAGCCCGCTGCTGCAAGAAACGCTCAACGTCCTCCTTCACGATTCTTCCGCCCGGACCGCTGCCGGTAAGACCAGGGCCGACCCCGACCCCCTGCTCTTCCATAAGCTTCTTTGCCGCCGGCGAAATTTTCATCTCTTCTTCCTTCGCCTTAGCCTCGGCTTGTGGTTTCGGAGCCGCTGCTCTCGGCTCTTCGGCCGGAGCACCCGCTTCAGCAGCTTCCGGCCGTGGCTCTTCAACCTGTTCTTCTTCATCGAAGGGAACGGTGCAGCAAGGTTCTCCTTCCGGTTGTGCACGCTCAGGTTCCCTGGCTGGTTCGGCTTTCGGCGGAGCTTGAGTCACCGACGGCTCCTTCGAAACGGGAGCCGGCTCTGCAGGTTTTTTCATCTCCTTGGCTTCCTTGGCCTCCTCGCTGCCGAGCTTCGCGATCACCGCACCAACGGCAACCGTTTCTCCTTCTTTGTACATAATCTTGGTCAGAATACCTGAACTGAAAGCCTCGAGGTCCATATCCGCCTTATCGGTTTCGACCTCTGCCAGGATATCGCCTTTATTGATGAAATCGCCTTCCTTCTTGAGCCACTTGAGAATTCGGCCTTCTTCCATGGTATCGCTGAGCTTGGGCATCACAATGTCAACCGCCATGATAATTCCTCCTCTGAACAGTAAAGAGTGAAGAGTTAGGAGTAAAAAGCAAGGGGTAAAAAGCTTTCTGCTTCTTGCCTCAGCCGCAGGCGGCGCCTCAGCGAATCCCGCTTGCAGCGGGACTTTTGCCCTTCACCAGCAACCCAAGCAACTCATTACTGCTCCTACCCTAATTCACGCACTGACGCGATAATGTTTTCCACCTGAGGAAGAGCAAGCTTCTCCAGATTTTTGGAATAAGGAGTAGGCACATCAGCACCCGCTACGCGCTTCACCGGAGCATCGAGACAATCAAAGCAGCGCTCCATAATGATACTGGCGAGCTCACCGCCCACTCCTCCGGTCTTCCATCCCTCTTCAACCACCACCGCCCTGCCCGTCTTTTTCACCGACGCTATCATTGTGGCGACATCCATTGGATTCAGACATCGCAGATCAACAACCTCGACGCTGATCCCGTCTTTATCCAGCTGCTGGGCTGCTGCCAGGGACAGCTGCGCCATGCGGGAAGACGAGATAATCACTACATCCTTTCCCTCTTTCAGAACCTTTGCTTTACCCAGGGGAACAGTGTACGGGCCTTCCGGCACATCGCCTTTCCTGCCGTACAAAGCCTCGTGCTCCAGAAACATGACCGGGTCATCATCACGAATTGCCTCTTTCAGGAGCCCCTTGGCATCAGCAGGAGATCCCGGGCATACCACCTTGAGACCGGGGCAGTGGAGAAAATAGGCATCCAGCGACTGCGAGTGCTGGGAGCCGAGCTGCTGTCCGCCTCCCTCAGGTGCACGAATAACGATGGGAACTTTTACTGCGCCGCCGAACATGTATCGGATTTTGGCTGCATGATTGACGATCTGATCCATAGCCAAGAGTGCGAAATTAACGGTCATCAGCTCCACCACCGGGCGCAAGCCTGCCATTGCGGCTCCAATTCCCAGGCCGACAATCCCGCCCTCGGCTATCGGCGTATCGAGCACGCGCTGACGACCGAATTCAGCGAGAAGTCCCTCCGTGACCTTAAACGAGCCGCCATAGAGTCCGACATCCTCACCGAGAAGAAATACGGTGGGGTCACGTTCCATCTCTTCTCTGAGGGCCTGATTGAGCGCTTCACGATAGGTCAGCTCGGGCATATATTCCTCCTTGCTTATTTGGTCGAATGGAAGAATAGAAACTGGATAAACGGCTGAATGATTCTTGGCTTAAGGACAGCGAAGGGAAAAACCATTTCTCCAATTTCCCAATTTCCCATCCACCAATTCTCATCCCGCCTTATCAATAACCTGGTTTTCACTTGTCAAGGTGCGATGCACCGGACACCGTCTCGCTACCTCGAGTAACAGTGACTTCTGATCTTCGGTCAGATTACCCTGCAGATAGACCTCTCGGGTGATTCGATCGAGCCTTCCTTCTTTCGTAACGCACTCCTCACAATCGCTGGCATAGATCTTCTCCTGCCACAAACGGATCTGCACTCCATCGAGCGGAATTCCTTTCCGTTTCGCATAGCTCACGATCGTCATGGCCGTGCACCCGCCCAAAGCGGCAAGCAGAAGATCGTAAGGGTTTGGTCCTCTCCCATCTCCTCCGAATTCCTGAGGCTCATCGATAATCAGTCGATGTTCACCCATGCTAGCTTCCTGCTGCAGATTCCTGATATACTTTACGAGGATTTCCTTCATTGCTCATCTCCCTCCCGCTCCGAATAGACATCGGTAAAAAGCTCGCGCGCTTCCGGCCAGGGACTTTGGTCTGCAAACTGAACGGCTTCCTCAACCTCGCGTTCAACCTGCTCCTTGACGGCCCGCAGTCCTTCCGCCTCAATGATCCCCTCTTCCACCAGTCTTCTCGCGAAGTGAGGAATCGGGTCGCGCTCCTTCCAGATCTTTTCTTCCCGGGGAATCCGGTAATCAGCCGGATCGGCCATTGAATGACCCCGGAATCGATACGTGAGCGCTTCGATGAAATACGGTCCCTTGCCGCTGCGCGAGTACTTGACTGCCCGTTTCATGGCGTCGCGCACTGCCATAACGTCCATGCCATCAACTTCCTCGGAAGGGATGTCGTGTGACTCCGCCTTCCGGCGGATATTGAGGACTGCGGACGCTGACGCCACTGCCGTGCTGATGCCGTAGTAATTATTTTCACAAACAAAAATAATCGGCAGGGACCAAAGCTTGGCCATGTTGAGCGACTCATAAAACGCGCCAGCATTGGTTGCTCCATCACCAAAGAAGCTGGCTGCCACGCGATCCTGTTTCATGTACTGAATGGCGAATCCAACCCCCAGTGTGATCGGAAGGTTTCCGGAAACAATCGCGTACCCGCCAAAGAAATTCTTATCGATATCAAACAGATGCATCGAGCCGCCCTTGCCTTTGCACAGCCCGGTGCTGCGGCCGAAAAGTTCGGCCATTACCTTTTTCGGATCGCTTCCTTTCACCAAACAGTGGCCGTGATCGCGATAGGAGCTGATCACGTAATCATTCTGGTTCAGCACATTGAGAGCCCCCACCGCCACAGCTTCCTGTCCAATGTACAAGTGACAAAAGCCGGTAATTTTCCCGCGGGCATACATTTCTGCGGTCCGCTCTTCAAACTCGCGGATCAGCACCATCTGGCGGTATAGCGTCAGCAGCTCGTTTTCAGTCATGATTGATTTCAGTTTGGCCATGGATCTCACTCCTATAGATGGGTGGAAGGATGCAGCGGCATCCGCACGAGCTTCTACCGTATCTCAAGAGTACCATCATCGCCTGTCGATTAGCAACCACCGGAGTGAATGAAATGTTTCTCAGTGCGAGTATATGGCCTGGCTTCAGCATCCAGCGGACAGAGGAAGTACGGATTCAGCGAGATACTCAGTCGACCACTTCAACCAAATTTTCCCGTGAGATACTCTTCAGTCATCTTCTTTTTCGGCGCGGTAAAGAGATCCTCCGTCTCTCCAAATTCGATGAGTTCACCGAGGTATAGAAAGGCGGTGTAATCCGAGATCCGTGCAGCCTGCTGCATGTTGTGAGTGACGATAACAATCGTATACTCTTCTTTCAGCTGCAGGATCAGCTCCTCAATGTGTCGGGTGGAAATGGGATCAAGGCTCGCACACGGCTCATCGAACAAGATCACCTCCGGCTCCACTACCAGGCATCGGGCGATACACAGCCGCTGCTGCTGCCCCCCGGAAAGAGCCAGAGCGCTGTCATGGAGTCGATCTTTTACTTCCTTCCATAACGCAGCTTTCTGCAAAGAATCCACCACCCGATCCTCAATGAATCTCCTGTCTCTGACGCCGTTAACCTCAAGACCGTAACGCAGGTTTTCGTAGATAGTCTTGGGAAACGGATTTGGCTTCTGAAAGACCATGCCTACCTTGCGGCGCAAAGCAACAACGTCAATAAAATCCTTGAAGATGTCCTTTCCATCAAGCAGAATGCGTCCTTCAACTCTGGTGTTGGGGATAAGATCATTCATACGGTTAAGCAGACGAATGAACGTCGACTTCCCACACCCCGAAGGACCGATAAGAGCAGTAACGTTGTTTTGATAGATCGTCAGGTTGATATCCCGCAGCGCCTGTTTCGACCCGTAGTAGAAATTGACATACTCGGCAAGTATTCTGATATCCTTATCCATAATCGATCCTTTGTCTTTGACGAACGACGATCGCCAAGCCGGAAATTATCAGTACCAGAAGGAGAAGGATAAGTGCGCAGCCGAAGGCGATTTGGGTTTGCTGATCGGGATGAGTGCCCTCAGTCATGAGAGCATAGATATGGTACGGCAGCGCCATAACTTCGGAAAACATTGAATCCGGGTAGCCCCGTGTATAGAACGTTGCTGCAGTGAAGAGAATTGGTGCAGTCTCACCGGCAACCCGGCCAATGCTGAGAATCACACCGGTCAGGATACCCGGCAGAGCCGTGGGCAAAACCATCTTTTTAATTGTCTGCCAGTGAGTCGCCCCGAGCGCAAGCGAAGCCTCCCGATAGGATTGCGGCACTGCAAGCAGCGCTTCCTGCGATGCGGAGATAATCTGAGGCAGCACCATAATACCGAGCGTCATGCTGCCGGAAAGGATCGAAACCCCCATTCCCAAGAACTTTACAAACACTGCCAGTCCGAACAATCCGAACACCACTGAAGGGACGCCGGCAAGATTGTTGATGCTCATGCGAACGACGTTTACCACATAGCTTTTCGGGCTGTATTCGCACAGATAAATCGCACAGGCAAGTCCGAGCGGCAGCGAGCAAATAATGGCTCCCAGCGTAAGATAGAACGTCCCCACGATGACTGGCGCTACGCCGCCGGCCGTCATGCCTCTCCGCGGCGATTGGGTAAAAAATTCCCAGGAGATTATCTGAACTCCCCGAACAGCTATGAAGTAGATAATGGACCCGAGAAAAACAAGCGTGATGATAGTAGCGAGGGTAATAAACGCGAATCCTGCCGACTGGGTAATGTTTTTAGCCTTCATCGGCTCAATCCAAGTTTCAGCCGATATCTGCGGCTGATAATTTCTGCAATAACGTTGAACAAGAAGGTAAACAGAAAAAGAATGAGACCAATAGCGAATAACGCATTGTAATGGAGGCTTCCCATGACCGCTTCTCCCATCTCCGCAGCAATGGCGGCAGTCATTGGACGAACCGGGTCGAAGAATGAATGCGGGATAACCGCCGCTCCTCCAGCCACCATGAGCACGGTCATGGTTTCCCCTACTGCACGGCTCATTCCGAGAATGATCGCTGTCGATATCCCTGATCCAGCTGCAGGCACCACCACCTTGACCATGGTCTGCCACCGGTTAGCTCCCAAGGCGAGAGATGCTTCCCGAAAATTCTTCGGAACAAAACTCAGCGCATCCTCGGCAAGGCTGCACACCGTCGGCAGAGCCATCATACCCAGAATCAGGCTTGCAGTAAACGCGCACAGACCGGTCGGAAGGTTGAGAGCATCCTGAAGCATTGGCGCAACAATGACCATGCCAAACAGGCCGAAAACAATCGAGGGAATCGCTGCAAGGAGCTCGATGATCGGCTTCAGCAGCGCTCGCTGCATACTCCCCGCTAGTTCATTCAGGTACAGGGCAGTACCCACACCAAGGGGAACAGCCACCAACATGGCACCCACAGTAACCCAGAAGGAGGCTGCGATCAATGGCAGTATGCCAAAGTCAGGAGGATCATACGTCGGATACCATGCTGTCCCGAGCATGAAATCGAAAAATCCGACAGCCCGAAAAACCGGCAGTCCCTCAGAAAAAAGGATAATCATGATGCCCACGAGGAAAGCCAGCGATGAAAAGGCAAGGAGCGTAAAAATCCAGCGATATATTCTTTCTTTCACCATAGGATATGCTACTCCCCTTATTGCCGCGAAGCCACGAACCCCAGTTCCTCCACTATCTTGGTTCCTTCCGGGCTGAGGACGAAATCAATGAAGGACTTGACTATCCCCCGGGGCTCACCGTTCGCATACAAATACAGGGGCCGGGCTAGTGGATACGTTTCGTCAGCCACTGCTTCCTTCGAGGGTAGTACCCCGTCCACCGCAACTGCTTTGACCTTCGTCGACAGATATCCCAGTCCGACATAACCGATAGCTCCCGGCGTATTGGCCACGGTCGTAGCAACTGCCTGATTCGATGCTTGCATCAGGGCATCGGGCCGGACTCTTTCGTTCTTCAGTGCCAGCTCATTGAATGCTTCAAAAGTACCGCTGGCGACATCACGCGAAACGACTACGATCTTTTTGTCCTCCCCGCCGAGCTGCGACCAGTTAGATAATCTTCTCGTATAAATATCTTTCAGCTGAGCCGCTGAAAGATTCCTCACCGGGTTAGATGGATGCACAATAACAGCCATGCCATCCCTCGCGATGATAGTACCGTTCAGGGCAACCCCCTTGTCCGCTGCAGCCGCGAGTTCCTTCTTCTTTACCGACCGGGAGGATGCGGCAATCTCACACGTGCCTTCGATGATCGAAGCTATACCGACGCCCGAGCCGCCGCCCTGAACCGATATGTCGACCTGAGGACTGCGCTCCATAAAAATCTCGGCCGCATTCTGTACGATCGGCAACACGGTGGTAGATCCGCGAATAGTCAGACCGGATTCTTCAGCCACTGTCAGCGACCAGACTGCCCCAAAGAAAACGATGCCAACCGTTGCAGCAGTAATAAGAAGGGAGAAATGCGACGGCATCTTTTCATTCATGACGGGACCCCCTGCACCAATGTTCCTACCTTCGAAAACCGAAGCACCGGATGTTTCACGCACCTGTGGTGGCAGACGATTGAAAGATGCCGCTGAACTGTTAAGATTTGGTTAAGATTGCGTGAGGACTGTGTTAATTAACTATGTAACGGCCACCAGCCCTGAGAGGTTCCCTTCGGCGCCGACCTGACAATCCAAAAAAAACGCGGCGCCAGCGTCGCCGCGTTTTTCCAGGACTCCCGCACTACTGCAGTCTTACAAATCCCGCTTCCTCGACCAGCGCCTGCCCCTCAGGACTCGCTACAAACTCTATGTACTGCTTTACGACGCCCGCGGGTGTGCCATTGGTGTACATGAACAGAGGTCGTGAAAGCCGATACTTGCTGGCAAGAACCGTTTCGTTCGTCGGAATGATTCCGTCAACCGACAGCGCCTTCACCTTCGGAGTGATGTAACCTAATCCGACGTAGCCGATCGCACCGGGTGTACGCTCAACCATGCTGGCAATCGCCTGATTGCTCGCCTGCATAAGCGCATCCGAGCGGACCCGCTCTTTGTCCAGGGCCATCTCGCCGAACGATTCGAAGGTGCCGCTCGCGCTGTCGCGGGAAATGACAACAATCTTTCCACTGCCTGCTCCCAACCCGGACCAGTCAGAAATCTTTCCAGTGTATATGTCCTTCAACTGCCCCTTGGAGATGTTCGCAAGTTGATTGCTGGAATGAACAATCACCGCGATTCCGTCCATTGCAACAACGTGCACCTTGGGATCGCGGCCTTTGCTGACAGCCAATGACACTTCCTGATCCTTCATAGGCCGTGAGGAGTCGGCAATATCACAGGTTCCATCGATAAGAGCCGCAATGCCGACTCCAGAGCCGCCACCCTGCACGGAAATATCCGCATCCGGGTGCTTCTCCATGAATACTTCCGCAGTCACCTGCGCAATCGGTAATACTGTGGTCGAGCCTTTGATGGTCATGCTGCCGGCAAAAGCTGAAGGCCTGGTGCACATAATCGATGAGACGAGAATACCAAGCGCCACCAGCCCCATCGTGCGCAGGCACGTTTTCCTAGGTCTTTGCATATGTATCTCCTTTTTCGGTAAGCTCACGTATGGATTCATGTAGCAATCCGCTTAAAATCTAAAATTCCAGTCAAACTGAAGAAGGTCTTCTTCGAGATCCCCCTCGTCCTGTTCAGTCTTATAGTAATCAAGAGCCAGGCTCATATTCTTCCCGATTCCATACTCGAGGACTCCTTCATGGCCTTTGGCATTGGTAGCACCGCCAAAGAAATCTGAGTCAGGCAGAATATCCGGCACAGCGTCCCTCTCAAGCTTACGGTAGCTGTAGCGCAGCTGCCACTGTCCTCTTTCTTTAATCTTTTCCTCGCCAAGACCGAAGCCAACCAGCCAACCGGTCTCATCATCATCCGGATCAGTATTATAGATGTAATCGGCGAAAACCGACGTGCAGGCCACTCTCGGGTGCAGCGAAAGCATGTTCAGCTGGGCTGTTGCCCCAAAGAGATCATATTCGTATTCCAGGCCGGTCGTGGCGCCGGTGTTGCTCTCGGAGCTGTAGTCCAGCACCGCACCTTCCGTATGAGTCGTATTGTAGTGAATACCGGCGAACCGGAGATTGGTCTTATCGCTGAAAAAGTAATCGAATCCCGGCTGCACAAAGAGCATGAATGGATCGCTGCCGCTGCCGCTGTACTCGTCAAGTACCACGTAGCCCGAATTCACAAACCATCCCCAGTTTCCATGTTTCCCTGCGAACTGTGCAGCAACACCTTCCGGATTGATATCCGTATCCCAGATCAGGTCTGACCAGGAGGTCCAGATCGGATTTTTGAATTTGCCGCCGGTGAGAGTGAGCCAGTCGGTCAGCATGTACTGACCGTAAGCAAAATCGAACTTGATGTCATCCGCACCGCTGCTGTCGGAAAGTGTCAGATTGGTGGAACGGGGATCGTTCTGGCCTGTGGCGATACCGATGCCGAGCTTCGCTTTCTCATTGACCATAGCTTCGAGACCGAGCCGGGCCCTGATCCGCGCCCGCCACCGGTCTTCACTTTCATCCCTTTTCTGGTACTGCTCCCGAAGTCGAAAATCACCTTTAAGCGTTATCCGCTGCATCCACTCTGGAACCGTATCGAGCTTTGCTTTCGCCATCTGCGTCTTTACTTCCTGTTTGGTCTCTGCCAAAAGAGTTTGAGCTTCTGCCGGCGTCAGGACCCCTTTCTCAACCAGCTTGTGCACCAGGATGTCGATCTCCCCAGCACCGGCAGTGCCGGAAAAGCTTCTCATGATCAAGAAGACTATTATCAGCGGTACTGTCAGCTTCCAAAACCTATGCGTCATGAAGCTCCTCCTTAGAGTATGATGTTGTAGTGTATGGCTCATGCCATGTCGCTGCGTACATGTCATGCAATGCTGTATCGATCGCCGATTGCTTCACCTCCTTTCAGATACCTGAAGAGCAAAGCCGAAATAACAGGAGACTACACGAACATGGTTTTCTTCTGCTCCGGTTAAGAAGCAATAAAGACACTATTAATTTTTGATTAAACTGTTCAGGCGCAGTCATCCGGAGTGCGGTTGCTTTTCACTCCACTGGTCTTTGATTGCTGAGAATAGAGAATAAAGGCGTGAAGACTACCTAATGACTTTCATATAAGCGGCGCCATAGGATGGCCGCACCAGTGGAGGAATGGAGGTGAGATGGTGTGAGATTATTCTCTGGCTAGCACGTAGCAGGATTGATTGGAAGGCTGATAATGAATGTAGTGCCCACACCGGCAATACTGTCCACCCGAATAGTGCCTTTGTGCAGGAGCACAATGTGTTTGACTATAGAAAGGCCAAGGCCGGTCCCGCCTGCTTTCCTGGATCGGCTCTTGTCAACAACATAGAATCGTTCAAAGATACGAGAAAGGTGTTCCGACGGAATGCCGATTCCGGTATCTTCAACAACGATTTCCACTCGGTCCTCCTTGCGGGAAAGCGATAGAGTAATACTGCCTTTCTCGGTATACTTTATCGCATTGTCAATCAGATTAATGAGCATCTGCTCCAGCCGGAATGCATCCCCCTGTATGACAGGCAGGTCCGGATCAATGCGGCTCGTGAAGGCCAGATTCTTTTCTCCCAAACGTTCCTTGAACAGCGGTGTCGCCCGTTCAACCAGCGCCGGGAGGTCGACCTCTTCGGCAAGGACTGCCTGACCTTTATCTTCAAGTTCGGACAACACCAGCAAGTCCTGAATAATATAGCCCAGCCGATCGGCATTGCGCTTGATAATATCGACATATCTTCTGTCTTCTTCGCTGACGCTGGTTTCCAGGGTCTCGGCAAATCCCTTGATGGCGGTCAACGGTGTGCGCAGTTCATGGGATACGTTGGCGATGAAATCTTTCTTCAGGTTTTCGATATTCTTGATGTCGGTGATATCATGAAGCATAATCACTGCTTCGCCCCGTCCCTGAAGAAGCGCAACGCTGCAGAGGTACATTCGTTTGTTCAGCTCAACTTCCTGAACAAGATTCTTTTCCTCATTCAAAACTTTCTTGACGAGTTCAGCAAAGGAGGCTTCCCGGATCACCTCCCAGTAGAATTTCCCTTCCACATGGGTGCTGCTGGCTACCTTCTGAAAGCTTTCGTTGCTGCGCACGATTCTTCCACTATCACCAAGCACTGCCAAACCTTCCTGAACTGATGCAACAATACTGTTCAGGCTGTCCTTTTGTCGTGAAAGCTCGTCAAATAGTTCCTTAATCTGATCAGTCATCATGTTGAAACTATCGGCGAGATCTTTGATTTCGTCACGGCTCTTCATGAACACTTTGACACCAAAGTCGCCTGAAGCGACCCGGTGCACTGCTTCGCGCAAATCTCGCACCGGCTTGGTCAGGCTCCGTGAGAACGCAAGTGCGCCGACAAGTGACACAACGATAATGACACCAGCCAAGTGCCACAGGCGCTTTTTCAGGACACTGAGAAGATGGTCGATATCGCTAAGCGGGCGACTCATCCGCACAACGCCAATCGTCAAATAGCTGCTTCGTACTGGCACCGCAACGTAGAGCATATCCTCCTTCAGCGTGGTGCTGAATCGTGAATATGATCCGACACGACCATCGAGCGCCTCCCGAATCTCCGGGCGGCCTCTGTGATTCTCCATGACCCGGGGACTCTCTTTTGAATCAGCGATGACAGTGCCGCCAGGGTCAATCACGGTGATGCGGATCTCGGCCTTCCGGCTGAGATCGGCAATCGTTGTTCCGACTTCTTCATACCGTTTAGCCTGCATGGGTAGTGCAATCGAGCTAGCGACAACGGATCCGAGCCTGGTCAAGCTTTCGATAGTAGCGGTGAGGTATATCTCTCGGATTACTCCGAACGAAAACGTGAGGACGAGGCCGGAGAGCAAAAGGATCATCAGAGCATAGGCGACAAACACCTTGGTGAAGATCGATCTCGTCATTCGTCCACCTTATACCCCACTCCACGCACGTTCTTTACAAGATCCTTCCCCTTTCCCAATTTCTCCCGAAGATTTTTGATGTGCACATCAACGGTACGGTCGAGCACTGCCTTCTCGTCACCCCAGAGATAATCGAGAATACGCTCACGCGTAAAGACCCACCCCTTGCGAGATGCCAAGAGAAATAGAATTTTAAATTCGGTCGAGGTTAGCTCAACAACTTCTCCATCAATCACCACCTCGTGTTTATCGCTGTTGAGGGTAATCATACTTCCCACGCTGATAACTTTTTGCAGTTCACCCGGAGTCTTTCGACGCAAAACGGCCTTCACTCGGGCAACCAGTTCACGAGGAGAAAATGGCTTCGTAACATAATCATCAGCCCCAAGCTCGAGCCCGAGAATCTTATCGGTTTCCTCGCTCCTGGCAGTGACCATAATGATGGGAATAGCGGAGAACTCGTCTTTCCTCCGAAGGTACTTGCAGATCTCAAATCCGTCAGCACCGGGAAGCATCAGGTCGAGGATGATCAAGTCGGGTATCTGCTTTCGCAGAAAACGCATAAACTGCTCGTAGTCCTGAAATGCCTCTACCGACAAACCTGCACGGCGCAGATTGATGGTGATCAGGTCTATGATGTCTTGCTCATCCTCGAGGATTGCAATCAGCTGACTCATGCTCCTAACCCTTCTGTTCTCTACCGCTGAAATTGCTTCTCGTCAGAGCTTGCGTGCCTGCACCAGGTAGAGCCAAGACTAAGGGATAAGGAGTTCTGATGAATAGACAGGTATAACCCATCATATGATTACACCTAACTCCTTACTCTTCACCGTTTTTCTAGAGCATCCGCCCGATCTTACGGCCAAGCTCCCGGCACGATTCCATTGCAGCGCTGTCCGGAACATAAACTACTCGTAATCCATCGTCACCAAGCTCAAACTTCATATCCTTGAGCTGCTCATTGATCTGCTTCACCGCCTCGCCGCTCCAGCCGTAGGATCCAAAGGCGGCGCCGATGCGCGGCTTCGGCCGCAGGCCTTTGTAGTAACACAGAAAGTCGCTTACCGTGGGAAACATCCCATTGTTGAGGGTAGGCGACCCGACAATAACCGCACCAGCATCTGCAACATCGGTGACGACGTCGCTGCGGTGAAATGAACGTAAATGTCTTGCCTGCGCATCAACGCCCAGTTCCGCGAGTCCGTCGATAATGGCCTCCGCCATCTTCTGCGTACTCTGCCACATCGTGTCGTACACGACAACCGCTTTTCGCTGCGGCTGCTGTTTGCTCCAGGTCACATAGGTGTTGATGATTTTCCCAGGGTCTGCCCGCCAGATAATTCCATGGTCGGGACAGAGCATGTCAAACTGCAGTCCCATTGCTTGTATCTTCTCGACGAGCTTTACAATCAGGTCAGCGTAGGGCATCAGGATATTGGCCCAATATTTCAGTGCATGCGGCATAATCCGATCGCCGACCTGGTCGTCAAACCGTTCGAGGCTGGCATAGTGTTGGCCGAAGGCGTCGCTCGAAAAAAGAATCCGCTCTTCTTTCAGATAGGAAACCATACTGTCCGGCCAATGGAGCATGCGGGTTTCGAGAAACGTAAGTGTCCATTTCCCCAGGGCGAGAACATCACCGTTCTGAACCGCCCGGTAATTGAAAGGATCCAGAAAGTGCCGCGGCAGGTTCTTCAGTCCCATCTGAGAACAATATACCGGCTTGTCCCGGCCTACTCTTTCCATGATCTTCGGCAGGCCGCCGGAATGATCCATTTCTGTGTGATTGCTCACCACCTGCTCTATCCTGGAGGGGTCGACGATCTGGCTGATACCATCAAGCAGCTCGTCCACAA
>JAGOGO010000054.1 GCA_017996625.1 Deltaproteobacteria bacterium | reverse complement strand
CAAAGTCGGCGAAGTAGGCAATCGTTTTTTTAAGTCCTTCCTCCAGAGTTGTCTTCGGCTCCCAGCCGAGCACGTTGCGTGCGATTGTGAGATCCGGTTTTCGCTGCTTCGGGTCATCAGCCGGAAGAGGCTTGAAAATGATTTCCGAGGTCGAATCGGTCAGCTCGACTACCTTTCTCGCCAACTCTATCATGGTGAACTCGAACGTTGTCCCCAGATTGATTGGTCCGGTGATATCATCGGCAGAGTTCATCAACCGCACAATCCCTTCAATGAGGTCGTCAACATAACAGAACGATCTCGTCTGTAACCCGTCTCCGTAAACAGTAATGGGATTTCCTTGAAGTGCCTGCATAATGAAGTTTGACACTACCCGACCGTCGTTGGGGTGCATACGTGGGCCGTAGGTGTTGAAAATACGGGCAACCTTGATCCTTAGGTTAAGCTGGCGGCGATAGTCGAAAAAGAGTGTCTCCGCACAGCGTTTGCCTTCATCGTAGCAGGAACGGGGGCCAATCGGGTTTACGTTGCCGCGATATGTTTCCGGCTGTGGATGCACATCCGGATCGCCGTACACCTCTGATGTAGAAGCCTGAAAGATCTTTGCATGTGTCCGCTTTGCCAGGCCGAGCATGTTAATGGCACCATGCACATTTACCTTCGTAGTCTGGATGGGATCGTTCTGATAGTGGATCGGAGAGGCTGGGCAAGCCAGATTGTAAATCTCATCGACCTCCACATAGAGGGGAAAGGTGATGTCATGTCGGCACAATTCAAAGAAAGGATCTTTAAGCAGGTGAGCGATATTTCGTTTGCTGCCGGTATAGAGATTGTCGATACATAAGACGTCACATCCTTCGGCAAGAAGTCGCTCACAGAGGTGAGAACCCAAAAATCCGGCTCCGCCGGTAACGAGAACGCGTTTTTTTAGATGCATTTATGCTTCTCCTTGATCCGTAGTATGTTGTCAAGTATGTGTCGTCAGTCGCTCAATTTTGAGCCATTGCCTGAGGATTGCTGCAGCCGCAAGCCTCTTCCCTGCTTATCTTCAGATAAACGCGCGACTCGAAACCGCCAGAAAGCATACGCACCAGACAGCATGCAACCCAGGAGAGCCGTCAGTCTATCCCCGATTTCTATTCAATCGGCGTCATATGTACTGCCAGCCGCTTGCTGCTTTCCCGCAATACGTTGCGGATAATTGTTTTTCTATGGCGCGTGTGGAGACGGTCCTTTCCGAGGTACGCAACGAGAAACCGAAGCCGGTCGGTCTTGGTTATACACCAGGGAATCGATGTGTGGAGCTGAGCGAAATTTTTTACGATCCTGCGTAGGGAAACCGGCTGCTCGAATGTAACACGGTCGGTGTCTACGAAGTAGAATATCCACTCCTGCAGCGCTTTCTCAACGAGAATGTTCGGAGCTTTCAGATCACCGAGGTAGATTTGTTTGTCGTGCAGCGAGCGAATTGCAGCGGCAAAGCTTTCAATGAATCTCCTCTTTGCCGTGAAGACAGCGGCGCTTGGCGCTTGATGGTAATACGCGTCCAGGATATAGTAATCGACCCGAGGAAAACGGGATAAGTCCTCGCTGATGAGCAGGCTCCAGTGCGAAAGCAGCCCTCGCTTCTGTTCCACCAGGGCAAATGGCTCTGGCGTTGGAATTGAACGCAATTTCAGTCGAAGGGCATTATTCCAGGCGATTTTCGCCTTGGAATAGCCGGCCGCGGTTTTCAGTCGAGAGCTCCATTGCCGGGTAGCATACTCTTTTACACACAGCGAGGAATACGACGGTATGCCGGTTGTGGGAATGATCATGACTCGACTTTTGCCAGTAGCCTTGAGTATTTTTCCGGTAGCATGTTTTCCTTGCTGCCATTCGGCAAATGAAGTCAAGGCTGCTTGTATGGGGAAGCGGGGTTTATAGAATAGTGTCTCTCCGTTCCTTTTCTCTTTAACGAGGTAATCAGTGATCTTGTGCATTCACTCGCCTTGATCTTCTGAACTGCCATCACCGGTGAACTCACGAGTGGAGGCAAGAGCCATGTCCCCGTGCAATCTTTTTGCTCTGCGGCTTTACGCTCCCTGCTTCAGGCATCCGCAAACGCATCCGAGATTAAATGAAAGGCGTGCAGGCTCATAAGCCTTTTTCTTTCTCCCACAACTTGGCATACTTCAAAAACACGTAATATGATGAGATGACCGCGATTACAAAACCAGGAAGCCCATCAAGAAAGCCTCTGCGCCACACATACGTCTCCACGAACTTAAAGCACGGCCGGAAAACCAGGTATCCCAGGTTGAACCTTTTCCCTTCGGAAAAGAAACCGTCCGCGGTTATGGACGAGAAACTGTCCACGGTCTGGAGTTGATGAGATATGTTACGGTAAACATAGTGCCTCAGCTCTCCATGGAGATATCCGATCTTTCCGCCAAGGATGACTTTGTCATGGGGGTTTTTGCCGCCCCAACGAGCCAGGCCTCGCTTGAAAAGGCGGATCTTGGCATCAGGGTACCAGCCTCCATGATTAATCCATCGACCCAGGTAAAAGGAATGACGGGGAAAAGAGAATCCATCAGCTCCTTGATCATGGCCGGCCAGGACTGCTTTGATTTCTTCAGCCAATTCAGGTGAGACACGCTCATCAGCATCCAATCCCAAAATCCAGTCGCCAGTAGCTTGATCGATGGCGAAGTTTTTTTGCTCCACGTGTCCGGGCCATGATCGCTGCATTACCTTGTGTGTGTATTCACTGCATATGCTAACAGTAGCATCATTGCTGAAAGAGTCAACGACAATAATTTCGTCGGCCCACCGAACGCTTTCCAGACACGCCCGAATGTTTTTCTCCTCGTTATACGTGATGATGCAGACTGATACTGTCGCCGATGGCATGAGTTCCTCGCAGTAGAGTCGATTGAAAGCGCTGCTCGCCTTATTCCGGAGTTCGGGCTGCGAGCACCGCTTCATAAAATGCTACGATTTTTTTTGCCTGTAGCTTCAAAGAATACTCTGAATGCGCTTTTTTCAGGGCATCCTGCCCATACTGCAGCCGCACGGTTTTGTTGCGGACCAGATACACGATAGCGGATGCCAGCGAGGCCGGGCTGGAGTCGTCAATGATCAGACCATTCACAGCATGGTCCACTATTTCCGGGAGCATACCTCTTCGGGCAGCTATGATCGGTTTTCCCAAGGCCATTGCTTCCCGCACTGCACGACAGGAGCCGTCAGAACCGGGAACCAAAAAGATCTTTATATCGAGGCAGTTCAGAGTCTCGACATAATCCTCCTTGCGGTACCCGGTAAAAACGAAGTGCTTCTGCAAACCCATGTTGTGGACCGGATCGACAGCGAGTTTCGAGATATGCGTACCACGGCCGATGACCATCACTTTCAGATCCGGTATTTCGCGGCACGCTAGGCGAACCGCTTCCAGAAAAATGTGAAATCGCCGGTGCATCTGTACCCGGGCGACGATACCGACGACTGGCGTATCCGGAGCGATCCCCCAGCAGGCCCGGTTGTCACCGGTGCCTCTTGCAGGATCGAAACGGTGGGTATCGATGGCAGCAGGAGCGAGGAGAACCTTCTCGGCCGGGATACGCTGCTGACCGGTAAGTGACCGCTGGGTCATTGTCGATACCGCGATGATGCCATCAGCAGCGTATCGTGACAGAAGCCGGTCCCTGATCGTGCCGTCGCTGCTTTCGTAGCAGGTCCGGATCAGAGCCGGACGAGGCTGAGTACCACGTACGGCAAGCGCTCCAAGGAGATGCCCATTGGTAAGATGTGTATGGAGCAGGGTAATTCGCTCCCGTTCAATGAACTGCCGCAAGCCGCGAACATCAGTCAAGGCGGCGCGAAGATCGAAATGCTTGCTCAGCGAGAAATCAGTAACCGGCTCTAATCCTCGCTCCCGGGCAATTCTTGCTGTGTTTTCCTCTTCCCCGGCGGGAGGGCGGCCGCACGCAAAGATAGTATCAATTCCTGATGCCGTCAGTTCGGCTGCCAGGTTGAGGGCGTATTCTGCCGGTCCGGTCCATTTCCAGTTGTTGAAAAGCTGGAGCACTTTCACGGGAATTCCTTTTCCGGAAGCGACGTGGCGCAGCACTGAAGTTGTTTGGCAACATTGTCCCTCTCCTTGGACGGCCGGGAACGCAGCACCTGATAAACGAACCGGGTACGCGCGCTGCTTCCGATTCCGGGCGGAAGCGAGCGATGGATGCTGAGAAGGTTGTGCACCATGTTCTCAGCACCTACCGGCTGGTCGATGACAGCCATGCTATCATAGGGGAATAAAAAACACCAGGCAGATCCGGCTTCATACACCCGAATTGTTTCTGCGGTAAGGCTGGGAAGGAAGACTTCCTTACGATAGAGCTCGCTCAGACTGGAGGCGAAGGCTCTTAGTAAACAATGGAACCGAGTGCATGCGGCGCCAGCCCGATCCTGAGAAAAACGGCTGAGAACATACTGAAGAAGCGATTCGGTTCCATCCGGATTCAACGCAATGAGACAACTTGTCGTCACCATAAAGAATTTTCTCCGTTCTGCCAGTGCCAGCGGCTTCATCGTCGGAATATTTCGTTCCACGAGCGTATTAGCAGTTATCCAGGCTTGTTTTGCCGCCGAGTGTCCGAAAAGCGAGCGAAGCTTCTCTGTGAACGAGTACCGATAGCCCGAAGCACACCACATCGATCCGGGCACTTGGGACGGAACGATCGTTATGGAAAACCTCTTTTGGCTGCAACAAGAATCGCCTTGATTGCTCTGCTCTTCGATATATTCGAGCGCTGCTTCCAAAGCCGAGCGGGTGACATCTTTTCTGAAATATAATTTTGTTCCTTTTTTCGTTGCTACGCCAAATGTTGTGCTCTCTTTGAGGCATCGTTTCCTGCGGCTTATACCATGCCGCTTTTGATAAGATTCTGCTACGGGCTTCACATTCGTGAACAGTATGCGCCATGAAGGGGAGAAATTTTCTGAAGTTCTGAGGTAGTTGATGAGAAAGCGTGTCCACATCGACAGGCTGCCGCCAAAAACAGAATTGTACAGCGTAGCCAAGTCAGCGATACGCTTTTTGTGGCTCAGTTTTGAGAAGAACCATGCCTTATCGGTATCGACAAAAAAGAGCTCCAGCGGCTTTCCCGCGGTTTTCCGATAGAGAATATTACCGCCGTGCAAGTCGCGGTAGTAGACGCCGGCATTGTGGAGCCGGGCAACGAGATAAGCGAGCTGATCGATAAGCTCCCGGCGGAAAAGAAAACGCTGCCGCGGTGTCAACGAAGCAAGCTCCAGCCCAAGGGCAGGCACAATCGGCTGGACATCCGGAAGTGCCTTGGTAATAAGACAGCTGTCTTTCACAATGCCGTGGCAGCGCTGCTCGCCGTAAGCGATTGGTACCGGTGCCGGCAGGCCGAGCCGTTGAAAATGAAGGAGAGTTTTCCATTCATTGAAAGCGCGGGAGGGCACGAGAAGACTGCGGACATCATCGCGCCAGTGCCGGCGATGATGGCGTTTGAGAAAGACGCTGCCATCGGTATGATCCAACAGATTGGCCAGGATTGAGGTTCGCAGAATATTCTTCTGGATCACCCGGCAGTCAGAATGGCGTTCCGGCTCCTTTGCGTTTGTCCAGATCCGAGCCAGAATCGAGGGCTCGCAGTCATGCGCAATGACCCAGTTCATTCCATCCCAGGAAGCATATTTCCAGGCGTGTTCCCGAAGGCTCTCCATTACCTACACATGCCTTATCCAGGTTCCGGCAGGCCGGTACCAGACTGGAGGTGATAATCGAATCCGCTGAAGTCCCATGGTTCTTTTCACTGTCTTGCCGGTGTTGCTGGGATCTGAGTGGCTTGATCGGCATTTCTCAAGGAAAGAATGCCTTCTACTGCCTCCAGAACATCGTCAACCGAGATAGCATCCATGCAGCGAAGATCATTGCACCTGCGATTGCGACATGGATTACAGGATACGTCTTTACGTATCACTACCGAGCGGTTTCGAGCATACGGAGCATTTTCAGTCGGGTCGGTAGGGCCGAATAGAGCGATGACAGGGATGCCGACAAATGCGGCTAGATGCATGGGAGCCGTATCATTGCCTATGTAGAGACTGCAGCGCTTGATTAGTGCACTCAGTTGCGTTAGCGTAGAGGTATGGCAGATTACATACTGCGATTCAGTCATCTGTCCGGTGATCTGCCTCACGGTGTCGAACTCATCCTGTGCTCCAGTGAAAAACACGGTTGCACCATACCGTTGAATGATACCGTCGGCAAGATGAGCATAGCGGCGCCAGTGCCACCGTTTGTATGGAGTCTGAGGACTACTGCCCGGATGGATGAGAATCTTCAGCCGGGAACCGTCACGGCCGGAGGTGCTCATAATGGCATTGGCAACCATCTGGTCCTCGGAGCTGATGGGAATCGTCGGAGTATGATCGTCGATGTTGAGCCCCAGCGCTTTTACCAGAAAAAGGTTTCGCTCAACCCTGTTTATCTTGTATTCTGGGAGCATTTGGTGATAGTTCGTGAACAGGTGGTTTCCTTCTTTACAGAAGGCGCGGCTGAAGCCATACCGATGTGCCGAACCGCTAAGTAAGGTAATGAGACCGCTCTTCAGGAGACCATGGAAATCGAGAGCGTAGTCAAATCGAGCCCTTCGTATCTTGCGGAGAAGATCAGAGGCGCTTCGATAGGTGGACAAGCTTAGGGGTTCTCGCTGCCATTTCTGACGAGGAATGACAAAGACCTCGTCAAGATCTGGATGGTTTAGGAGAAGCGATGCCGCCCGGTCCTCCACCGCCCAGGCGAGATAGGCGTGAGGCAAATTGCTGCGCAAAGCCTGCAAGGCCGGTAACGTGCGAATCACATCTCCAACCGCACCCAAGCGTATAATGAGGATTTTTTTGTAAACGAGGTCCATGGGTCCATATTACCTGACTTATCTCCTTTGTCAATCCCGCGGCGGGTCTGGGGAAGTAAGGAGCAGGGAAGAGTTGAGCAAGCTCCACAGGAAAAGCTGAGAGAAGGAAGCAAAGACCAAGACTCGAATTTCGCAGGCTACGCTTGACGACGTCATCATACCTTTTTTCGTTGAGCATGCGGCCGGGCGATATGAATGTCGAAACGGAGATACCGTACGCAGAGCTGTCCATAGGGTTGTAAAAATGGCATCTTTATGCTTAACTGTCTCAGTATAATAAGGGTCAGGAGGGAGAAGCAGTCTCGCTGCGGAGGTATCTATACTATGCCGGTATGCTCCATGAAGCTAAGCAGAAATCCAATTCCTGATTCATACGGCCTCCTTAAACAGGGTCGAACAACGGTCGTGCTGAGCAAACACTATCTCAAGCGGATGATTCAACTCGGGATTGCTCATCCGGATCGATTGTTCGATACTGCTCCCCTGATGGGAGAAGATTGCCGCGGTCGGAGCGCGGTCAAGGCGCTAACCATTCCGGGGCACGTTGATGAACGGATCGTCATTCGTCAGTATCGTCGCGGTGGACCGATTCAGAAGTTCGTCTCCGATCTTTACTGGGGGAAGTCGCGACCATTGCATGAATTGTGGCTGACGTGGCAAGCAAGGAAAAGGGGTGTTTCCACGGTTGAAATTGTGGCTGCATGCCACACAACTGTGTTCTGGAAACTGCATCGCGGCCATTTGGTTTCTAAAGAAATAAAGAATGGCAAAGACTTTTACAGCTATTTGGAACATAAGGGGCAGACACTGTCGCGGGCGCAAGTCCAGGAGAAAAGAAAAGTCATCACATCAATAGCGGTAATGGTGCGCAAAATGCACGATGCCGGTATCTTTCACGCTGATCTGAACCTGAAAAATATTATAGTACAACCGGAAGAATCAGGACCCCAGCGCATATATCTGATCGACTTTGACAAGTCGACCATTCAAAACCGGTTGAGTGAGCGCAAACGTCGCCAGAATCTGATGCGTCTTAACCGCTCGGCAGAAAAATTCAAGGCTCAGGGGCTTCCACTTACCCGAACCGATGTTCTTCGGTTTTTGCACGCCTACTATCATCAGGATTCTCATAGCTTCAAGAAAACCTTCCGTGACTTAAGCCGCCAGTACAGCCGACACATATACCTGCATCGACTAGGCGCAAAGATGCTGAGCCTGCTTGCATAATGACAATCTGTCCCAAATGTGACACATTGAACCAGAGAGTCTGCTGAATCGAGCACGTCACTTACGTGGATATACCTCTAGATTGTGAGACGCACTGCACGAAGGAGGTACCTGGTATCTGATCTTCAAAGCTCGCGAGCTGCTTGAAATAAAAATATAATAACCCGGTCATTGGGGGGGAAACTAGGTCTTGTGAACCTAGCAATAGACCGGGTTATGTGCAGTGAGGAGGTTACTTCTAGCGTTTTCAATGATTCGAGTTGCAAATTCCATTCCGGAAATGAAACGGCTCTTCCGGAGCATCCTTGTGTGTATTGAAGCCTCCAGCGGTTGAAGGCTTCGTATGCAGACTTCCGCGAGCTGCGTCCAGGCCACGCTTGGGGGATGGTGCAGCGACTGATTACTAGAGCTTCAGTCCTCCTTTCCTGGCTCCTACAGAGCCTGTCCGATAACCGTTTAGGAGAGATTTTTGTCATCCTGAGCTTTGTAGAAGCCTGGGTAGAGCGAAGCGAAGCGCGGGAATATGGTACAAGACGTGAACCCCCCCGCGATCCCTTTGGGAAAAGAGGGGAGCTGTAGGTGCGTCATTTCGAGGGAGTGCCGTCTGAAGCAGCAAGACTGAGAGAGCTTTGAGAAGTGAGATCTCTCGCTTCGCTCGAAATGACAGAAGAAGTTCGGAATGATCCCGCCGAAGATAGACGGGACTCGAAATGACAGGTAGGTAAGGGGGAGTTCGGTCCAACAACCAATGCGTCTTGGTTCTGCTTCGATTAACCTGGGCCCAGGCCAGAGGCATGTTCTTACTCCTTACTGCTCTCTCCGCGCACTGCCATGCTACGCGCAGTTCTCTTGGAATTGATGCGGAGCGGTCCGGCACCTTTCACCTTAAAGTGTTGCTCCTGTACCACTCGGTAATCTGTGATTACACCCTCAAGTAAATCTCACCCGATGCCGATAATGAATAGTGACTGATCATTACACAAAGGGTCCCGCCACATATCAAACTGGTAGCCCAGGGGAAAAAACAAGGAAGAGAGTATGATTCGTTACTGCACTATCTGCAAGAATACGTTCGGCTGTATTCTCGATGATGGAGAGAAGCTGGAGTGTCTTACCTGCCGATACTTTAAGAACTGCTTCATCAGGCAGTTAAGAACTCCTCCTCGGACCGAGATGGCTGAGGGTGTTTGTGGCCTTTGTCTGCTAGAGCTACGCCTCACCAAGGAACAATGGTACACCCATTCACTCTGAGCATCTGAATCGGACCATCTCGCTAAGATGCACTATCCGGAGGTAGAAGCCGCACCTGCTGGAGAAATGAGCTCAGCGAAAAAATCAGCAGAAGTAAGTAACGCACCTGTTTGCTGATGATTTCCCAACGCTTGGTATTCAGCGTACTGTTTTTCGTAATAAGAAGCTGATGCTGTAGCTGTGCTGCCTCCGGCCAGGGCACCAGGTACGGACTTCTTGAATGAAGGAGTTTAGGCCATGACAACCACATCAAGCGTAGCTCCGCCTGCATCCGGCATATGTGCTGATGATGTTCTCACCGCCTGGAAAGGTTTTGCGGTCTCCATACCGATCGTAGTATCCGAACCTTCTCGACAAAACTATCTTTGTCCGTATGTTGGCATTGTCCTGTTCATTGCCCTTGGTTTCCTATTGGTGCTTTGGGAATGCTGGGGCTGGGTTGCCTTTTGTCTCCTTCCGATTCTCTGTTGTTCAGTTAGCTACAACCGGGAGAAAAAAAAGTACCGAATGGCGGTGCGTGTCCGCTTTGATCTTCTCGATCAACGTCAAAAAGCAATTACCAGGAGAGACGCTCTAATCGATCGCCTCAATACGACCTGCAGATACCTTGGAGAGAATTATCACAGGTGGATCGATCAAGGAACCGCTGAATTACAGGACCATTGTCTTCTTCTGCTTGGAGTTCCCAAAGCCGATATCCTCTGTACGGAGGTTATCCTCGAAAACGAACCTCCGCTTCCAGCACCAATCCTGCCTCAGGTAACGGAATTTGGATACTATCAGTATCCTCTGCCCGAGAAGGTAGGAATTGCATTCTTCTTTTTTGCATCGGAGAAGTTGATAGTTGTTCCTGCCGGAGCAGCGTATGCTCTCACACACGATGAGGCTGAAACCTCTAGTGAACACGATGCTCATGGAGATATCAGAGGTGGTTCAGGCCACTATCTGCCTATGGATATTCAGGCGATGTCGCTCAAGCACGTAGAAAATCCTCAAGGCGTTTCCGGCTCATCATTGCCGCTCCACATCTCATCATATGAGCTAATTTACGAAGACATCAGCTCTATAGAGCTTAGAGAGAATGGGTTCGACAAGAGTTTTCTTACGATTGCGCTGAAGGATGGTGGTATTGTAGAGCTGTTGGGAACAAGCAAGATTGCCGAGCTACTGAGACAGAAGGTGCGCCGCCGCGTAGCTTAGAGAGGCAGAGGCCGGGCCATGGACATCGAGTGGCAGAGGGTTTGGAAGGAGGTTCTGCTCATTTTTTGGCCAGCGGCTGATCCAGTCAGGCAGTCCCAAGTAAGCAATGCTGTTTCATGCAAATTTCTCACCAAGAAGAATTTGTCCGTAACGTCTACACCAGGGTTCCACCATATTTCCACCATATTTCCCTTGACAAAATTCAAGTAAACGGATAACTTCCAAAGTTTAGACTGACGAACTGGTATTGTGTTAGCCATCGTGCGGCAGAGTGAAAGACCTTCTGCCGGGGCGGACCAAAACCGATGGCGAAGGGATGCGCCTTCTGAAAAGCTACCAAAACTAACTATGGTGGACTCGGTTGTCCTTCCTCTCAACTCGAGTCCCTCGAGCGTGGAGCGGACAGTACAGGGAATCACCGGCTACAAGGGGCGAATACCATATTAGACGAAGCTACGTATGCTGAAGAGGAAGTCCATGAGGTCATGGAAAATTCTCGATTGCGGAAGCGGGAGAAGATAACCAGGAGTATCGATTTTCAAATCGTCTTCAAGAGAGGAACGCGGTACTCGACACCGCATTTTACTGTCATTATGTACCGCAACAGCACCAACACTCGCAGGCTTGGAATGTCGGTAAGCAAGAAAGTGGGGAGTGCCGTCAAAAGAAATCGGGTGAAACGTCTTCTGCGTGAGTTTTTTAGGTTGAGCAAGCCGCGACTGCCCAAAGGGTATGATTTCGTTTTTGTGGCAAAACCGGACTCAGCCGGACTTTCGTACAATTCTTTAGCTGCTGAACTGACCCAGCTCTTCGATGATGCGTCACCAGCGTAAGCCGATGGTATGAGGACAATCGTCGTCATCATTATCAAAGCCTACCAGCTCTTTATTTCGCCCCTTTTCCCTCCTTCGTGTCGGTTTTATCCAACCTGCTCAGAGTATGCTATTCGTGCGATAGAGGCCCATGGAATACTTAAAGGTTTTGTATTGAGTGCACGCCGTATCCTCAAGTGCCATCCTTTCAATCCCGGCGGGTGGGACCCAGTGCCGCCAAAAATAAGTAACTTCGAAAGAAAAACGTGAAAGCGAGATGAATACGTATGGAAAAAAGAGCCATTCTGGCAGTTGTGCTTTCCATTCTGGTAGTTTTTGCATTTCAGGCCTATTTGACTCCTCGAAATAGAAGCGTGTCCACTCCTCCGAAAGTTCAGGAGCGGACAGTTCAGTCTCCTGAGAACAAGGGCACGACTATAATTCCGGGTCTGCCGGCTGATGTTGTCAAACCGACAGCTCAGGCTGAACCTCAGTCTGCATCATCCGAGACAGGAAGAGATATTGTAATCGAAAATAAGGTCTTTAAGGCAGTTTTTTCAACGCGCGGCGCTGTTCTGAAGAGTTTTGTCCTGAAGAATTATTTTGATAAGCTGGGCAAAGACGCCCGCCCGATAGAAATGGTGACTGGAAGACAGTGGGGAACCTATCCTCTTGGCGTTACGCTGATCGGAAATGAAAGTGTTGGCACGCAGGATTTGCTCTTTCAGGCCGATCGAGAGTCGCTGGATCTTTCTTCCGCTTCAGAGCCGGATCAGGTCGTGTTCAGCGCCGTTGTGGGTAATGGAGCACAGGTAAGGAAGATACTCACGTTTGTGCCGGACCGGTATACCTTTACCTTAGACATTGAAATCGAGGGCAGCCCCGCCGCCTCTGACTACACGGGCGCTGCTGTTGGTTGGGTGCGGATACTTGACCTGGAGAAAGATACTTCTACGAAGCTAGGTTTTACCGGACCGGCAGCTTGGGCGGAGAACAAACTCGACGAGGTCAGTCTCAAAGATTTAAAGAATGAAAACAAAGTCTTTGCCCGGAATGTCAGCTGGGTGGGCTATGAGGAAAAGTATTTTCTTGCTGCATTCCTGGCTTCCAGCGAAGCGGATCTGTTCACGGCGAGTATGGCCCGGCCAACAGAAGACACCGTGGTTATCTCAGCCATTGAACAAAAGTCGGAGGCTGAGTCGGAAGGAAACCGGATTTTTTCGTCTAGTTTTTTCTGTGGCCCCAAAGACATCGACATTCTCAGCGCGCTGGGGATGCATCTTGAAAAGGCAATTAATTTTGGCATGTTTGATATTGTTGCAAAGCCGCTTCTCTATGCGTTGAAGACTCTCAAGGAACTCACCCACAACTATGGAGTAGCGATAATTGTTATCACGATTATTCTTAAGGTGGTTTTTTTCCCTCTTACCCATAAGAGTTACACCTCTATGAAAGCCCTCAAGGATCTCCAGCCGAAAATGGAGGCGCTGAAGAAAAAGTATAAAGATGACCGTGAGAAGCTCAACCAGGAAACTTTGAGTCTGTATCGTTCCCACAAGGTGAATCCTTTGGGAGGTTGTTTGCCACTCCTGGTTCAGTTTCCCATCTTCATCGCTTTCTACTGGGTTCTCATGGGATCGATTGAATTGCGCCACTCTCCTTTCATCTTCTGGATAAAAGATCTTTCAGCGCATGATCCATACTACATCACTCCCATCCTGATGGGGGCAAGCATGTTTGTTACTCAAAAGATGACCCCCACCTCTGCCGACCCAATGCAAGCAAAGTTGATGCTGGCAATGCCCATCGTTTTTACTGTCATGTTTCTGAATTTTCCGTCTGGGTTGGTTATTTACTGGCTGGTGAACAACATCTTACAGATCTTCCAACAAATCTACATCGACAAGCGTGTTTCATAAAGGGAGGTACCATGGAGGCGATGGAATTTGAAGGCACTACTGTTGAGAAAGCGATCGAAGCAGCGGTTCACCATTTCAAGGTTTCACGCGACAGAATTGATATTGAAGTTATTTCAAATGGATCTCCCGGGTTTCTCGGGTTTATCGGTACTAAAAAAGCCCAGATTCGTGCCTGTGCCAAAAGGGATCCGAAGGAAGAAAAATGTGCTCGTGCCCAAGCATTTCTTCAGGGAATGCTCAAGAACGCACAGATCCCTGCCGATGTGAGTTCTCGATTAACTAACAATAAGATTTTTCTTTCCATTTCTGGTGACGGTACCGGGCTGCTTATCGGGAAACGAGGTCAAACACTGGATTCGATCCAGTTTATAGTAAATAAAGTAGTAAACCGAGAACCTGAAGATCGGATCCCGATCATCATCGACACGGAGAACTACCGTAATCGGCGGGAAGCAAAGCTGACAACGATTGCTCAGCGCCTGGGTGATCGGGCGAAACGACAAAGAGTTACGGTTGCAACGGAACCTCTTAATCCCCAGGAACGCCGGGTGATATATCTGGCTCTGCAAAACGATCCTGATATTATCGCAAAAAGCGAAGGGGAAGGGGCTCTTAAGCGCGTCATCATCTATCCGCATAAGCAGCGTTCGTGAATAGGAGAATTGGTTAAATGGAAAACTGGAGTATTGATGTACTCGTTACGTGAGGAATAGGTGAATGGAAAGAATTTTCCCATTCCTCCATTCCGCCAATGTACCATTTGCCCAATCTACCATGTATCCATGTAACCAATTGTCCAATCAGCCAAATCTGAACACATGAACACCGACGATACTATTGCCGCGATAGCTACTCCAATCGGGGTTGGCGGGATCGGCATCATCAAAATCAGCGGGCCCCGCGCAGCTGCTGTTGCTGATTCGCTTTTTGTTGCCCGCAAGCCGAGAGCTCGAGGGCCTTTGCCTGCTCATCGACTTTTGCTCGGTTCTATCCGCGATCCAGCTACTCACGAGATCATTGATGAGGTACTGCTGGCTTTCATGCCTGGTCCAGCTTCCTACACCCGGGAAGATGTTCTGGAAATCCACTGCCACAGCGGCTTGGTAGTGCTGGAGCGGATCCTTGAACTGGTGCTGCATCACTCGGGCGTGCGATTAGCGGAGCCGGGTGAATTTACCCGTCGGGCTTTCATGAATGGCCGTCTTGATTTGACTCAGGTGGAAGCGGTTCTTGATATCATCACCGCTCGCACCGCAACCGCTCTAAAAAAAGCAGCCGGTCAGCTTGGAGGATCGCTGCATGAGCGGATAACTCGCTTTAAGCAGGATCTTACTGCCGTTTTGGTGCACATAGAATCCGCCATCGACTTTCCGGAAGAAGATCTCGAACTATTTCCGGCTGCACAAATAGTTGAACGTTTGTCAACCGTGAAAAAAAAGATGCGGAAGCTGTTGGCCACGTACGAGGAAGGCCGTCTTTTAAGAGAAGGAGTCCGTGCAGTCATCCTGGGATGCCCTAATGTGGGAAAGTCAAGTATCCTTAATGCATTAGTTGAAGAGGATCGGGCAATCGTATGTACGATACCCGGAACCACCCGGGATACTATCGAAGAGAGCGTCAGTGTCAGAGGGATACCGGTTATGCTGGTCGATACCGCGGGCTTGCCTCCGCAATCGCCGGCCGATCCGGTCGAGGCACAAGGCGCCGAGCGTACTCGGCGGCAAGCTGCTCGGGCTGATGTCGTGCTTTTTGTGCTTGATGGCAGCCGTCCCTTTTCCCCCGACGATATGACCGTTGCTCAGGAGTTTCAGAAACAACGGATGATCGTGGTCATCAACAAGGCTGATCTGCCGCAACTGCTCGATACCAGCTCATTGCCGGAGCTATTGCGGGATCTGCCGGCTGTACGGGTTTCGGCAAAATACCATAAATATATTGAAATACTGCGTGATGTTCTGTACGAGCGCATCTCTCGGCACAACGAAGAAACTGGCGGCGCATCGGTAATCATTAACCGTCTTCGTCATAAGAACAGCCTCGAAAAAGCGTGTCGTGCTCTAGAGCGGGCGCTAGTAAGTATGGAACAAGGCATATCCATGGAGTTTATCGCCGTTGATATCCACGAGGCGCTTGCGCATCTTGGCGAACTGGTGGGAGAGACCACCTCTGAAGAGATTCTGGATCACATTTTTGCAGAATTCTGTATCGGCAAGTAACGTTGTTTAGATCAGCTGCCTGCGGTACAAGGGTTTTGCTCTGTGGGAGAAAAGCGATTGAAGAAACTGCCGGTTATTGGAATTACGATGGGCGATCCAGTGGGAATAGGGCCGGAAGTCATCATTAAGGCGCTGGCAGAAGGTTCGCTGTGGGAGAGTTGTGTTCCGGTGATTTTCGGCGATTCAAGTGTGATCAAAGCTGCTATGAGAGTAACCGGAGTATCTCTGCCGCTCGAGGAGGTGACGAACGTCACTTCACTGGTCAGTGGGGAGCGTTCAGCCTACGTGGTGCCGATTTCCCGCCTGAATGCCGAAGCCCTTGTTTACGGAAGGCCGACTGCAGAAACTGGTGCCGCTATGGTTTCTTATATCTTTGAGGCAATTCGTTCGGCACAATCGAAGGAAATCGATGCGGTTGTAACCGGACCGATCAATAAAGCGGCCATGGCCTTAGCGGGATATTCGTATCCTGGTCATACTGAGCTTCTGGCTGATAAGACTGGTACGCGGAATTACGCAATGATGCTGGCCGGGGACAAACTGAAGGTGGTTCTGGTCACGATTCACCAGCCACTGCGTTCGGTATCGGCTTTGCTGACACCGGAAAAAATCGTTTCGAAGATCAGTCTGACGGATAAGACCATGAAGGATTACTTTGGCATAGCAGAACCGAGGATCGCTGTGGCAGCCCTCAATCCCCATGCCGGTGAAAACGGCCTGTTCGGTGACGAGGAGGATGTGGTTATTCGTCCAGCGATACTGCAGGCACAACGGGAAGGAATAGCGGCTCAAGGACCTTTCCCTGCAGACTCGCTTTTTTATTATGCCTGCCAAGGCTGGTATGATGCGGTAATCTGCATGTATCACGATCAGGGACTGATTCCGCTGAAGCTGCTCCATTTCGATGATGCGGTGAACGTAACGCTCGGTCTGCCGATCGTTCGCACATCCGTGGATCATGGAACTGCGTATGATATCGCTGGAAAAGGCCAAGCTGCCCCGAAAAGTATGATCAATGCAATTCGCCTCGCTGTGCGGATGGCAATTGGCGGTAGCAGGGGCTAGGTTTCACCAAAGAAAAAGTTAAGAATGCCTTGAAAAAAAAATCTTGAATGGTATAATTGCTCGAGCCAATTTTCTTGCCTCTAGAGAGATGTTTTTTCCCTTGACTTTCCCAGAAAGGTGTGTTTATTCTGGATAGATACATCGTTCTGCTGGCGTAGCTCAACTGGTAGAGCAGCTGATTTGTAATCAGCAGGTTGCGGGTTCGAGTCCCATCGCCAGCTCCAATAGAAATCATTCTACCCGTTTATACGAAGACATTCCAGTTCTTGGCTACGATATCAGGAGAGGTTCCCGAGCGGCCAAAGGGAACAGACTGTAAATCTGTCGGCGAAGCCTTCGGAGGTTCGAATCCTCCCCTCTCCACCATTTTTTCAGTGCGGGAATAGCTCAGCTGGCTAGAGCATCAGCCTTCCAAGCTGAGGGTCGCGGGTTCGAATCCCGTTTCCCGCTCCATTTTTGCCCACGTAGCTCAGCCGGTAGAGCACTTCCTTGGTAAGGAAGAGGTGACCGGTTCAATCCCGGTCGTGGGCTCCATATTTTTCTGTGAAACCTCTAATCGTAAGGAGCAGTCATGGCGAAGGCGAAATTTGAGCGGAAGAAGCCGCATGTAAATGTAGGGACGATTGGGCACGTTGATCATGGAAAGACGACGTTGACGGCAGCGATGACGAAGTACTTGTCGCTGAAG
>JAGOGO010000218.1 GCA_017996625.1 Deltaproteobacteria bacterium | reverse complement strand
AAGAATCGCCACGAAGAGAGTCGTGAGCAGGAGGCCCACGACACCAAGACCAGCCTTTTTCATGTGCTGTCTCCTTAAGACTGAACAGTGTGAGGTTCTCGGCCTCATTAAAACCGATATCGAGGTGCTTCTCAAGAGGAAAGCGAGGAAGCTGATCCGCAGCAGGGCCGTCCCAAGTCCGATACGGTAGATGATAAGTATGAAGATGCGCAGAAAAGAATGGCACTATTATGCGCGGCTACGATCAAATATGTACCATTTGACGTGCTGGAGGTGTGTTCTACAGCAAGTTTTTTTTGCCGGGTTTCTTTCCTGAGAAAATACACCTTTTGCCCTATTCACCGGTTTTGTTTCCCTTCTTACTATAGAAAGCAGCGTTGCCGAATTACTGTGCGCCCTCAAGACCAGATTAGTTCGGACAATTCGGCCTTGAACATAATGAAGCACGGAAGCGCACTCAGCAAGCCCCAGGTGCCTGAAACAGGCGGGCACAACAGTATCATAGTCTTAGTACAAGGAGAAATGACATGGCCAGAGGAGTCGGCGGGCATGGACCCGCAAATATCATGAAGCACCTGAAGGGCATTGAGTTTCCTGTGGAGAAGGATGATATTTTGTCTCATGCCAAACAGGGACCCGGGCCGGACACCCAGGAGGTCCTCGAAATACTCGAACAGATCGACGATAAGACGTATAATTCTCCAACGGAAATCATGAAAGAAGTGGGAAAGGTTGAATAAGCAAGACCACGCAGTTCGGATCCCGGCATAGGAAAATCTGCTCAGCACCTGGAGATAAAATCGTTTCCAGGTGCTGAGTACTATTCCAGCCTCTTCCTATGAGATGCGTAACACTCGTCCCCGGAAGCGCTAGCTCAGGTAAAGAATAGATGCGGATGAATTGCTATCCCCGCACACCTGCATTACTACGGTTACGAGTGCCTGGTGTCACTTCATGACTGCTGCAGAAGCTTATACCGGTTTACTGCTTCTTCGGAATAGACCGACGACGAAAAGAAGAAGAACTGCGCCGCCAATTGCTACCAATAGGCTGTAGAAGTTGAATCCTCCAACCGCCGGTGCGCCGAGAGCGTTCATTATGAAGCCGCCGATCAAAGCCCCTACAATGCCCACAATGATATTGGCAATTGCTCCCATTTCGGCATTTCGACCCATAATAATGCTGGCAATCCAGCCTGCCAAGGCTCCGAATATGATCCAGACAATTATATTCATCATCTAATGCCCTCCTGAAAAGAGTGGAACAGGTCTACCTAGGCTCTCAGGCGTGAATCCTCACAATATAAAGTGCCTCACTCCTGAAAACGGATCTCAGGGTGTTCGCTTTCCACATTAATTTAAGTATGGTCCGGCGACAATAGGGATAACTATGTATTCAGCATGGCAACCAACCCCATTTTTGCCGGCGCCTTAAAACGTGCAGTGCCCCGTCGACGCCGTGGTAGAGAGGATAGAGCCCGGAACAGCGGAGCACGAAGTAAAAAGCAGTCGAGCGAAGAGCAGATGCGTCTAGAATCCCGCATGGTCCTACTCTCCATTATCTCTACAAATACATATTTGGTAGTATTTACCCGGCTGGCTGTGCTTTCCAGAATTGCAGGTAATTGCTGAGTGATTTCCTCTGCATCACACCAAGCATCAGAATGAAATCAGGATTCAGGTATGTGTAACAACGGAAAGAGGGTGCATAGCACAACCCTGAGTAGGTGCACCTGGGCCCAAGAGGAGAACGGCAGTACATTCAGAACGATGATGCGAAACATGCTGAGTATGAGCATTGCTGTTCTGGCGTTCATACCGTTTTTCGGATGCTTCTCCCTGAGAAGGCCAGAGGGTGGAGGTCAGACGGATTTCAGTCGTTCAGCATAATCCATGTCGACGATATTACGCTTTCTGCCGGATATCGCACCGAAGCGGTGGCCTCGAGGTTCACCAACGGGCCAGCTTCGTGACTTGGCAGCGGCGGCTCGGAGCTGCCGATCGCAGTGCGATTCAATTCAACCGGAGACGCTTCGTACGTGGTTGATTTCGGCGTCATGCTGCACAGGGAGAAGCACCGACCTGCAGCCGACCGTGCCGGGGGACACAGCGATGAATACGATTGGGCTGATTAAGGCCGAGGCGTCTGTTGCCTCATCCTTTATCCTGGTTGCAGCTCTGCCCGAAGAAGTGAGCCGCTGGTCGGACCGCTGCCAATCACCTCAGAACGGGAAACTCGTGGGCAGCAGGTATTCATGGGTCTTTGCCATCCCTGTCATCCTGGCGGCGAAGCCGGTCTGGGTCCGGCGCTGAACAACGAACCGCTTCCCGATTTCATGATTGGATTGCAGGTGCGTCATGGATTCGGGGCCATGCCGTCGTTTTTAGATAAACGTCTGAGCGATCAGGAACTCGAGGACCTGCTGACGTATCTGAAAACACTACGGCATCACGATTAAGTGCATGAAAGGAGAAAGTTGAAATGGAGGAACAAGAAATGACAGCAGAAAGTCGGATGCCTGCGTCTGGAGGAACTGCCGCCCTATGGATTGGTACAACGCCGCAAACTGCATATCCTTCGCTTTCCAGAGACCTGACTGTCGATGTGGCGATCATCGGCGGAGGAATTGTGGGCCTGACCGCGGCCTTGCTGCTGAAGCAGTCCGGAGCGAGCGTCGCTCTTCTGGAGTCGAATCGGATTGCTGAAGGTGTGAGCGGTCATACTACTGCCAAGATTACCTCTGCACACGGTTTGATCTATCAGTATCTAATTGACCATGTCAAAGAGGAGCGAGCCCGGCAGTACGCTGATGCCAACCAGGCTGCAATTGAGTTTATCGCCTCTTTCCTCGAAGAAAACCATATTAGTGCTGACTTTCACCGCACGGTGGCCTGCACTTATACCCTGGAAGATGCCGACCTGCCAGCGATTCAAAAAGAGGTGGAAGCGGCCAGCGAATTGGGGCTTCCGGTTACCTATACCGATTCCCTGCCTCTGCCTTTTGAGATCAAGGGAGCTATCTGTTTTGAGAATCAAGCCTATTTCCATCCGCGGAAGTATCTTCTCGCCCTGGCGGAAAGAATACCCGGTAACGGTAGTTATCTCTTTGAGCACACGCGGGTTACAGATGTAAAAGAAGGAAACTCTTGCCAGGTGGTCACCGGTCACGGGATAGTAAAGGCCAAGCATGTCGTTGTGGCTACGCACTTTCCCATCCTTAACCGGGGTCTGTTTTTTGCCAAAATGAATCCTGTGCGTTCATACCTTATGGCGGTAAAAACTCTGACTGAGCCGCCGGAAGGAATGTACATAAGCACGGAAAAAGTCGCTCACACAGTGCGGAAGCATGTAACCGACGCCGGTGAGGTTTATCTCCTGATCGGTGGTGAAAGCCATGAAACCGGTGAGGAACGCGATACTCTGGCACGCTATGCAAAAATTGAGTCCTTTGCCCGCCGCCACTTTGATATTCAATCCATCGCCTACCGCTGGTCTACTCAGGACAATCAGCCGGTTGATCGAATTCCTTTCATTGGCCGACATTCACAGTTGTCACATCTGCTCTATGTGGCAACTGGCCTGAAGGGCTGGGGCATGACTGGCGGCACTGCTGCTGGCATGATTATTTCCGATTTGATTTCGAGGCGGCCGAATCCCTGGAGTGCGG
>JAGOGO010000053.1 GCA_017996625.1 Deltaproteobacteria bacterium | reverse complement strand
GACGGGGGTGAATCGTATAGAAAGAAATTGAGACCACAGGATTGCACCTGAAATACTAACCCCTCATGCGGCAAAACTGGGGAATTACCGTGGCCCCACGGGTGGGGAATAACCTTGGTCCTTGACATACTGGATTCCCGCCTTCGCGAGAATGACACTGCGAGGCAGTGGTGAGGCTCTTCCATTCCGTCAAGATTGATGACATGGAGACAGGCACTATATGCCCATTTCGAGATTGGCCGCCGTATCATTGCATCGAACATGAACAGCGGGGTGAAATGCGTGCGGAATAAGGCACTGAACTGCTCAAGCAACTCTCAGCGAAGCTGACGAAAGAATTCGGAAAGGAATTTTTCAGAAAGAAGCCTGCACAGCTTTCGAGCCTTCTATATAACTTACAAGGATCGACAGGTGCCAATTTAGCAGAAGGTTTCTGCTAAATCATCGCTGACACAGCAAGGTCAGGCAGCGCCTGACCAATTGACTCCGATCACGATTCTTCAGACAGGGTATAAAGAATCTATCTTCTCCCTCAGTTGGCCGCATTACGTTCTGCTTCTCACAACCAAGAATCCCGAGGAGCGGAGCTTTTATTAGGAAAAAATGAACTAAAGGGTCAGGCAAAGTATGATTGCCGATATATGCCGCCACGAGTGCTGGATTCCCTTCGGGTGGGTAATCACGCCGCCGGCGTTACAGCCCGCCTGCGCGGGAACGACAGTGCGAGGCAGTGATAATGCTCTTCCATTTCGTCAAGATCGACTGCGCTAATGGTTTTGCTGTTCCCTCTTACGCTGGTGAGAAGAACCCTTGAAAATACGACAGCGGATCGGTTACTCTGATACCGTTGTGGTCATAGGGATGTTTCAGGTAGGCGACGATTTGGGTTGCTTTTCTGGGCTTGAGGCGAGTGGCGTAGTATGTAAGTGATCGGGATATGCCTTCATCAGAGATCTTCGTCTCAATGATCTCTTCGATAACACCCTCCTTGAGCACAACGAAATCAACCTCCCGCCCTTCCTTATCCCGGAGGTACCGAAGCTCACAGCGATACCCGTCACGATCCTCCAGGAAGTGAATCCGTTTGAGCAGTGAGGTGGCCACCAGGTTTTCAAATCGTGCTCCTTCTCCTTCGAGTACGTCGCCATTATCAAAAAAGTACACTTTAGGCGGTTTCTGCACCGCTCGGGGCAGCGAACGAGTGAAAGGCCGAACGATGAAAACCAGGTACATCCTTTCCAGTACCTCAAGCCATGACTGTGCGGTCTTAGGGGAGATCTGAAGATCAGCCGCAAGGTTGGATAGCGTAATTAGCCCGCCTACTCGCTGACGCAACGCATCCAGGAAGATACCAAGAAGCTGAATGTTGCGAATTGATTCCAGGTCCCGTACATCCTCCCGAAGCACCCGGTCAAAACGCTCACGACGCCAGCGTCTCGCCGCCCGTTCCTCTCCATCGAGAAACGGTTCGGGAAATCCGCCAACCATCATGAGACGCCTGAAGGCTTCCTTGGGTGAAATGCCCGCAGGAACTTCATCCAGCGTAAAAGGATGCAAGCGCCAGTAATGATATCTACCCATAAGTGAATCGCCGCCTTGGCGATACACGTCAAGGCGGGCCGAGCCAGTCACGAGAATTGGGTGAAGATCATGGGAAACGTCGTAAATGCCCTTTATCCAGGATTTCCATCGGGGAAATTTGTGAAGCTCATCAAAAACCAGGAGGGTATCCTCGTCACGCCATCGCTTCTTGAGGATATCCTGACGATCCTCGTCGTAATCCCAATTAAAGTACCGCCCGAGAGGGAATTCGCGTTCAAGGATTGCCTTGGCGACTGTGGTCTTACCCACTTGGCGCGGGCCCCCCACAAACACCATCTTCTTCCGCAGATCTTCCAGGAGATAAGGATAGAGGTACCTCATATGGCTATTTTATTTTAAAATCCAAAATAGTCAAGTCCATTTTGGAGTATAATTAAAAATAGCGGCTTAGGGCAATAATCTGCAGCTCCGTTAAGATCAGGCCAAGATGTTCGGGGGAAAGCGGAAATAAAGGGGCAGGCCCTTGTGTCTTCATCAAGCATCATCGTGCCACTCACTCCCCAATTTCCCTCACAATCGCTCCCATCAGCTGATCTCGATTCTCCAGCGTAACCCTCACCAGCTCCACATCTCCGCGGTTCTTCACTTCATCGACAAACGGATGGGAACCGGACATGATAATAGCGATAACGGGTTTATTCGAATCCAGGCAGGCTAAAACCACTTCCTTAAATCGCTCTGAGAACCGCTCCATCTTGCCGATCTCATCAATGAGGATGATTCGGGATTCGGGTATGATAGTCTCGTGGGAATTACCGTTGCTCGGAGAATCAGGCGTCAGCGCTCTCTTGCGTCCTTCGAAATCCTGGATTCCCGCCTCCGGCGGGGGGTGACAACCTGAAGCGCAACCCGCCTGCGCGGGAATGACATTTAGACAGGTTTCCCCTGTGGCGGGTGGATCATGAGCTGAATCCCGCTCTGAGCGGGACTTCGTGGGTTGCGCTTCAGATGAATATCCACCGGCGGGGATGACGTTTTGCCAGATGTCCGTTGTAGTGGATAGGTCCTGAACTGAGGCGCAGCCCGGCTTCTCAGAGATCGCAGGCGGAGCATGCTCTGGACTTCTTATGGCTTCATTCAGCAGAGCCCTTTCCAAAGCCTGCACCCCGATCCGCTCGAAAGTATCCACATCAACCCGGTACTTTCCTACTGTCGGGCCGGCGGTGAAAGCCACATGAGCCAGGACGCCTGAACCGCCCTGGAATGTTTCAACGCGAAAACCGCCTCTTCGCTGCTGTTCCCGGATTTCCCGAGTATAAAACCCGCCAACCCCGAAGAATGCGAGCTGATCGGCAATCGAGTGGATGAGGGTTGTTTTCCCTATCCCCGGCTTTCCCTCAAGGAGAATGTTCTTTGGTGCCATGGCTTGACTCTTTTAAGAATGGATGCAGGGGTGGGCAAAGGCAGCACTTCCCTTACGCCATGAGATAGCCAGGTGCTCGCTTGACAATACCTCAGGTGATATATATGATTGTATATCATATCTGCAGAAACGTCTTCCTGCTGCCCTGGGTACACGAATGAATGGAGGTTTGGCATGGCAAGTTCTCGATCGATCATTACGCTCTCCGATGAAGAAAAGCGCTGGCTCGTCAACTATAGTAAGCTTAACAACATTTCGATGGCTGAAGCAATCCGTCGCGGAATTTCCTGTCTGCGCGGCTCGGAAGCTCCGGCTGGATACAAGAAACTGCTTGATCAGACAAAAGGTATCTGGAAAAAAGGCGACGGCCTGGAATACCAAAAGCGGTTACGTGCTGACTGGGACCGATGAAAAAGCGACTTCTAGACTCGGTTATTCTCATCGATCATTTTAATGGTATCGAGAAGGCCTCGAAGTTTCTGACTGGTCTCGATCCTCTCAAAACTGTTGTTTCTGTCATTACGTATGCGGAAATCCTGGTGGGCTTTGATGAAGCCGAGAGCACTCCAGCCAAGGCCCTGCTTGATCAATATGCGGTGCTGGGTATTGACGCTGCAGTTGCGGAAAGAGCAGCTGCCTTACGCCGGCAGTTTGGCTGGAAGCTGCCGGACGCGTTTCAGGCAGCACTTGCGCTTACGCATCAGCTGATGCTTTGTACCAGGAACACCAAGGATTTCGACCCTGCCAAGCACAACTTCATCGAAGTTCCCTATACACTATAAGCAGATCAACTTCCTCTCCAGTCTCTCAGGCAAACAGTACCAGATCATTTGTTTCTACGCTTGCTTCGCCATTCAGAATCTCCGAACAGTCAAGAATACCACAACTTGCACCACAATACGCCCGAACGTATCCACAATTACCTCCCTTCCCTGAGATGAATTATTCTTATTGCTCCTCTTCGAGTCGCAAAAGTGATATCCTTTCATTCTGTGATCAAAAGCGTATCATACCAAAGCAGACATCACATTTATCAAACCTTACGCCTGGACAACCACTTGCGTTTAGATATCGCTTTCTGTGTGAGAGGAAACAGCACATGAATGAAATCCTAATCGGCAAAGGTGAGCAGCCTGTTCGCCTGCTCGCTCAGTACGGCAACCGCCACGGCTTGGTTGCAGGTGCTACTGGAACCGGCAAGACTATTTCGCTGCTCGTGCTGGCAGAAGGTTTTTCACGGTTGGGCGTACCCGTGTTCATGGCTGACGTAAAGGGTGATGTTTCCGGCTTGGCACTCGCCGGTACCACCAACGCGAAGATACAACAGCGGGTCAGCGAAATAGGCATCGAAGGATATCGCAACGAAGCCAGTCCAGTTCTATTCTGGGATCTTTATGGCAAAGCCGGCCACCCGATCCGCACCACGGTCAGCGAAATCGGCCCGAACCTGCTGGGGCGAATACTCGAGCTTAACGACACCCAGACCGGTGTGCTCGAGATCGCCTTCAAGCTTGCGGACGATCAGGGATTACTTCTGCTTGACCTCGACGATCTGCGCGCTGTCCTGGGGTTTGCTGCTGACAACCGCAAAGAGATTTCGACAAACTACGGTCTCGTGAGTGCTCAGTCGGTGGCTGCCATCCAGCGTGCCTTGTTATCGTTGGAGCGGGAAGGCGCTGAAGCTTTGTTCGGCGAGCCGGCACTGGAACTCGGCGATCTGCTTCGCACTGATCTGAACGGCCGGGGCATCATCAGCATTCTTGCCGCCGACCAACTCATCCTCAAGCCGCGCCTATATTCGAGTTTCCTGCTCTGGCTGCTCTCGGAGCTCTTCGAGAATCTGCCTGAAGTGGGCGACCTCGATAGGCCCAAGCTGGTGTTTATCTTCGACGAGGCTCACCTGCTGTTCGACGATGCTCCGCCTAGTCTGCGCCAACGCGTGGAGCAAGTCGTGCGCATTATCCGCTCCAAAGGCGTGGGAGTGTATTTCTGTTCTCAATTTCCCGATGATGTGCCTAACGAGATCCTCGGCCAACTTGGCAATCGCATTCAACACGCTTTGCGGGCTTACACTCCACGTGACCAGAAGGCAGTTCGGACCGCTGCGGAAACCTTTGTTGCCAATCCCAAACTCAATGTGGCTGAAGTCATATCTCAGCTCGGTGTCGGCGAGGCTCTGGTATCCACCCTTCAGGAGAAAGGCATTCCCATGCCCGTGGAGCGCACTCTGATCTGCCCACCGCGATGCCGAATGGGGGCTATCACCATGGAAGAGCGTGTCGCGGTACAGAAGAAGGCCAGTCCCGTAGGTAACAAGTACACCTCCCGCGTAAACCGCGAGTCAGCGTACGAGATTCTCAGCCGGCGGGCCGTCTCGGTAAAGGCATCTGTTTCCCCATCAGATCAAAACCACACCGAACCGCAGAATCAGAAGGGTGGAACTCTGGGCGATCTGATCTGGGGAACCAAACGCCGCCAGGGCATGGTGGAGACGATGGCCAAGCAGGCCGCACGAACTGTCGGCAGCCAGATCGGACGACAGATTCTTCGTGGTGTTCTCGGGGGCATTCTCGGCGGATTTCGGCGGCGGTGATTGGCTGAACAGGAAATTGGTGGAATGGAAAATTGGATAATGAGAAAAATAGAACGCAAGGAGTTATCCAATCAACGATTTAACCAATTTACCATTTGACCATTTATCCATTTATCTAATCAACCATTCAACCAAGTATTATCCATGGAATTCAGAAGATTCGGCACCGCGTATGTCCTTCGTCTGGATAAAGGCGAAGAAATTGTCGAAACATTGAAGAGTTTCTGCCGAGCTAATAGCATCAAACTGGCTTCGATCAGCGGCATCGGCGCCGTCAGCCCGGTCACGCTGGGTCTGTTTGAAACCGGGCCGAAACGATATGTTGCTGATACACTTAGCGGTGATTTTGAGCTCTCGGCATTATCGGGAAATGTGACCACCATGAATGGTGATGTGTACGTGCACCTCCATGCTGCGGTGTCCGACCTGCAGCATCAGACCTATGGAGGCCATCTCAGTTCAGCAGTGGTGAGCGCTACCGTCGAGCTGATCGTCATGAACATTGACGGCACGGTGGATCGAGCGTTCAGCGAAAAAATCGGGTTGAACCTTCTGCGATTCTCATAACCCTTCGGGCACGTTTTCCTCCTTTGCCATGGCACCGTGGTATGTGTACGTCATTCGCACCATTGATCAAGCTCTGTACGCCGGGATTGCGACCAACGTGGAGCGGCGCTTCCGGGAGCATCAGGCACAGGGCCGAAAGACTGCACGGTATCTCCGGGCTCATAAGCCTGCAAGCTTGGAGTTATGTCAGCGTATCGGCAGCCGTTCGCTTGCGCTCAAAGTTGAGCATCATTTCAAACGCCTGCCAAAATCTGCCAAGGAGCAGATCGTCCACACGCGGCGCATACACTTCAACCAACATTCCGGTAAGATTCTGATTTCGTAAAGTGCGGCGACCACGATGCTGCTTCAGGAAAAGAGTGAGGGGTCAATATCTACGCGGGTTCATCCCTTGGAGTAGGTACTCATCTACACATTCCATATGAAACGTGGTTTACTTAAGAAAACTTCAGGGGAGACAGATTGAGCCAAACGCTCTTAGCTCGACCGTGAAGGCACCGCCGGCCATCTGAGAACCAGGCAAAGGATTGGAGCACCGATAGGAACGCTAGCCTACTGCAGAGGAGCATTGCCTGATGAATGAGGTGGAACTACACGATATTAGACAACTGGCAGAGCAGCAGAGATTTGCCCTGGCTGCCTCTGAACTCTCCGGCCTTTCACCCGATCAGCAGGCCCAGTTGCTGGAGGATCTTCCCGATGAGCAGGCTGCCGAGATCTTCAAGTTTCTCGACACCTGCTATCAGCAGCAGGCCATAGAAAGACTTAGTCAACAGCGGGTTTTCCGCCTCACTGAGACCCTGGACCCGGATGATCGTGCCCGCTTGCTGGAGCAGGTCTCCGGACCGCTGGCGCGACGGTTGTTGTCGGGTCTGAGTCCTTCCGAAAGGCGGATGACTGCAGAACTGCTTGGATTCCCGGAGGAGTCTGCAGGCCGTTACATGACTCCCGAGTTCCTGGCGTTAAAGATGGGCTGGAGTGCGTCCCATGCACTGAGCGAGGTTCGCAGGCGAGGGGGTGCTGCTGAAACAATTTATGTTCTACCGGTTATAGGCGACGACGGCACGTTGCAGGGCGTCGTGCATTTGCGTGATCTGGTAATGGCTTCAGGCGATCAGCTCATAGATGAGCTGATCGACCCGGGGGTTGAGGCGATAAAGGCCGGTGAAGACCGGGAGCTGGCTGCCCGCCTGATCCAGACGACAGACGCGCTGGCAGCGCCGGTCGTAGACAACCAAGGCCATCTATTAGGCTTGGTGACGGTGGATGATGCCATGGACATTCTGGACCGCGAGGAAGAAGAAGATTTCGCCCGCGCCGGTGGTGGATCGGAACCACTCCATCGTCCGTATTTTACAGCCTCTGTTCTTCATCTGGCGCGAGCCAGGGTAGTATGGCTGCTGGCTCTAGCCATCGCTGCCATTCTGACGGTCAATGTCTTGAGCTTATTCGAGGAAACGCTGAAGTCCGTTGTTACGCTGGCGCTGTTTATTCCTTTTCTGATTGGCATTGGAGGGAATTCCGGAGCTCAGTCCGCTACAATCCTGGTCCGAGCAATGAGTGTGGGCGAAGTGACTCACTCAGATCTGCTTCGCGTGCTGCTTCGGGAAGCAGCAGTAGGAGTTCTGCTTGGGTCAATGCTGGCAGTCATCAGCATAGCTCCAGTATGGTTGTTTGCTGGTCCGCCCATCGCTTTGATAGTCGCACTGACGCTTATCACTGTTTGTGGTATCGCCTCGACGGCTGGCGCGGCAGTTCCCGTGCTCGCCCGGAGAATCGGCATAGATCCGGCTGTAGCCAGCGCACCCTTTATTACTACCTTGATAGATACGACCGGTCTCTTAGCATACTTTCTGATCGCCCACGCCGTTCTTTTGTAATCCGGTAAGCTTAAAAGCATTTTCCGCTGCAATGGAAATGGTATTCTCTGCTTATAACGATAGGTGAGTGGGATTGCCACGCTTTCCATGAGAGTTCATAGTGATGACTCTTATTGGCTATGCCGGATCGTTTCGGATGCTGCATATACGTGTAGAGGATTGCTTCTTATCAATGGATATCAGAATCATTCGCAGCCGCAGGCGCACCAAAACTGTCGGCGCTCGCATTGTCAACGGCATACTCGAAATTTCGGCGCCGGTGCATCTGAGCGATGAAGCGCTCAAGCCGGTCATTGCTCAGCTGCAGGCCCGCATGGAGAAAAAGAGACGAAAGCAGCGCCTCGATGATGCTCAATTGGAGCAGACAGCGCAGCGACTGAACGCACGATACTTCAACAATGAGCTTACCTGGGCATCGATCTCCTGGTCGATGCAGCAGGATACACTCCGAGGAAGCTGCACCCCAACCCGGAGGACAATCCGCATATCACACCGAATCGCAGCCATGCCCCGCTTTGTCAAAGAGTACGTAATCATGCATGAGCTGGCGCACTTGGTGTATCCGGACCACAGCCCGCGCTTCTGGAAGCTGGTAAACAGATTTCCATATACGGAGCGAGCTCGTGGCTTTCTGATGGCATCCGGGCTGGAAAGATTGGAGGGAAAGGAGAGAGAGTCTCGTTAGTCGAGAAAGTGGTTGATTGGTTAAATGGTGAATTGGTTGATGGATAATTGGTTGGCTAAATTTCATTTTAAGAATTGTCTATTCAACCGCTGAGCTACGCTCCCAATTAGCCAATTTCCCAATCCACCATTTAACGATGTGCTACTGCTCAGACCTCGCTATCGTTTCTTGATATGAATGGTCCTGGGGGATTCAGCTGGTGCAGGCTCCTTCCCAGCCAGCATCTTCCAAAAGGGAATGAGCGCCAGCAGCGAGACAATGGCCAGCAGGTAGTCGATGTTCTTCGAAGCAAAGATATCGTGAAAAAAGAATTCTTCCATAATAAACCTCCAATCCGGCTAATAGTGTTCCGGCACCGTACATATGCTACTTCGTGAAGCGCTTATTTCAAAATTTCAAGTCTTGAATCTTGAATTTTGAACCTTGAATCTATTGTCCCACCTATCAGTGCGGATGGGCAGCCCACTTCGGCGATTCGCTCATAACCGGCATACGGTTCACAATCCAGCGGTATACCCACAGCTCGGCAAACACAACGGTCAACGTTACCACAATTTCCATCCATGACGGGAAATACCGAACCGCGGCATCCCACTTGTAGGCAATAAGGCAGATGTTGAGCCGATTGAGAACCACGCCGACGATCGTCAGAATAGCAGCAATCTTTACCATCGCCTGGGATTTATTCTGAGCGCCAGACAGAAACAGAAAACAGGGCACTAGCACTCCACCAAGTACCTCCAGCAGGTACCAGCCACCCATGGGAGTACGCAGGAATGCCCAGGTATCCTGATGATTGATTTCAAGGAGCTTGAGGAAAAAATACACGAACATCGCGCCGGCACACACCTTCGCTAAGGCCAGGACTACTCGGTCATGCGCTGCGTGATGCTCATGCGATATTCGCTGACGGAACACTTTGCTGCTGATCGATCCTTCAAAGATAATCATCGAAAGTCCGGCAAACACGCTGGAAACGACAAAGAGCAGGGGAATGAACTCGGAATACCAGAGAGGATGAACCTTGCCTTTCGCCAGCAGAAACAGGCCACCAACACCGCCCTGATGGCCCAGGGAAAGCATGATCCCGAATACAACGGCTGCCAGAGCCATGCTGTTCAGTGCCTTCCACGTCTTTTTCAGGCCCAGCCATTCGGCAATGGCTGGAGAAAATTCTATGAGCAGGGAAACCGTATAGAGAAAGAAATGCCATGCCACCATGAAGAGAACTGAACTGAATCCAAATTTGTTTCCGATCAGCACATTCAAGGCATTCCAGGGACGGCCGAGATCGAGAATCAGAGCTCCTGCATAAAACGAATACGCGAGAAAACCGTTGAGCACCACAGCACGTACCACTGGATGGTACTTCTCGTATCCCAGGATATAGTACATAAAGCACATGACGTACGCGCCTCCGGCCAGCGCAATGCCGATCAGCACATCAAACCCGATCCACAGTCCCCAGGGATACTCCTGGGACAAGTTGGTCACGGCCCCAAGGCCTTTGGCAAACCGAATGGTGATAATAACCAGACCAAGAAGAATAATCGGGACAGAAATGACATTAAAAGGAGTAAAAACCGTCTTGCCTCTTGGACGGAATTCCTTTGATAAAAAACCAGTAAGGTCTTTAAGACCTTTTATTTCTACTGTTGTCTCTTTTTGATTCATGGAGTTTCTCCTGCTCGAGCATAGTACGGTACACAGTTACTTCTCAATCCTTCTCTTGGTCGCATAACCGATTCCCAGCAGCAAGGTAGGTATCACCAAGTCCACGACGGCAATGTTCGTCAGGAAACCCTTGGTGAGTTTTGGGTATGGCGTCGTGCCGACTGCGGTATTAAAACCGAGCTGCTCGAAAGGCACTGCGGAAAGATACATCCAGCTAGTTCCACCTACTTCATGTTCACCGTAGATATGGCGATAATAGGCATCAGGATTCTGATAGATCCTGGTTCGTGCTTCCTCAAGCATTTCCTGGCGTGTTCCGAAACTAAGAGCCTCTGCCGGGCAGGCTTCCACGCAGGCCGGCAGCTCACCTTTGCTCACCCGATTTTCCCAGCAAAAGGTGCATTTCTGAATTTTCGGGGTGGGGGTGTTGTACTCGAACTTAGGAATATCGAAAGGACAGGCGACCATACAGTAGCGGCACCCGATGCAGTTCGTTTCCCAATTGACCGGACCTTTGTCAATTTTGTGCATCGCCTTCACGAGGCAGGCGGAGGCACAGGCCGGTTGATTGCAGTGCATGCACTGGGTCTTGACGAAGATTTCCGCACCCTCAGCACTTGTGTACCGGTTAATGAGCGTGTACTGCACGTCCGAGGTGGTCCGGTGCTGCTGAAAAACCTGCTCACTGTCCGGGTTCGGCTCAGGAAGGCCGTTTTCCGCAGCACAAGCCATTTCACAACTACGGCATCCGACGCATCGGGTTGTGTCGACCAGAACCCCCAAGAGCTCATTACTGGTATGGCTATTCGCTTCCGATGCCCTCCCGATTGCAGGGCTCAGACTGGAACCGATTATTGCCGCAGGCACACTCTTGGTAAGTATTTCTAAAAATTTTCTTCTTTCCATGGTGCTCCCCTGTTGCTGATCCGATAAAGTGTTACGACATACAGGCCTTCCTGAAATACCACGCCGTTCAGGCGGCAGCACCGCTTCGTCCAAGCGCGAAAAAGCACTGCATCAGACAAAGCAGACATGCAATAAAAGACTATAACGTTCAAAAATTTCTAAAAAACCGAGAACATTGTATTCAGTCACGAAAAAATGTCAACTAAAGCAGTAATAGTGCGGGGTTTTCGCACTGGCCTTGCAAGTGCTTTAAAAAATAAAGAATTTCGACGCGCAAGCACCTTTTTCTCATCAACAAGAAACATATCCGAAAATTATTTTTACAAAAATGCCTTTCATCGCGCTGCAGCCGTGGTCCGCCCAGCGCCAAGCCGCATCAGCAGAGGCTTCAGAAAGGTATGTCACATCTGTCCCGTCGATATCAAACCAGGGGGAAACCTGACGGTTACGGTTGTGCCCTTACTCACCTCGCTGGCAAGCGAAATCTCTCCGCCGTATCGACTTACGATGCGCTTTACGATCGGAAGCCCAAGGCCGGTCCCTTCACGTTCTATTCCGCGGGCATTGCGAGCGCGGTAGAACTCTTCAAAAATTCGAGGAATGTCATCTGTGGGAATACCGATCCCGGTATCTGATACAATCAAGGCTGCTCCCCCATCATCACAGGTAATCGTCACAAATACTTTTCCGCCTTGAGGAGTATACTTTACTGCATTGCCGATGAGATTGGTGAAGAGTTTCTCCATGTCGCCTGCTGCTTCATTCATGAAGAGAGAGCCTGGTGGTATCTCGGCAGTAACAGTGATGCTCTTTTCCTTCGATCTTACTTCCAGCAGCCCCAGGACCTTGTCCAGCACATCCTTGAGCGATATCGGTGTGAGGTTGCCTGAGGGTATACGTTTCCGGGAAGAACCCAGCTCAAGCAGATCATTGATGAGGTCCAGGAAGGAATAGGTACGTGATTCCGCCCTGCTGATGAGCTCTTGTTGTTTTCCGGTGATTGCTCCTGCATAGCCATCCAGAAGGATTCTGAGCATTCCCTGAATAGCGCTCACTGGAGCACGCATTTCATGAGCCACCATCATCATAAATCGTGACCGCGCATGATCCAGCTCCAGAAGCTGCCGGTAAGCCATAGCATTGGCAACCGCGAGGCTCACGGAACTGGCCACCGTTGATGCAAAATCCAATTCTTCGCTGGAAAATTCTCTGTGCACCGACGAGTGAATCCTCAGCGAACCGATAATCTCATTCTTGAAGATTAACGGCAGTGCCAACATGGTAACAATGCCTTCCTGCAGTGTTTCCTTCGGATACTGGACTCGCGGGTCATTAGCCACGTCAGCCACAAACACTATTTTCCCCTGTAGAGTGTCCTTCAGGCTCTTATCAGGATCAACAGGTCCTTTGTTGAGGTATGAATCAGTGAGGCCGTAGGCGCCTACGAGCTCATATTTTTTTCTGCTCTGATCCAGTATCCTGATTGAGCAGCCCTTGACGTCCATCACTTCTGCCGTACCACGTGCTGCAAGTGAAAAGACTTCATTGATGTCAAGGGTGGAAGAAATCTTGGCACTCAGATTATAGAGGGTTTGGATTCGAAAAAGCGCCTTGCGATTTTCCTCGACGAGGTTGATGAGTTCCAGATCTCGATTCCGAAGCCTGGTTATGATAGCACCGGAAAGGTACGTGGACACATAAAGAGCAGTAGCAAAGAAGAACAGCGTGCCGAAAACAAAGATGGGATTTTGATGGCGGGGAGAAGCAGTAAAGTCCTGCAGCGTTATGTGATTGATCACGCCTGTATATTCCAGAAGTGAAACAGTAGCAAGAAACACCACTCCCAGAGTCGCAAAGCTGTAAAAGAGGCGAAGCGGCAGCAGAATGATGGAAACAATGGCATGAAAGAAAAAAAAGAACAGTACCGGGCTCTCGATGCCTCCGGTAAAGTGGATAAACAGGGCGAGCGCCATCCAATCCGCAAATATTTGGGTGGCGGCAAACCGCGCAAAGGTGACAGCGGATTCAGTTGTTTCAACGCTCTTCAGATAAACGGAAAAGAAGAGGTTGTAGGCGAAAATGCCGAGGCAGATACAATAGAGAGGTAGTGACGGCAGAGGTATTCGGAATGCGTACTCTGTGATCCATACTGCGATCAGAATACACTCGAGTGCTACCCACCGCAGCTTGATAAGCCGGGATAGACGGTTTTTCAGTTCCTCTTCCACGGGGAGAAGAGAAAAATCGGTTTGAGCCGAGCCCACGCCCATTGCAGTCATTTTCCCTGCCTCAATCGTTTATTTCTTTTTGAGCAGGTTGTTGACCTTCTCTAACAGCACTGTTGATCGTACCGGCTTTTCCACGAAGTCATCAACGGGAAGGTATTCACTATCTTTTGTCGAAGAGAACCCCATCTTCATTTCTTTTCCGACCCCGGTGAGCATCAGTATCGGAATTTTCGCATACTGAGCGTATTCAGAGCCAGCTGCGGGATTACGCAGCGTATAGGTAACCTGAAATCCTTCAGTGAGATTATCCATCATCACATCCAGAATGATGAGATCCGGGTTTGCTTCTTTGACTTTGCTGAGACACTCGTTGCCGTTGCTGGCAGTGATCACATCATAATCATGAGCTTCTAGTACAATCTTCAGAGTCTCAACGATATCAGGATCATCATCAACAACAAGAATTTTGGGATTTGCCATGCTCGATTCCTCCTTGCTGAACACATTAAGTCATCTGAGAGTTCACGGCAGCAATTCTCGATCGCTACAGCGTGGAAGCGGGCTGTAAATAATTAAACCACGCACATGGCACGTATAGTACCAGGAAATGGATCGGTATCCAAACTCCTTATAGGAATGTCTAACCCGCTCTGAACGAACGTACACTGCTCACGATGTTTAAGGAAGAAGACCTTGGACTTCCCTCATTACCGCATCCAGGATATGGGGAATGGCTTGCTCCACCTCAGGCGAAAGGCCGATTCCCCAGTCCAAGTCTTTGGGTTGAATACCATAGAAAACAACTTCGCAGGATATGCCCAGAGATTTTGCCAGCTCCAGTACCTGATGCAGTCCAAGTTCGTGGAGCGACAGGTTGAGTTTATCACCTGCGATTCGCGCTTCTTCGAGCGTAAAACGCATGAACGTTCCTGGATCCTTACTCATTTCAGCTGCATCCAGGAAAATTGCTTTTCCCGTCTTTTCGAGCGCATAGAGCAGACTGAGCCCACCCGTTCCACCATCTATAACACGAACGCCCTCAGGCAAAGTCATCTGTTCCAGGGTCTGAGCCAGGTGGATGCCCACGCCCTCATCATGCCTGAGAAGATTACCCACTCCGATGATTATAACATCAGCTGAAGGAGAAATTGCGACTCCCTAAAGAGTGATTATCCCACGCTGCCTAAACAAACTCAACTTTCAACAAGTGCGTAGAGCAGGAAATACATGGGTCATACGCTCGCCCCAGCATTTCCAGGTGCAGGGTGATTTCCTCTTTCGACTTATTCATGATACCTGGCAGCAGAGCTTCCATGTCTTTCTGAATATTGGCATGGTTCTGGTTCGTGGGAATAACGCAGTTGGCTTCCCGGCAGATGCCCTTATCATCATAGGTGTAATCGTGAATGAGAATACCCCGGGGAGCTTCCACCACGCCGACACCGCGGCCCGCTTTGATCGCGAAGCTGCGATCTTCCTCCTTCAATCCGTCTGCCAGAACTTCATCGATAAGGCGGATACAGTCTTCCACCGAGTAGACGCATTCCACCAGCTGAGCTACGGTATTCATAAACGGGTTGTAGCAGGGCGCCTTGAGGCCTAGGTCGGCAGCTATTTCCTTGGCCACAGGCGACAGCTGATCATAGTTCAGGTTGAAGCGAGCCAGTGCGCCTACAAGATAGGCGTCGCGATTGTGCTTGCAGTACTTGGCAGTAGACTGAGGAACAACGTACTCGTTCACAATGGTCCGGTACTCGTCGACCGGGTGCACACCAGTATCGGTCGAACCGATCTGACCGTCATAAATGGCGTACTCTTCTTTCGAAGTGAGACCGATATACTCGGTTTCGCGCTCAAAGGCAGGAATATTTTTCGACAATGCTTTAAGTAAAGTAGCCACTGCCCTTAAGTCGCCAAAAGAATTTTTGCATTTGTCCTGAAATTCCTTCAGCCGCTTCGCATCCGGCAGCCTGGTGAATCCATTCACTACGGTGGTATTGGGATGCGTCGTTCTTCCACCGACCAGATCACATAACTCATTAGCCAAACGATGAAGCCGCACTACGGTAAGTACTTCCTGACTATGGCTTGAGGCGAGAGGAATAACGCTCTTGACCCCGGCGAAATCAGGCAGCGCCAGGTACCCGATATGCAGCACATGGCTCTGCAGGTTTTCAGCATGCAACAGCAGCTTTCTCAGCTTGAGAGTCTGCTTAGAAAGCTGAATGCCCATTGCCGCCTCAGTGGCTTTCAAGGATGCAAAAGTATGGGCTATGGAACAAATACCGCAAATTCGCGAGGTTATGGTTGCTACTTCATTCCAGCTTCGTCCTCTCACCATGGCCTCGAAGAATCGCGGTGCCTCAGGAATTTCCCAGACACACTCTTTGACCTCTCCGTTTTTAACATCCACTTTGATATTGCCATGGCCCTCAACCCGGGTTAAGTAGTGGACATCTATATTAAACGTTGGATTACTCATGTACGTACCTCCTGATAACGCAGAAATATTCTCGTTGAGTGCCTAATCCTGTGATGCGCCACGCGGCTATCAGACCTTTTCAGAGACTTCATAACCCAGAAAGATCCTGAACTGATTAACTGCTTCTTCCGGTGTCAACCCGTACTTGGTAAGCACTTCTTTCTCCGCATTCAGGTTGGGTTCGGGAATTACACCCCGGCATCCGATACAGCCGTCCCGTACCGAGGGGCACCATGCCTCGCATCCACCCCTGGTTACCGGACCAAGGCAGGTCATACCGAGCTCGAACACACACACGTTCCCCTGAAGTTTGCATTCAACGCACACCGGATAGGTCGGGGTCTCCGGTTTCTTTCCCAAAAGAAGGGCGCCAAGCACCCGAACAATTTCTTTCTTGTGAGGCGGACAGCCCCAAATATACTCATCCACCGGTACGACAGCTTGAATTGGACGGGCCGGATAGGTTTCGAAATAGTGGGCTTTGTCGCCATAGACGTATTTCGAGACCTCATCCATGCCTTGGAAATTCTTCAGGCAATTCACGCCGCCCAGATTGGCGCAGGCTCCAAATGCCACCAATATTTTCGCTTTTTCTCGAATGCCTTTAATGCGTGGTTCGTCGGAAGCCCGGGTAATGGAACCTTCCACGAGGGCGATATCATATTCTTCTCCACGGTCGGAAATAGCCTCACGCCAGTTCACTACATCAACCATGGAAGCGAGATCGAGTAATGCTTCTTCCAGATTGACCAGCTGCAGCTGGCAGCCTTCACAGCATGCAAAGTCAAATATTGCCACCCTTGGTTTCATTAGATTGCCTCCTTTATGCCTTCGATTTCAGAATACTTGAAAACCGGTCCATCTTTGCAGCAGTAAAGGTGCTGAATCTGGCAGTGACCGCATTTTCCAAGGCCGCACTTCATTCTTCGCTCCAAGGAGACGATGATTTTATCCTCAGTAATGCCTTTGCTTAAGGCCTCCAGGATCGCAAACCGGTACATGATCGGAGGACCTACAATCACGGCATACATATTCTGCGGATCGATATCGACTTTGGGAAAGAGCGTGGTAACGACACCTACATTGCCGTTCCACGAATCATCACCTCGGTCGACGGTTTCAAAAAACTCTGCATCCTTTCTGTTCTTCCACTGTTCCAGCTCGGCAGTAAACAGCCGCTCTTTAGGTGAACGTGCTCCGAAGAAAATAATAATCCGACCGTAGTCCTGACGGTTATCGAGCACATAATTGATCAATGAACGCAGCGGTACCAAACCGATACCACCTCCAACGAAAAGAACATCTTTCCCTTTGATTTCATCCACCGGGAATCCTCTGCCGAACGGACCGCGGATGCCGACCGTAGCGCCGGCTTCCATTCGGTGCAGGGCTCCGGTCACGTTTCCGACTTTTCGAACCGCAAGTTCGAACGCACCATGCTTAGTAG
>JAGOGO010000217.1 GCA_017996625.1 Deltaproteobacteria bacterium | reverse complement strand
GGAGATAAGGCATCCCAGATAGCGCCATTAAACAGTAAGCTTCTGTAAAGGATCTAGATCATGAGTCTCCACGATATCCGCGAGCGCCTTGAGTGCCTCCTGTCGTCCCGAGGGCTTAGTGCGGTGGAAATCAGCCGGCTGATAAAGGATACGGCTAATATCGTGGGAGATGGGAACGGAACCAATCTGTTCCTCATCAATGAAAAGCTGTCCGATCTGGGATGGCCCCGACATGTTTTAGATGAACATGATCTTGAGCTGATCATGTACTTCAATGAAATTCAGGAAAGCAGTGACAGGGGTATGCTCCACTCTATTCCAACAAAGACAAAGCAAGGCCTCCACACGGTCTTTGTTGGTTAAAACATACATAAGAGAGGTAACCGGTATCCACCCCTTTTATTCTCCCTTGGTCAATACCAACACGGTGGCACGCCCCTGTCACCTTTTAAATCTCTCGTCGCACGGAAACTCAGCCTTGCTGAACCAGCGAACGAGACCCACGCTGAGAAGAGAGCAACTGTCCTGTTTGCGAGCACTGGACAGTTGCTCTCTGTTCAACTGCCATTGTTCTATAGTCGGACTGAAGAATCAGTACGGCCTGGATACTATCCGGGTGATCGGGATTCTCATCAGAAGAAGCAGGGCACTGGCTGGAACAAGACATTCAACACAGCTTGAAGGCCTGGCCGGGTGGAACTATGCAGTGGGCCACACTGCATCGGAAGGAGTGATAGTCTGACGATGCAACGGTCAAATACACCGCAGCGGCGGAAAAAATAAGGAATTAACCCCATTTCTTTCGAACATTGAAAAAACCATCATGCTGAATGTGTCGTAAGAGTGATTAGCGCTTGGATAGATGGTAGCAGCCATGAGGATCGGATTTGCGCAGCGCGGTACCACCTATGCCGCAAAGGGTTTGTACAGCGCGTCCATAGCGTCGGAGGGAATAAGCAGAGCAGACTTATTGTGATAAGAAATACGCGGCCTTTGTTTTTCAGATTATCATCAGGGGGCCTGTCTGGTCGGGAAAGAGCATCTCTCACGTGAGAGATGAAGAAGCGTCACTATGTATTCGGGGGGCTATTGAAGTGATGCTTATGCTTGGTGGGCGGACTCGGCGTCGCATACTCAGACAGGCTCCCCTTTTTTTACAGTCGTCAGCATGAGCTATCCTAACGATTAATGGGGGAGGAAGGGCAGGGGATCCGTTGTTATTCTCTGCCCTTTCCCATGAAGCATTAAGCATCGGATAAAGATGGAGCAGTAGGAAATACGGTTGCTTCAGAGAGCAAATACTGCTTTGTTCGTATTCACAGAAACGCTGATTTCAGGGAAAAGAAGGGAAGATGTCACATCCGTTGACACACTTACGCATCGGAAGGGGAGGCTTATATGAAAAAGGTCGCCGCGCTGATTGGGAACGAGTTCGAAGATTCAGAATATACGGATCCTGCTGAGGCCTTTTTTGGTGCCGGACACACGATAGTGAATGTCGGTCTGGAGAAGGGAGCAACAGTAACAGGAAAGCATGGCACTGCTGTGTTAATCGATGAGCCAGTGGAGACTGCTGCTGTCGATGACTTTGATGCGCTATTTATTCCCGGAGGGCATTCTCCTGATCTGCTTCGCGCTGACAAGAACGCGGTTCTGTTTGTCCGGAAGTTTGTGGAGAGCGGCAAGCCGGTTCTAATCATTTGTCATGGGCCGCAGCTGCTGATTACCGCTGATGTGCTGAGAGGAAGGAAGACTACTGGATGGAAATCCATCGAGCAGGATATCAGGAATGCGGGAGCCGAATTCGTCGACCAAGAAGTGGTGGTTGACGGAAACATGGTTGCAAGCCGCAATCCAGGAGACATACCGGCGTTTATCAGCGCTTCATTAAAAGCGCTATCCTGATATCCCGAGCCGTTACGCTCAGCATAAGGACGCCCCAGAGATGAGTGGTGCTACGCTCCTTGGGGAAAAACCCAATTCTACTTTAATGGAGGATACTATGGATTCCCGAGAGTATTGCAGCAATCTAGAGAACCGATTGACGGAATATAAAGCAAAAATGTACGACTGCAGGCGTGAACTCGATAACAAGAAGGATATGGATCAGCTCAATACCGAGATAGTCTCTCATCTTCAGGACGTGGATCATATCATTGAGGAACTGGAAGACACCGTACAATCCCTCAAGCGAGATTGTCCACAGGATTTCAGTGCCGTGCGAGACGAAGTCGAGGGGAAAACGGCGGAACTGGAAAGTACGTTTGAAGATATCATGCTCACTATCAGCAAGGAAGCGCCGTATAACGCTTAGGCGTCATACATCGACGAGCATCAGCAGTCGGGTGTCCGAGGATAGGAAACAGCGCGTGAAGCAGATCAGAAAACCCCAGCGGAGATCAGAAAAGCCCGTGAAGAGCATATCACATGCATACGGAACGATACTGAGGTTCGCTGAGGCAGACAGCCAACGTTTGTCTCGAGCAAGGGAGGTCTACCAAAATGAATGACGTCAGCCTAGAACAGGTTCTGAGTGCTCGGCCGGCCATCGGCCCGCGCGTCGACATCCTCCTTGTGGATGATGATCGATCCCTACTGGAAATCTTCTCCATCATCCTTCGCAAGGAAGGCTATCTGGTAAAAGCTGTATCGAATGGGAAAGACGCTCTCGCGGCACTGGAAGACCAGTGGTTTGACCTGGTGATCACTGACTTGCATATGCCTGAGGTAAATGGCTTAACGATCCTCAAAGTGGCAAAAGAAGTAGACAAGAATATTGCCGTCATTATCGTTACGGGTGACCACAATTTTGAATTTGCCCTTGAAGCGCTGCAACTTGAGGCCGACGGGTATCTTCTTAAGCCATGTCGCCTGGATGAATTGCGCCGGTGTGTGGAGGCATGCCTGCGCAAGAACAGTGGACGCACCAGATTCGATGAGAATGAGAAGGAGTCGGCATCGACTGATCGAGGTCGTCTTCTGGATGGGTAACCCTTCGAACCGGTACGCAACAATACCTATGATGCATGTAACCGTCGACGAGGAACTCTGTACGGGATTCGGACATTGTGAGGATCTCTGCCCGGAGGTGTTCAAAGTGGTAGCTGGCAAGGCAGTTGTTCTCGCCGATCCAGTGCCCGCTGATGCAGAGAAGCGGGTTTATCGTGCGGTCGAGATGTGCCCTCGCCAAGCTCTGTCGTTAACCTGACACAATGGCTTTCACTGCGAACCGCTTTCCAACGGCTCAACAAAAACCGTCAGCCGTGTTCCTCCGACTACGCGTACCTTCTGCCCTTTCTGGATCTGTATTCGCGGGTCTGTTAGAATTGCTTGCCAGAGAACACCCTGAATGCGAACGAAGCCTGCCGGCACCAGTGGTTCCTCAGCAATCCCGATCTGGCCTTTCAGAGTAAGAATGCCTGATTGCTGTTGCCTGTTATCGTAGGCGCGCCAGACGAAAGGATAGAGGATAATGTCTTTTCCGATCCACAACGCCAGAAAGGCTGCGGCGAGTGGGGGAGAGAGGGACAGCCACGTGTGGGCCACGACCAGAAGCAATGCTATAAGAATGATTCCTGGAACCTGCAATAGCGCATAACGCAGGAGAATGTGAGGGGACCACGCTTTCGGGTCTATCATCTCTGGATTCCTCGGCCAATGTCTCTAGGAGCGGGAATGAACAGCAAGAAAGAAACGAGGTGGAGTGGTATGGAGGAGATTTCCCGCAGAAAGTCAGTGACAA
>JAGOGO010000216.1 GCA_017996625.1 Deltaproteobacteria bacterium | reverse complement strand
GTATCTTGCTATGTAGGTTTCGAACCCAAATCATCGGTTTTTGGCCTTCTCAAAACCGTGAAGAAATCGAAGGAATCTTCAATCTGGGAAAAGTGAAGATAATGTACAAAAGATAAAACTTCAGCCACCGAATCTACGAGTTGTCGGTTTTCTGATCAATCAATTAAGTGCCTGGCAACTCAGTACCTCGATTCATGATCTCAATATAGCCCGCATAGCTGAACAGACGGTTACGCTTCTGGGCGGTTAGCTCCTTCACGATACCAATCTTTTCCAGGTGACTAAGCGCCTTGTTGACGGTTGCCGGGGTGATGCCTGTCTTCTCCACCAGCCAGCCTGAAGTGGCGATGGGGTGCTCCATCAAAGCCCTATGAACCTGTAGGGTGGACGCCGCCGGCCGGCCTAAACCGCTTATCTTGTCCCGGTCCCGATTCGATAAGTCGTGGAGCTGTTGCGCTGTCTCCACAGCTTGAGTGGCGGTGACAAAAACCGCCTCGGCGAAGAAGTCGAGCCAGGCTTCCCAGTCGCCGGTTATGCGTATGTTGTTGAGCAGTTCATAGTAATACTGACGATGCGTCTTGAAGTAGAGGCTGAGGTAGAGCATCGGCTCCCGCAATACCTTCTGCTCACAGAGAAGTAGCGTGATCAGCAGGCGTCCCAAACGGCCATTCCCATCAAGAAACGGGTGGATCGTCTCGAACTGCACATGGGCCAGCGCTGCCTTCAGCAGTACCGAGGTCGGTTCCGGTTTGTCATGTAGGAATAGCTCAAGCTTGCTCATACACTCCATCACTTCTTCAGCCGGAGGTGGAACGTAAGCCGCATTACCCGGCCGAGTACCGCCGATCCAATTCTGGCTGCGACGGAACTTGCCCGGTGTCTGGTTGCTTCCTCTGCCCTTGGTTAGAAGCACACCGTGAATCTCCCGAAACAGCCGAGACGACAGAGGTAGCCCTCCACCCAACAGGTGTAGACCATGGTCTAGGGCTGCGACATAATTGCTAACCTCTCTCACGTCATCCAGAGGAACGCCGGGTTCTTGATCCAGTTCGAACAGCAGCAGGTCCGACAGTGACGATTGGGTTCCCTCTATCATGGAGGAAAGCACTGCCTCTTTGCGGACGTACATATAGAGGAAAAGCGAAGTGTCAGGCAGCAAAGTCGAAACACTGTCCAGTCGCCCAAGTGCCAGCAGCGCCTGGTCGAACTTGTTGCGCAGTTCTGGTGTCCAGTCTATAGGCGGACGCGGAGGCAGCGGTGCGGGCACGAAGGCTTGAGCCTTCTCGCCCGCTGTTGATATAGTCACATACCTTCCTTGAATCTCTCGCTTCATTCTTCCTGCTTTGGACCTAAAATAAGATTCACTTTTATTTTACATTAGATGTTTATCCTAAAATAAAGCGCTGGAAAGAAAATAGCAAGTGGATTTCCTGATTACTTGTTTCCATCTTACCAGACAAGCGTGGATTGAATATATCATCAGAAGAGTATAACTTTTCCAGCCCTTAAAAAAGCATCGATGGATTATAGATAGCGTAAGTCTGTCTCTGGATTCGCTCTGAAATAATTATCTTAGCCTTTCTCTCTGATCAGCGAGTATAGATCTATCAGGCAGGGGGACAATCCCATTGAGTAGAAGTTGACAGGCGTATATTATTGAAGTAATTTCTCTACGATCAAAATATCCGGAGTGAATCTAAGATGAAGAACAGCCGCTAAGGGAACTTGTCCCCAGGCCACAGACATTCGAGGAAAAGCCATAAGCTCTTCCTGAACACGGGCACTTTAGATCGGGGATTGTAAACAGCGGCTGTTCAACACCATTCAAACTATCCATCGCACCTATTCACGGACCGCTGTGGGATCATCCCTTCCTGAATCAGCCTGTTTGATTATGAAAGGTGCAAGCAATGGCATATCATCCCATTTTACGTTTCGAGGACGTTAGTTTTTCCTATTCATCTAGAACGGGTGAACTTCTCAGCAAGATAAATATCCATTTCTCGACCGGTTGGACAGGGATTGTCGGCCCTAACGGCACAGGCAAGACCACCCTTCTTTTGTTGGCTTGTGGAAAGCTCAGGCCCGACCTTGGTTTCATCGCCATGCCGGACTTATCCAGCTATTGTCCGCAACGCACGGACGACCCGCCCGAAGGGGTAAAGCCACTCATGGCCGCCAGCGACCGCAATTCACTCATGTTGAAAGCCGATCTTGATCTGAAGCAGGAAGACCTGCTCCGCTGGGAGACTTTGAGCTATGGCGAGCGGAAGCGTTTTCAGATTGCAGTAGCACTGTACGGGCAACCTGATCTGCTTGCCCTGGACGAACCCACCAATCACCTGGATTCAGACACGCGCAGTCTGCTGTACCGTGCCCTGAAAAAATACAAGGGCATCGGCTTACTCGTCAGTCATGATCGGGAATTACTGGATAATCTCTGCGGGGAATGTGTCTTTATTAACCCTCCCACAGCGATATTGCGGCCGGGTAATTATTCATCAGGAGCGGAACAGGGTCGACTTGAGAAGGACTCTGCAATGAAACGGTACAATGACGCCAGAGACAAGTTGGACAAGATCGAGCGAGAGCACGCCAGGCGGAAACATATGGCAACAAAGTCGGCTCAAATGAACCCTAAAAGGTACCTCTCGCCTAAAGATCACGATGCAAGGGCAAAGGTGAATGGCGCAAGATTGACCGGCAAAGATGCGGTTCAGGGAAAGTTGCAAAAGCAGCTGGACGGACGCATGCGGAAGGCAAGGGAAGAGTTTGGTACAACCCCGGTGAAAAAGGAGTATCCTACAGGAATCGTCGTCTTGGGTAGTGTTTGCCCGAGGGTGTCTTTGCTGAGCCTGCCGGCAGGGTATCTGCCTTTAGGCGAACAGGTTCGGCTGATGTATCCGGACCTGAACATGGGGCCTCGTGACCGCATCGCACTGACAGGCCCCAACGGATGCGGGAAAACAACCCTGATCACTACTATTTTCTCTTCTCTTTCTCTACCGGATTACCGGGTAACATATCTGCCTCAGGAAATACGGATTGATGAATCCGTGAGGCTATTGGAAGAATTGCGCAGTATGTCCGGAGAAAAGCTGGGCTGGGTGATGAATATCGTGAGTCGCCTGGGCTCCAGACCGGAACTACTTCTGGAAAGCAAGCTGCCCAGCCCCGGGGAGGCGCGGAAAATCATGCTTGCTCTCGGCCTGTTGAAAGAGCCATGGCTGGTGATGATGGATGAGCCTACCAACCACCTCGACCTGATTTCGATTGAGTGCCTGGAAAGCGCTTTGGCCGACTGCCGGTGTGCTTTACTGTTGATCAGCCATGACCGGAAATTCCTTGAAGCACTGACGCAAACCCACTGGGAGATATCAAAAATGGCAAACGCCAGTTACGGCTTGAATATTGTTTAAAGCCCCCTGAAGAACATGGGGTCATAAATGATACTTAAGACCTATTCAGATATCGATACCCTCAGGCTTTATTCCAGAGTGTCGATATCGTGAGGCTATCAATAGTTATCTTGCGTTACAAATTTCATACGGAGATCGAAGCAACAAAGAGTGATGATTATATTTGAAAATCACCGGTTTTATTAGCCCTGAAAAATTGAAGAGTATGTGCCACAAGCAACGATCCAGCATAGAGCATCTTGCAGTGTAGGTTTGGAACCAAGATCATCAGTTTTTCAACCTCATAAAACCGTCTCTCCATCGAAGTGAAGTTCGCTATAAGCACAGTG
>JAGOGO010000215.1:1614-3754 GCA_017996625.1 Deltaproteobacteria bacterium | reverse complement strand
GTATCACACTGAGTGCCGGCCTTCATCTGAGAAGCCTCGAGTTGGTACGAGATCATCCACGCTTTCACGATGTGAAGATTGGAATCATCGTATCTTCGGCCCGGGCGTTGAAAATATTTCTAGCACGAGCTTACCGCGTCAATCGTTTACCGGATTATATTATAGTAGAAGGGCCTCTGGCCGGCGGACATCTCGGCTTCAGTATTGCGACGTGGAATACATGTAACCTGATGTCTATCATTCAAGAGGTATTGGCCTTTTTAAAGGCTGAAAATATAAATATCCCGGTTATTGCTGCTGGAGGAATTTTCACGGGTTCAGACGCTGTTGAATTCTTGATGGCAGGCGCTTCCGCAGTACAGGTGGCAACACGCTTTACCGTAACGAAGGAATCAGGTCTTCCGTATTCAGCTAAGCAAGCCTACTTCGGCGCTGCAGAAGAAGACGTCGTTGTTAATATCGTATCTCCGACCGGTTACCCGATGAGAATGCTGAAACAATCGCCGGCTCTTACCGGCAAGAGCACCAGACCAAACTGTGAAGCGCTTGGATATCTTCTGGATGGTAAAGGAGGGTGTGCATACCAGTGCGGTTATCAAGCAGCGAAGGAAACGAATCCAGACGGAGAAATCAGGGTAGCCGATAAGATCTGTTTGTGTACACATATGCGGTCATTCAGTTGCTGGACGTGTGGCCATAATGTCTACCGGTTGAAGGATACGACCAACCGTCTTGCTGATGGCGCCTACCAGCTGCTTACCACCGAGCACGTTTTCTTTGATTATTTGTATAGCGAAGATCACAAGGTCAAGCTCCCCCCAAAAGAACCCGAAAAGGTATCCGCGATGATTCACGCTTCTTCACCTGAAGATCTCGCCCGGTGTGCGGATGCAGATAAAAAGGAATGCGATGATCGACAGTTGAAGCACACAGCCTAAAAGCCTGGCGAGAATAAAGCACAGGAGGCGACTTCACACCTGCATCTCGAACCGACTCCTCGGAATTTCCTGTATTCCTGCCTGTGCCCTTTGACAGTGCAAAAGGCGGACAATGAGAAGCATAGCAGTTCTCAAAAATACCATTCAGCCTTACTCGTGGGGATCCTGCTCGGCAATTCCCGAGCTTCTTGGTGAGGCACCGCCATATCAGCACCCCTGTGCTGAGCTGTGGATGGGAGCACATCCGAAAGCGCCTTCGCTGCTTCAGGAAGAAAAATGCTGGAAGCCGCTGTCTCACGTCATCAGGGACGATCCTGAGTCCATTCTCGGCAGAGGGGCCATGGAGAAGTTCAAGAGCCAGTTGCCTTTTCTCTTCAAAATCCTCGCTGCCGCAAAACCGCTTTCCTTGCAGGTCCATCCCAACCATCTCCAGGCCAGGGAAGGATTTGTCCGCGAGAATCATCTTGGTATCCCCCTTGACGCACCTCAAAGAAACTATAAAGACAATAATCATAAGCCGGAATGCCTCTGCGCGCTTTCGGATTTTTATGCACTAAGCGGGTTTCGTCCTGCGGGGGAAATTCTAGCGTTTGGAGAAATGCTGAGCAGGACCAGGCTTAAGCAGCTTCTTGACTATCTTCATGATCACCGTGATAAGGAAGGCGTACGCTGGTTCTTCTCTGAACTCATGCGTCTGGAAGAAAAGCTGCAGGCAGTTATTATTGCTGAGGTAGTAGAGAGCGCTCGGTCGCTCTGCAGTGAAAGTGCGGTGTTTCGCTGGATCCTGCGACTGTATGAGGAGTACCCTCAGGATATCGGCATCATTTCGCCTTTCTTTATGAATCTTATCTGCCTGAAACCTGGTGAAGCGCTGTTTCTTCCGGCAGGGCAGCTTCACACGTACCTTGAAGGGGTCGGTATAGAAGTGATGGCGAATTCAGATAATGTGCTTCGCGCTGGGTTGACGCACAAGCACATTGATATTCCCGAGCTGCTGCGCATTGTTGTGTGCGAAGAGGGCACTTCGATTCTCTCTCCTCGGCTTGTGAGTGACTGTGAGGCTATATATTCGGCTCCTGCTGATGAATTCGTTCTCTCGGTGATTACCGTGAATAAAAAGAAAATCCACGCAAGCGCGCACCGGCATAGCGTCGAAATACTGGTGTGCACGGACGGTTGCGGCACGATAACCGATCAGGAAA
>JAGOGO010000215.1:0-1514 GCA_017996625.1 Deltaproteobacteria bacterium | reverse complement strand
CGGGAGGCAATGCGAGTTTTCTGCGCTCATCCAGGTAGGTCTGCTCCACCTGGGTGAATTGCGGATAACGGCGCTTCTTGAGGAGCCGGCGGAAATTCTCGGTTTTTTGCACGGCATTGAGTCGCTCGCTGGTTCGCAGAACCGCAAAAGGTTCAGACCCAAGAAGCTTCTTCAAGGGCAGCTTTTCCCGCAGACAAATCTCCCTCATCATCTCCAGACAGTGCCGCAATGTGGTATGGCCAAGCTTCAACGGTGCCAGATGGGAGTAAAGAAGCTTCTGGTCATCCGGATCGTAGGTGCTGATTAGGCTGGCATGTGGTAGGGCAACATTTCTTTCTATAGTCAGCACCTTCCAGACGTGTATCAGATTTCTCAGCTCTCTGAGCTGCTGCAGAATGATTCTTGCCGGCTGGAAACCCAGGAGGGGAAGAATGGTTCCCTGAATGTGAGCTTCATCATACCGCGTGTGCTCAAAAAAACCATTGACTGCCAGGGAAGCCTCAATCAGGTTAAAACCTCTGGTCCCGTAATTGTCATAGAAAGCGAGGGAAAAGTCGGTCTCATTGCTGTCAGCCTTAGGAGAGAAAATCCTGCTGGAAATATCAGACCAGCCGAGTACCCGGGCCGCTAGCACGCGACGATATCCGGTTATAATGCGGAAACCGAAATCGGTTTTCCTCAGGACCACTGGATTGAGGAGTCCACATGCTTTCAAAGAAGCAGTCAGGAATCCTAGATCTGGTTCAAAAGACAAAGGATATAGAGGACGTTCGCTGTCTATGGAATCGAGTGGAACTGCCTCAACCGGTTGCTGGATCAAAAACCCGGCCGCGTGAGTCATGGCTGATACCTGTTTATAAGTTGTTGGTAATATGCGGCTTCCTGCTCAGCACCCCGCTTACGAAAGCCGTTTTCAATGATACGGCACTTTCTGATTAGCTCCTGAGCAGCTGACTGCCGGTAAGGCGGCCGGAGCCCGGGATCGCCAAGGATCTTCTGCAGCGCCTGGACGCGAAATCGATCATTTCCCCAGTACCGCTGGGACAGTTGATCACCATGCCCGCCGCGCTTGACAATCAACGGCTTTTCAATGAACCCGATCGGATAGTAAGCGCTGATGCGGAGCCAGAGGTCATAGTCTTCGCACACCGGCAAAGATTCATCAAAGGTTCCCACCGCTTCCAGGATCTCTCTTCTGATCATGACGGAAGATGGACTGATAATGCAGAGAGGCAGGCAGTGCTCGAAGATCATGCCACCGTACTTCTGATGTTTTTTCTTTGGATTGACTCTTCGCCCGGATCGAATCCATATTTCATCGCTGTAGACCACCGGCACATCATGCCGTTCTTCTAATAAATGTACTTCTGCCGACAGCTTGTGAGGGAGCCAGAGATCATCTGAGTCAAGAAAGGTTATTAACGACCCTCGGGCATGAGCGATTCCCCGGTTTCGAGCCGCACTGACGCCTTGATTTTTCTGATGCAGATATTGTGCGACCGGATAAGCTGCAA
>JAGOGO010000052.1 GCA_017996625.1 Deltaproteobacteria bacterium | reverse complement strand
CCGCGCCAGCAGGGCCGACGCTCATCATTGCCGGACCGGGAACCGGCAAAACCCACACCCTCGCCTACCGAATTGCCTTTCTGCTTGAACAAAGCCCATCATCTCACGCGTCGCTGCTTGCGATTACATTTACCCGAAAAGCGGCTTCGGAAATGTCTGAGCGGGCTTCAATGCTTCTAAGCAATCCTGCCGCAGGTCCACCTTTCTGGATTGGCACATTTCACCAGCTTGGACTGAATATACTGCGCCGGGAAGCACAACGTCTAAGCCGCTACCAAGACTTCCATGTACTCACCGAGCCGGAGCGGATCTTCCTGATTAAAGAACTCCTTGCAGAAATGCTTCCTCAGGAGTCACAAAACAGCGCCAGCCAGTGGGCCCGCCGGATTTCTGAAATCAAGAATCAAGTGCAGAGCCGTAACCAGCTCGATTCATTGTCCGAAGATACTGCCGCACTCCTCATTCGCTATGAGGATCGGTTGGCCAGCCTCAATCTGTTCGATTGCGATGACCTGGTGAGCAAGGCCCTTTTCCTTCTTCAAAAGCATTCCTCGATACGCAACCGCCTGCGAGCGGAAATCGGACCAGTGCTGGTTGATGAATACCAGGACATCAATAGCAGCCAGTACTGCCTGCTGAAAGAGCTCTGTGGGGAAAAACATGACCTATGGGCGATCGGCGATGCTGATCAAGCGATCTATGCGTTTCGCGGTGCCCAGGCCGAGTGCTTTCTTCGGTTTGCTGAAGATTTTCCTCAGACCGTGACCATCAGCCTCAAAGAAAACTATCGCTCCAGTCCAATCATTCTCTCGAGCGCCCAAGCCCTTATCTCTCATAACACTCACCGGTTTTCAGTAGAGCTGATCGCCACCCGGAAAGAAGATCTTCCCTGTACGCTCCACGAGGCTGCTCACGAACAGACTGAGGCACAGTTTGTGAGCAGAGAAATTGAGAAGCTCGTCGGCGGCATGCGAATGGAGTATTCATCAATCGTTGATCATGGGTACAGCTTCGCTGATATCGCTGTTCTCTACCGCCTCCATCATCTTGCTCACCCCATAGTCAAAGCGCTCAAGCAGGCGGGTATTCCGTTTCAGCTCGTGGGAGCTTCTCCTGAAAAAACCGTCTCTTTGTTCGATACAGCCATTCTTTTTCTACAGGCAGTAGCGCATCCTCATAATGATCGCACGCTGAGCACCGTCCTGCTCTCATCTGCCGGGAAGCTCGATTTTCCTGTCGTGTGCCGATTGCGGGCGGCGGCACGCGAGGCTGAGAGCTCTCTTTGTGACTACCTGGAAAACGATCACGCCACAGGCCTCCTCAGCGAACCTCAATCCGATTCTGCATCAAGCCTTCTTGGTCAGATCAAGCGTTGCCAGACACAAGCGACCGAAGAGACCCTCCCACACATCCTGAATGAGATCGTTACAGTGCTGTGCCATGCTGCGTCCGGTACCGGTGACGATGTTGACAGCATTCACCGCCAACTTCTTCTTCTGGCCGAACCGTTTGCGCATGGCCCGGCAGAAAGACAGCTTATTCCTTTCCTCGAATCTCTTGCCCTCTGGAAAGAAGGGGAAACCTACAATCCGAAAGCTGAAACAGTGACTCTCATGACCGTACACGCTGCCAAAGGCTTGGAGTTCCCGGTTGTGTTTATCGTGGGACTCGAAGCAGGTTTTTTCCCCTGCACCGAATTCAAAAACCGTCCTGTGGATATTGAAGAAGAGCGGCGGCTTTTGTATGTCGGCATGACCAGAGCAAAGATCCGACTTTACCTTTCTTCGTGTCGCAGCCGGTACTGGTTTGGCGAAAGACTCGATCGTTCTCCTTCACCATTTCTTAATGAGATTCCAAAGGGAGGGCTCCACATTGACCGCTCTCAGAAGGAACCGAAGTCAGGGAAAAAAGGTGGGTCAAAGCAGCGGTCACTGTTCTGAACATAGAGCAGAAGAGCACTGAGCTAAGAGCAAGGAGCTAAGAAACAAAGAAATGGTTCTCCTCACATTCACCCGTTGCTTATGCGTTTCGTTGATAGGTCAGAACGCGAGATTGCTCTTGACACGGTACAACCAGACTGGTACAAAGAACATATAATAGTAATGATTGTTGCAGGTGCCCGAAAGCACATGATGGCTAGTGTGCCTCATGCGCCATGAGGGTGTAAAAGGGAATCCCGTGAAAACCGGGAACGGTCCCGCCGCTGTAATCCCGCACCTTGCTAAGGCAGCAAGGTACGTACCTCAAACTCACGCATGAGTATCATGCGGACAGCGCCACTGCCCTGTGCAGGGTGGGAAGGCTTGTTTAAGGTGCGGGAGAGTCAGAAGACCTGCCTGCATACAAGAGGTTCACCATTTACGGAGATAGAGGGTGAAGCAAACTGGGTGCAATCCTTGAATCCATGTGATTCAGGGATTTTTTTTATGAAATATTTCTTCAGGAGAAACGGTATGCCGTACCGCATGAGCAGTCTTATCCTGGTGATGACGATTACCGCAATCTGGCTTATATTCGCAAATTCCGCTCTTCTGGCAGCAGAGGCCGAAGAGCCCGTGTCATTGGAGCCGATCGTCGTTACCGCTACCAGGACTGAAGAGTCACCGGAGAAAATTGCAAGTTCAGTAACGGTGATCACCGCGGAAGAGATCGAAAAGTCCCGTTACATCACCGCCAAAGAAACTCTGCGCCGAGTCCCCGGACTCGCTCTGTCATCCCAGGGCGGCCTCGGACGCACCTCCTCCGTGTTCATTCGCGGAGCACGTTCTGAAGATACGCTGGTAATGATCGACGGCATGGAAATTAATGATCCGATCAATCCGGGACGATTCTTCAATTTTGCTGATCTGACCACTAACAATATTCAGCAGATAGAAGTCGTCCGTGGTCCGCAGTCACCTCTGTACGGCTCTGATGCAATGGGGGGCGTAATTAACATTATCACCAAGCGCGGACAAGGTCCGCCCGAATTCTCCCTGTTTGCGGAAGGCGGATCCCATGCCACCTTCAGAGAAATCCTGGAGAGCAGCGGTGCGGCTGGCCCCTGGGATTATTCTTTTTCCGCCGGCCGGATCGACAGTGATGGTATAGGGTCTGACGACGATTACGACAACACCTCACTTTCCGGCCGCATGGGATTTCAATTGTCTGAACAGGCCTTGCTGGAATTCTTTTTCCGTGCACTCGACGCCGAGACTCACTTGGATGATTGGGATTTTATGGCGAATGAATCAGTCAACGATCCTAATTTCGTTCAGGATACCGACTTTCAGCTTTATCAAGGCCGCTACACTCAGGAAATTTCTGATCTGTGGGAATCGATTCTCAGGGTGGGATACTTCGATAATGATCGCCAGCATCACGACCGGCCGGATGAAGACGAAGACGTGCCTGGCTATTTTTCTGAAGGAGACTATGAAGGAACTATATTTGACGTAGATTGGCAACACAACCTCTATGCAAATGAGCGCAATACCCTTACCTTCGGGATCGAGTATGAGACCGAAAGCGGGGAATCCGAGTACCGCGATTATTTCACTCCCGACCCGTCCCGGTTTCCGGAAGAGAGTGTTCATACCTGGGGATATTATGTGCAGAACCAGTTCGAATTAACTGATCGGCTCTATCTCACGGCCGGAATTCGCCTCGACGACCACCAAGAATTCGGTAGTGAAGAAACTTACAAGCTGGGAGCTGCGTACCATATTCCCCAAACAAAAACGAGAATCAAAGGAACCCTCGGCACCGGGTTCAAAGCTCCAACCCTGTATCAGCTTTACACCCCGCCGATCCTCGACTACAACTTTCTCGGCGGAAATCCGGATCTCGACCCGGAAGAGAGCGAAAGCTACGATATCGGCATCGAGCAAATCCTCTGGCATGGCAGGGTGTGGCTCAGCGCAGTTTATTTCAACAACGAATACGATGATTACATTACCTATACCAGCGAGCCTGATCCGGATAACCCTGATGTGTTTGTAAGCTTCTACGATAATCTATCCGGAGCGGAGTCGAAAGGATGGGAGCTGGAAATCCGATATGATCCCACAGAATCGGTATCGTTCTATGGCACCTATACGTATACGGATACGGAAAATGATGAGACTGGCGGAGACTTGCTGCGCATACCAGAAGATATGGTTAGTATCATAATGGATTATACTTATGGTAAAAAACTCGTTCTCACCATGGGCCTGTACTATGTGAGCGATCGGCTGGATATCGGCAACGAAGAGACAGATGACTATACTCGTGCTGATTTTGCCGCCACCTACACTCTCTCCGATTCCCTGCAGCTTCACGGCCGAATCGAGAATCTGTTTGACCAAGAGTACGAAGAGTCCGTAGGGTATGATGCGCCGGGATTCAGTGCCTTCGGGGGGGTAAAGGTCACGTTTTGATCCTGAACAACAGTACTCAGGTATCTGAACGGTCGGGCCTGCATCAAGGGATATGCGACGGGGGGCTGCGATATGGGATCTGAGATGTGGGATGGAATTTAGTGCTAAGTTCTTATCGCATATCACACGATACGTATCGCACATTCCATTAACCACATCGCAGACCACCTCACCCGGGCCAAGACTTGAACTTTGAACCAGTGATTCCTTTTCCCACACCCTGCTAAAACAGAAAGTCTGCGGCTCTGATACCATAGGTAAGCGGATTCGCGGTACGCACGATAGCTCTTCGACACGAGGGATTGAGAGGGTCTTTCTGGTAAAGATCCACCTTGCGCCCTTGCTGGCAAATGCCGCTCGCATCCTTATCGAGAAGGACAACCTGGAGTCTTCTGTTTCCGGTTTCTGCGACCAGACCCAGCTCTCCGGTATTGAACTGCATCAGCGTTCCTACGGGGTAGGCTCCCAGCATTTGGGCGAACACCTTGATCAGAATCGGATCATATTCTTTACCTGATCCCTGAAGCATCAACGCCAGTGCGCAATCCGGACTGAGAATCGCACTTCGATACGGCCGAGAGGAGGTGATCGCGTCGTAGACATCAGCGATACGAATAATCCTTCCAAAGAGACTTAGAGTCTTCTTAAAGAAGACTTCTGGATATCCGTTAAGATCGTACTGCAGGTGATGTTCAAAAGGAGCCAGGATAATTCGTGCCGTCAACTCGCTGGACGTTTGGAGCTTGAGTATCTGTTGAACACTTGCAAGCGGGTGTTTTTTCACAACGTTCCGTTCTTCTTCCGTAAGGGCCTGTGGTTTGGTGATGATCTCCCGCGGAATCTCCACCTTGCCCAGATCGTGAAAGAGCCCACAGAGCCCCAAATGCTGCAGGGACATTGGCGGCAGCCCGATTCTGTGACCCAAACAGAGTGCCAGCACCGCTACATTCACCGAGTGACTATAAGTATAATCATCATAGTCTCTGATCACGCTCAGCCCCTGAAAAAACGTTAAGTCATTTCCCAAAAATTCGATCATGGCCTGAACAGCCCGTTTTGCTTGACGGATTCCCGCAGCACCCTGTTGTGAAATCTTCTGGGCCACATCTGCTACCGAGCCGAGGGCATGAAAGTATATATCCCGCGCCTCCTGCTTGCGTTCTTGATCGCTCCTCTTAGGCTTAAGTTCACTTTCCTTGAGCACGGTAACCCAGCTGAGCCGTGCCTTTTCCACCTCCTTAATGAGCCAGTCAGAAGGTTCTTCATGTATTCCAGAGCGAATAATGAGGCGAAAAAACCAGAGGATTTCAGTAGCCGAGGCATTCTTTATGGTGGAATGAAAAGATATTCCCTGGAGACGACGGTTCTTGAAAAAATCCAGAAGCGAATGCACAAGCTTGATGTTCTGTTTTTGATAGTTGAATCGCTCTCCCTGCAAATACAATCTCGCCTGGGAACTCAGGATGGTTACGTCGTCCTCGCCGCTCAATTGCATGACCGCGCTCCGAAACTCAACCAGGCAGCTCGTAATCAGCTCGTTGTTATCTGCGTGAATCCTGATTGTGTGAAGCAGCCGGTACAAAGCGCGAAACAAAATCTCTCCGGGATTCGAAGACATGCTGACCTCGCTCTCATTGCTCATCAGTTGCCTCCGGCCGCTGGAAGGTTGTTAAAGGCCCAGGCCGCCTTGCGGATACCGGGATAGCGGCTGTGAATTGCATCAGCAAGGATCTTCCGCGCTTCATCGAGTCCGAGTTCGGACAGTGCCAAGGCCGCCCCCTGGCGCCGCACGGTAGCTCGCAGTCGGGAGAACCAGTTTCCCCCTAGCAGCAGCTGACGAAGAAAACCAAGGGACTGGGCTGATCCACATTTCCCGAGTGTTCGAAAGCACTCCAGCAGATGCTCATGCTCTTCCTCCCGAAACCCGTGGGTTTGCAGATACCAAAGAAGCCCTTCCTCAACTGTCTCGCATCGCCGAGACTGCATATACCGCAGGAATATCTGGCGGACCGATTCATTTTCATCATCCATCAGCGGCATGAGATCCTCGGGGGCCCAGATTGCCCGGACAATGATCGCCTTCAGCGCTTCTTTCCGTACCTTATCCGAGGAATGCTTGACCAGTCTGAGCAAGACCCCGGCAGATCGCTCTCCCTGCATCTTCCCCAGCAAGGGTACCATGCGGATAAGGCGCTCATCCTCGGCACTGACAAGCAGCGCTTCAAAGGGCTCAAAGGTCCGGTTTGCCAATAGTACAACTGTTTCGGCAATCATGGAATGAACGTGGCTGGGGACGGAAGTCCACAGCAGTGGCGCCAGAGCTGAAATGGCTCTGGATGGCACCAGCGATAGGAATTTTTTTATGCTGTCGGTGGATGCTCCATTGAAGGTGCCCAGCGAGTGAATCAGTGGTACGAGGAAATAGGAGCTTGATATCTTTTCGAGCAGAGCATCCATCGTGCTGAGCACAGAATGCAGCCATCGCCTTTCGCCGAGCTGTCTAAGCAGAATTACCCGCTGAAGAATTTCAGCGGCAAAGTCAAAATCCTTTTCGCTGAGCGACTGCACCAGCATTTTGTCTATATATGCCAGAGCAGTGCTACAGTAATCTTCTTCCTGTTGAGCCGTAAGAATGTCTGCCATCATATCCAGAATATCGCGAGGCAGGTCGCGCTCCTCATCCTGCTGCACCATCTCCTTGAGCTGCTCAGTTTCTTCAGGGGTAAGCTGCACCGATAGCATGTTGATCCGGGGAAGAGGTTCAGGCTTTTGTGCCGACACCAGATCAAGGCCGGAGTCAAGCACAGGAGTACGTTTTTTTTCTTTCTTCCGCCAGACATCAATGTCGATATCAGAATCGATAAAGGCATCAACTGCCTTCCAATCGATATGAGGCAAATCAGCTTCCCACAGCGCAGTGACGATATCACCATCCGATTCATCCCAGATAGTCTTGTAGCGATTCAAGATGCTGATAAGGAGTTGTACTTCTTCCCGATTGATTCCTCGACGAACTACGAGTATCAAAATTCCATCGCGCGAAAGCGCAAATGTCAGATCTCCCTCACTGGCTGCTCCCTGATATACCACTTCCTCACCGAGAAGAAGCTGGTTCTTTTCAACACGAAGAAAAAGATCTCCGTATTCAGCCGTGAACACATCAAGATCCTTGTGCAGCCGTGTTATGCCCTGCTCTCCGAGAGGATGATCGTCCGGATACAACGAAAACAATTGCAGTGCATAAAGCAGAGACGCAATCACTGCTTCCGACGCAGACGCTGCTTCGACTGTATACCTTTGAGCTGCTGCAGATTCTCTTGCCACCAAAGCCGAACTCCTAATCCGGGTGATTCCCTGCGCGAATCACCCACCCTTACAGTACCGTCGTACATACGGAGAGATTGCTTTTGCTTGAGAAGGACGGTGCACACCATTGCGACTCACTGGAAATAACCTGGGCACATCACCAGCAACAGCGCAGATGTTTCTATCACCGTCTATCGATGTATCGGCATGTTGGGAGAAGAACTTAAGCAGAGAGAATGACAAAGTAATCGGCAGGATTAGCAAACGGCTGCCCCGCATCGACACTCATGTTTCTGTCGGTGCGAGTCAGCCAGCCGCTGGCATACTGCTACATCTGGAAGCATCGGCAGTCCAAGCGCACTTTCCACGTCTTCGGCAGTCTGAGCAAGGTGACCGATAAGGCGCTGATAGAGCGACATGAGCTTTTCAACCGCATCAGCTGCGATCTTGACACACGCTTCCACTTCATCTGTTGAAGGAATTGCTGCGATTGATGTGTCGGCCAGGTTCATCAGTGTTCCACTGATACCTAATGGGTACTGTATTGGTGCCAACCGATCTCGTAGCTGCTGAAGAGCATCGCGCATCTCACTAACGCGAACCCGGATGTGTTGGTCGACTTTGCCGGTAGGGTTCTGCTCCCTCATGCTCAAGAGAGCATGTACCTGAATGCAGCTATGGTTGATGTTCTTTATCACAGGAAATTCCCGCTCAAGGGCCCTTGCTGCGATTAGGCACTGATCGATTCTTCTCGCGAGGTTTGCACTGTCGGCAAGAAGACCCGATACTGTCGGATGCGAAAGCAGCTGTATATCACCGATTATCCGGTTTCGTACCAGCTCTTCGAACCCTCTGAACTTGGCTGTCTCCTTAGGCTCCGGAGCATCCATCATCGCAAAAGCATTGTTCATTTCTTTCACAGCCTCGAGAGGGATCTTTATGCCGGCATCCATAAGGGCCTGCGTCTGCAGTGCTTGCGCAATGCTGCTTTCTCGGTTCTGGTACTGTTTCAGGAGTACTGTATATTCAGGTGCCAAGGAAGCGATATCCTCTCGCTGTGTCTGGATGGCAGCGCATATGTCCGCCGGCAGGGCCGGCATCAGAGGAGCCGTGTCATCAAGCAAGCCCAGACGTCGAAAGGAATTCAACTGGCCTTGACAAAATCGCTGCAGTGCTCTGCTGCTGGAAATTTCTTCCTCTTGCAGTCTCAGGATCGGCTCCAGTGAAACAAAGTTTTTCGGATCAACCGTCTTTCCCAGAAGCTGACGGTACCACTCCAGGGACACCATCCGGGAATACGTCTCATAATCGCGAAAAAGGATCGAGGCAGGAGGAGCTGTGGAAAAAATGCCCATTGTATCCGCCTTGCGGGCGGCTTCCATTCGGAAGCGCAGGGCAGGATGCGAGACAGGAAGCTGCAGAAAGCCGGCCGCATTGACCCTGCGGCTGTGAATGATACGCTCCCGATATGTGGGATGGACGTGAGCGAAGCCGGTTTTCCTTGTGGAAAACTGTGCCTGCAGCGCCTCCTTGAGCGCACCATCTGCAAGCGTTCGCTCCTCGGCAACCAGCATGCTGGAAAAATCATCCGCGAGACAGCCGTTGTTCCACGCCAGTGAAACCTTTGAGCTGGCTAGCGTATGCGCAAGAGAAAGAGCAGTGATTCTCCGAAAAACTGACTCGAACGCTGCTGAACCGATTAACTGCATTGCATAACAATCAGCGTCGTATTCACTTTGCCGCAGAACCGGGCTGCTCAGGAGATGCCCAAGGATCATCAGCACCCGAAAAATAGCACGGGTACTGGAAGTGAACATCGTCGCGATAGCAAGAAATGGGCGCAGAATAGTGGCCCCAGTGTTGTTCTGTTTTTGAATCCACGTGTCCAGGCCGTCATCTTCGTACGCTACGCTCTGAAACCAACTGTTGATGTTCCGGATACAACGCACCAACCGCCTTCCCGGGACATCCGCATCATGACCGCATTCATGCGCCAGCAGACCGGAAAACTGCAGCAGGTTGACCCTTCTAACTAATGGTAGCCCGACTATGAGCACTGGTGGGTCATCTCGAAAGGCGGACTGTAGTCTACCGCGAGAATGAACACTTACGTGAATTCCAGGATCAGCAAAAACAGCGGATGGCACCGGAGCACCGATTACGGTACATATTTTTCTGAGGTAGGCAAAAAAGAGTGGCTCACTTTCTGGTGATAAACGCTGCGCCGCAGCAGACTGGACACCCCGAAACGCAAGCGGTTTTACCATAAAAAATAAAAGAAGCAGTCCCACCAGCAGAGGTCCGAAAAAAACTGCCGCTGCCAGAACCGGACTGTGCACGCGTTCAAGCCATACGGCATTCACCGTCACATGCCAGAACACCAGACCACTCACAAACGCAATACTGCCCAGGTACAGCAGCACCAGAAAGAGCATGGCCGAAGATACGAGGAGGAGTCCGAATCGATAGAAAATAGTAGCAGGAACGCGAGGAAGGGGACCGCGAACAGCATCAAGAAGCACGCGGCTCAACTCCTCGTAATTGAATGTCCGAGGCTGATTCTGGAAGGCAGCATACGATCCACTGGGGTGAGGGCTGAAGACAGCAAGCGCTCCTAGCGCCTGCAGGCGATCGATAATTCTCTTTGCGGTGCGGGCGGAGACATTTCTACTCAGAAGCAATGGCGTCCTTTTCACCAGGATCGCCAGTCGCTCCGGAGAGGTTTTGCGGAAAAGCTGCGCCAGATAGGCGACCACCTTTTCTTCCGCTTCTCCCTCAGGCACAGCTTTAAGCGTCAATCTTCCTTTCTTTTGTTCATCCATGATTGCAGTTTTCGTCTTCTCCAATTAAAAACGGAGATACCTGGCTGGACATCTAAAATAAGGTCGAAGAGACACTCGGCTTTGAAACATCAGGGCTCAAAGCAGCATGTCGTTTTACGCAGCCACTATTCCATCCATGATCCCAGTTGATGGTGGAGCTCACACTAGCAGGAAACCGGGATCAGGGCAAGCAGGAATGACGTCTTTGCTGCGTCAAAGAGTCGTTAGCTTCTCGAACATTGGCACTGATCGAGCCGATCCTTATACTGATGGAATAAAGCGATCATTTCTTCGGAAGCGCTTGCGTAGTACGTACTGATGTCGCCGCGGAAATCTACATGAAGCGTATCGATCTTTCGGCGCAGATCCAGAAGTACTTGGTTGCACTGGTTCCACAATTCCTGCACCGGTTTGATCGCCTCGAGGGAACTGCCAACTACGCTTTGGGATACCTGATTCAGCTGATCCCGCAAAAAAGCATACCGATCTTCCAAAGTTGCGGTGATCCGATCAATCTTTATCATCTCCTGGGTAATGGTGTAAAAGTGATGTCCTATAACGCCGTAGGTTACTGCTTCGGCGAATGTCTTGCGGTGTTTAATCAGGTTTCGGAAAAGGAACTTAAGATACTGGTAGCCATAAGGAGTAAATGGCTGCCTAAGCAGCGATGCAAAAAATGTTCTCACCTCTTTAAAATGAATTGCACGTTGAAAATGATCGGATGGGCCGATGCTGTCCAGGAGCTTGTTGCAGCGGGCAAAGTAGTTCTTGAGGTTGTAGTCGTAAATAGTATCGAGTAGCCGCGTGTATCCTTCGCGCAAGGCTTTACTGTTCATGCGTGTTCTAAAATTAGTGGAGAGAGTGTGAGTATTGTTGCCGATGGTTTTCTTGAGCAGTCGTCCCTCGCAGCACAGCCGTTCGTAAAGCTTGGTTCCGGGAAGCGCAGTCAACAATCCCACCATTGCCTTCGGTATGCCATTCCTCTGGATAAAAGAAATCTGCCGATCAAAAATTTCTTCGGTGTCATTGTCAAAGCCCAGAATAAATCCTGCCATTACGCCGATGCCGAATTGGTGAATCTTCTGTATAGCCTTCTCCATGTCCACGCGGAGGTTCTGCCTTTTGCCTCCTTCTTCCAGCGATTTCGTCGAGGGGGTTTCAATACCAATGAAAACTTCGCTGAACCCCGCATCTCGCATGCCGGCCAGAAGATCATCATCTTCGGCAATGTTGATACTCGCCTCGGTGAAGAATTGGAACACATACCTGTGCCTCTGCTGCCATTCCCGAAGCGCAGGCAGAAGTTCACTTTTTACCCGATGCTTGTTGCCGATGAAGTTATCATCGACGATAAAGATGCTGCCTTCCCATCCAAGCCGGACAAGCGTATCAAGCTCAGCAAGGATATTACCGACTGATTTAAGCCGTGGCCGATTTCCGTACACTGGCCAGATATCGCAGAACTCACAGGTAAACGGGCAACCTCGTGAATACTGCACTGCCATATCGGCATACGCGTTCATATTTAATAAATCGAACCGTGGGATCACGGTTTCGGTAAGTTCGGGTCTTCGGTCCGGGCGATAAATTCGTTGGGCTCTTCCCTGCCTGAGTTCCTCAAGAAGCGGGCGGACAAGTTCTTCGGCCTCTCCCAGGACAAAATGATCGACACCAGCAATATCCTGAAAACTCGAGGTTGGATACGGTCCTCCGGCGACAACAGGTTTACGAAGACGGTTACAGATAGCTACCACATCCTCGAACGAGTCCTTTTGAACAATCATGCTTGAAATCAGGACCGCATCTGCCCAAGTGATGTCCGCTATCTTTAGCGGCTCGATATTCATATCGATCAGCTTCAGATTGAAGGATGAAGGAATTAACCCTGCCACCGTTATCAGGCCAAGAGGAGGCATTGTATTCTTCTTGCGAATAAAGGGAAGTGCATAGGTGAAGCTCCAGTACGTAGTATTGGGCACATGGGGATAGACGAGCAAAATATTCCTAAAATCAGCCATTACGTATCAACTCCTTTCCCGAACTACCATTCCCACGCGTATAAAAACCGGAAATAGTCTTCGTGAAGAATCTTCCGCAGAATGGCACCAGAGAAAATCATCTGTGTTCGGCACCCCTTGACGATTATCTGCGTTCCTTACCCGGCCATGTTTCCGTTCGAGCCTTTTAGGAAAATGCAAACAACTCGCAGCTTTTGCTTTACAAAGCACGCCAACTGTGGTATAATATGGGCTCTTACGTCAACGTGAAGTGCTCCTTGTTAATTATACCAAGAGGGATGAAAATGGAAAGTCTTCAGTGGGAAGAAAGCCGGGAAGCTCGAGAACAAGCAGCACTTGCATTTCACAGCCGACTTTCCCAATTGTTTAACGAAAACAGGTTTGCATTCGAACTCGAACGGAAGCGTTTGATTGACGGAGTGATAAACCAGGCTCACTCGGAAGAAGAAAAACAAAGGCTGAGGGCACTTCAGGAATCGATCGATAAGAAAATGAAGAACGCCGGTTCTGAACACAACCGTTTTGTTCTTATGCAAAAGATTTTTTGGGACCAAGTGGATTCGTTCCGCAAGCAACTATCCGGCATATCCTTTTGACGTTAAAGCAGCCAGCCCTCCCAGACCGTACCTGATCTTAGGGGCCTGCTTTCAGGCGTTCTGCCTAGAGGCTGCGTAGGTATACTGCCCTGATATCTTTCTCTTCCCGGATCAACTTTCACCGCTTAGCAGTACGTGTTTTTCCCTTGTATTTGACAAGGGCGCCTTTGGCAGGATAAGGTTTTGTTTATTACCGTTGCTGGCCCTTTATAGTAGCCAGAGATAACAACCTTATGGACGACTTTTTCCCGGTCAGCAGCTATACCAGCAAGTGGATGGTGGGCCGCCATGGTAGCAGCTGCCGGCAGACGAGCATCGTTACCGGAGAGGTGCCCTTGAACAACAGTATGTTGCACCATTTCAACTTTAACAGTTTTCAGACACGAACGTGGCTAACGATTTTCATCGCCGGCTTTGCGTTTCTCGCTCTAGAAGCAGCGCATACGCTCTTGTTTCCTTATGCGGGATTCGCCCAGGATGATCTTGTTAGCTCGGTTCCGTTGTCAATTCGGGTTAACGAAGGCAAGATCTCAGTAGCGGTTAGGGATGCCAGTCTGGTTGACATACTCCAGGAAATATCCCGGCAAACCGGAATCAAAGTCGTTTACAAGACTCCACCAACAGAAAAAGTAACTTGTCGCTTCAAGAACCTTCCTCTGGAAAAAGGGATCAAGAAGCTTCTTGATGGCCGAAATTTTCTGTTTTCCTATACAAAGCACGAAGAAGCTGCCGGCGGAAGATCTTATTATACCATTAATCAATTACATCTTATGGAACCGGGCACTAACACTCAAGGTGCCACAGCCTCCCGGCGCACTGCCACTCCGATAAGCCGGTCGCCCCGGGTCATTACTCCTGCTGTTCCACCTCCCCCTCCGCCTCCGGTAGTGCCTCAAACGTCTCCTGTGCCACCTGGGGTAGCCCCAGAGGCTGCCAATGCTCCACCGATTGCACCGGAAGAAATGCTGCAACCGAATTTCCCCCCTGAACTGATTGCCGAACTCCTCAAGCAAGACCCCGCAATGCAGGCTGAAGCCCAGAAAATAATAAATGAGACCATGAAAGATGCTCCCGAGCAGGCAAATCAGCAGCTTATGGAGCTTCTTGAACGATATGTTCAGCAGGAGGAGGAAAAAGGTTCTGAAATACCAGAATCAATCGAGCACATAATGGAACAGCTGTCCAGGGAAACCGGAGAAGCCCCAAATGCGGAAGCGCCTTCCTCTGAATAAAGCTCACCAAGGCCTTACTTCCTGAGATTGTTTGCCGCTTCATCTGTTTGAGACTGAGAAGCCATCAGATCCCAGAGCTCACGGCGCTGCTCATCCCATAGCATTCGATATTTCTGCATCTGTTCATCCGTCAGAACGCGTTGAAGCCGTGCCTCGGTATCGCGGTTCAGCTCTTGCAAATGCTGTCCAAGCAGCTTACTCGTTTCCGGCCCGGATTTCGGGTGTGTTTGTAGGAGCTCCTGATATCTGGCAAGGTGTTCAACCATGATATCTTCAACCTGCATTCTCTGCTCTTCCGTCAAAAGAAGCGCTTCAACCGCTGTGCTTATGAAGCGATGTACGAAACCTTCCGCAGGAGTGGGATAGAAGTTTTGATGTGAATGCCAGCATCCTTTGGCAAAGAACCCCTCTTTGCAGTATTCATCCAGCTTTTTTTTCTGATCCTCAGTGAGATGCTTTCGAATCTGCTCCAAGGTCTGGCGAAAGATCTCTTCCATCTGCGGGCGGTACGTATTTCGCAGTGCCCGGACATCTTTAACTGTCTGCATGACGATCTGCTTTACTTCTTGTTCTTGGCTTTCCGTAAGATCCAGTTTGCTCGAAAGCCGATTCACGAGCATTCGCACCAGCGGCGGTTTTTCACTTCGTGAGTACTGTTCGATTCGGTGCTTGAAATACACTTTGGTTCCAAAAGTGCCTGCAGCCGCACCAAGAATAAAGACCAGTAGAATGCCAGCAATGATCTTCGTCTTACACATAGCCTATATCCCCAGAGATCTCAGCAGCGAAAACTCTACCGGATTGTCCAAATAAACCTTTGCCATTTCGTATTCAGGAACAAAGTCGATAGACGCTGTACCCACGCAGACCATGAGAATGAGAGCACAGGTGACCGGTGCGAAGCGCCAGACAACGTTGCCAAACAGTTCCCAGAGGCTGGGCTGGCCTGAAAATGGTTCAAGGCTGCGAATATGACGCAGGACAGAGCGCTTCCACTCCTCACCAACCGGAACTGGCTTTCTCCCCTGGTATGCCTTTCGTAACAGTGGATAGAACCGCTGCTCCAACTCAGTAAAAGAATCCATCATTACCTCCCGTGCCCTTTCGGCAGTGACTGTAAAATCTTAAGGATCTTTTTTCGCGACCGATAGGCGCGAACCTTTACGTTGGCGCTGCTCCACCCCAGAAGTGCTGCAGCTTCCCTTACTGAACAGCCTTCAAGATGGATCAATTCCAAGACCATTCTCTCTTCAGGTGACAATTGATCGAGAGCCCAGCCAAGCAGAGCCTGAGCATTTTTTTTGTCCACATCTTCCTCGATTGTCTCCTGTGATTGATCACTGATCACGTTGTTAAGCCAATCCTGATCCTCGTCCTCGAGGGAACTCAATGGAAGCTCCCGCGAGCGATATATTTTCCTCCAATAATTGTAACATGTTCGCACGGCTATTGCCGACAACCAGAGCCGAAATGTAGTTTTGTTCTTGAATGTTGCCAACGAAAGATATGCATTTACAAAAACGTCGTGAGCAACTTCTTCTACCTGTTCCCTGGGGACATGATTGCTTACGATGGTGGCAACATGAGCTTTGTGCCGGTCCAGCAATACCTCATAGCAATTAACATCACCGCGAAGAACACGGTGGATAATCTCCAGATCCTTAGAGTCCCACGATTGAGAGTTCGAACAGTCATTAGGCATCGTCAGAAATGAAATACTGTGCTAAAATGATCTCGTCTAGAACATGAGTAAACATCATTCTCGGAACCGCCGATCCGGGTCATCACTATCCGTTTCAGTCGCAAGCTCGCAAAAACGGTTACAGATTAAGCAGAAAAATGTGTAACCATTCTGTTAACCCTGGCAACTTGAAGGTCATCGGAAGCTGCATGTGCGCGAAAAGCTGCCGTGAATACTTCCCCGTTCTCATGAGGGTGAAATGAAGCAAGCAAGCGCGGATGACTCGATTTACTAAGTACCATACTTGCAGAAAGGAGTACAGAATGGAGAGAAGACAGAAATACTCGAACGCGAAAGACACCGTCGGAAAACAACTTGCTCCATTTTTGCTTACCGTACTCGGATGCATGATGCTATTGGTTTTTGCACCCGTATTTTCCTCCTGGGCTCAGGATGGTTCTAATGCAGACGCTTTTGCTCAGAAATTTCAGGAGCGTCTCCAGTTAAGTGACGAGCAAATGGAACAGCTGCGGCCGATTATTTCTGAGGACATGGCCAAGCGGAAGGCTATTCTTCAGAAATATCAAGGGCAGGGACAGCAGGGATATCGTCCGATGCGGGGGGAACTCGACAGCCTTAATGCCGATACAGAGGGGAAAATGTCTCAAATCCTCTCTGCCGAGCAAATGGAGGAATACAAGAAACTCAGACAGGAGCAGGTGGAGCGCATGCGTGAACGAGCCCGCACCAGACTGCAACAGCATCAAAGTGCAGGCCAAGTGGGTGAAACTGAATAACCTGAGCAGTATCTCTCTCGAAAATAAGACCTCACAGGAAAGACCCGCCTCGCTTGCGGGTCTTTCTCTCAAATGACAGACAAAGGTTCAAGCACGCCATCTTTCCTATTCTCAAAGAACATTGACACGCTCATGCTCAAGGTATCCTTTTGCTTCTGCCCATCGGCAATCATTGCGCTCTCTTCGGAAATCCTTACTCCCCCCAATCAAGTCTCTTCTTAATTCGCTCGCCAGCCAAGGTCTTCATCAATACCCCTGTATGCTATTACTCCGCAGACAGATCCATTTCATAACCCGAAGCACATTTCTTTTAATTGATGACTATATTTTTGTTGCATTCTGGATTAGTTATTGTTATTAGGGTATGCTGCGTGTAAAAGCAGTTGCAGCCAAATATAATCATGGGGGGGTCAGAAAGACTGTGTCCGGTTGAGTAGTGTATGCCATTGTACCACTCTGGATTAATAGGATCTTTCAGCCAAAGGTTAGAAGTTTTCAGCGATACCTCTCCTCTTTCGGTCGTTTCAGACCAACTCTCGTTTACTCATTGGATTTCATGCGGATAGCCAAATAGATTTTCTGAATATATCAGCAGAGCACAAGAAACAAGTAGGAGAAAGAAGTTCAACAATTTTCTTCAGGAGGGATGATATTGAAAGCGAATAGGTTTTTCTGGTCCGCAGTATTGGCTCCTGTATTAGTGCTCATGGTTATGCTTGCAGCCGGGAAAACTCAAACCAACCTGGTTACCCCGCCTGCCTCTGATGAAGACCTGATTGATGTCGATATTGTGACCATCACTGACGTCAATGCTTTTGTCACGCAGGACGATCTGAAAAACGGCATCACCAGAACAGAAGACCTGGCGACGCCAGTAAAAATGTCGCACCAGAAGCATGAACGTGCCGGTGTTCAGTGTATTGTCTGTCATCACAAAAAAGGCAATGATGATCGGATCAAACAGTGCGCCCAGTGCCACAGGGGAGAAGCAGGCCTCGATA
>JAGOGO010000051.1 GCA_017996625.1 Deltaproteobacteria bacterium | reverse complement strand
AAATGCCGCCTCCATCGGAGGTGGAACTGTTGTTTGTAATCATACAGTTTTCAATAACGGGTGAGGAACTGTCACAGTGTATTCCGGTTGAGCCGTGCTGAATGGTAAAGCCCTTGAGCATACTGGCTCCCGATGCACCAGGCGGAAAATACACTACCGACCCGCTGCCGCCCCCATCAATAATGGTCTCGTCAGCTCCATCGGTGCTGATCACCGAAATTGCCTTGCCTTTGAAGTTTATACGCTCCGGATACGTTCCCGAATGCACTAAAATCACATTGCCTGGAGATGCTGCATCGATGGCAGCTTGAATAGTGGCTATCGTATCGGGTACAATCAGAGCTCCCGAATAGCGGCTGACTTGTATGCTGTGCTGTGCGCTTTCAGAACCACATTCAACAACAGCGGTAATCGTGTTTTCCCCCTCCGCAAGAATGACTCCTTGCGCACTGAAGGTTTTAAACGACGAGTTTACCGCAGCCGAAACACCATTGACCGTGACCCGTGCCTGCGGATGGGTTATTGTGCCACTGACCGTTATGGGCGATACGGTGATAATCGCCCCGTCCACAGGGTCGGTTATGCGAATAGCCAGAGGCGGCAGTGGTTCGTAGGTGACTCGGATAGTTTCGGTGACTTGATGGCCATTCCGTGCTGCCACTGCCGTGATGATATTGCTGCCTTCCTGGAGAGTAAGCGGCTCAAACCGAAAGGCACCCGTTTCATCGACACTCACCACATTCCCATTCACACTTACCTGCGCCAGCGGATCGGTGGTGATGCCGCATACGGCTATAGTCTGCTCGTTCGTCAGTGAGCCGTTTCTCGGAGCACTGATACTCAGATCGAGAACAGCAATCGAAGCTTCCGCCTGCGTTGTACCGCCCGGTCCCTGCGCACTGAGCCGGTAGGTCGTATGTGACCACGGACTAACTCGCACACTGCCTTCAGCGGCAACTGCACCGATATTTGGTTCGATACTTACGCTGTCAGCATAGCGCACCTGCCAGCTCAACTCGGCAGATTCCCCTGAAGCGATGTAGTTGGGTTCGATTGCAAAAATCACAAGGGGCGAGGGAACAAACGTCACCATCCTCTGTACGGTGACGAGCTTGCCGTTGCGTTCGGCAGTGACCGAAATCGTGTTGAGTCCCTCGGTAAGGGCTACGCCGTTTACGGTAAAGGCGCCTTTCGAATCCGGCACAGCGCTGATTCCATTGACAACTATAGCTGCATGCGGATCAGCTGCGGTTCCGCTGACGGAAATCGGCTGCTCATGCACGATAGCGCCTTCGGCTGGTGAGTTGATGCGCACATTCAGGGTCGTGACAGTTACTGAATCCGTCGCACTGCCGCCAGGGCCCGTTGCCTTAATCGTGTATTTTGTGGTCCACTGAGGTGATACGCTCCGGATGCCATTTGGTTCGATGATGCCGATATCAGGCTCGATCGAAGCTGATTGCACATTACTCAGAATCCACCTGAGCACGCTTGCCTCTCCAGGACCAATCCAAGCCGGGTCAGCCGAAATGCTTACCTCCGGCTTCGGAAAGCGCACGGTCACGCTGCTATAAGTGCTGCTGCCATGCTCATTGGCGGCAGTAAGCGTGTAGGTTGTGGTTTGCGCTGGTTGTACCGTAAGAGTTCCGTTCAGATCCACCACACCGATTCCCGGATCGATGCGGCAGAAGACGGCGTTCTGTGTGCTCCAGGTAAGAGTACAGCTTTCACCAACAGTCTTCAGAGTTGCCGGACTCCCTGAAAAACTGATTACCGGAACCGGCGAGGCAATGCGATTAATGGTTACCCGAGCCGTTGATTCCGACTGCTCGTTAGCGGCTGTCAGCGTATAGGTGACAGGCAGCACCGCGGGAGTAACGCTCATCGTACCGCTCAGGGCAACAGAGCCGATTCCCTGATCAATACTGCAGGAATCAGCACACTTTGTCCACCAGCGAAGCTCTACTGTCTCTCCTGGTGCACAGCTCAAGCGGCCGGCACTAAACGTGGTTTCCGGCCGCGGAGGCGCTACCCGGATGCTGTGCTCATCAGTGCCGCCCGGACTCACGGCCCTGAGCGTATAGGTGGTCGGCTCCGGCGGCGTCACCACCAGAGAGCCAGAAAAGGAAACAGGACCAATGCCCTGATCAATTTCACAGTATGTCGCTGCCGCCACATCCCAGGTAAGGGTCACCGGATCTCCCGCATTCCACTCACAGCCCACGTCGGATGAAAATGTCACATGGGGCGTAACCGACACTGTCACACAGCCACAGTCGTTACCAACACAGGATGCACTCCCGCTCCCGTTGACAGCTTTCAGGCAATAGATCGTCGTCCGTTGCGGGTACACGCTCACCGTTCCATCCGGCTCCAGCGGACCAAGTGCTTCCCCAACCGGTTCTCGAGTTCTCGGGTCAAGCGGTGTAATAGTGCAGGAAACGCCACATGCGGTGTTCCACCTGAGCTGGCTGCCGCCTCCGGGGAGCACATTCCTGGGTTCAGCTTCCAGCACTTCCAGCTCCGGCAGCTCAGGCACCCGCTCCTCCACAGAGCCGGCTTGATTAGTGGCGGTGATGGTGTAGGATACCGGTTCCGCAGAAGAGGGGATACTCAGGGTTCCACTCATGTCGACGGAGCCAATGCCATTGTTGATCGTGCAGCTTTCCGCCCTGATGGTGCTCCAGCGCAGCGTAATCGTGCCACCAGGATTATAGCCGGAACAGGGTTCCACCTCAAAGCTCACCGAAGGCACACTATCAACGCTTATCGTAAACTCCTGCACGGCTCTTTCACACACATCCTGCTCTACCTGCAGCCGCACCCGCTCTGTACCGCTCTGATTTGCAGCTGGGGTCCACTGCAGCAAACCGCTGTGCGGCTCAAGCGTCATGCCCGCCGGGCCTTCCAGCAGCGTGTAGGAAAGCTCCCTTTCCGGATCAGGATCTTCGCTTGCAACCTGGTAGCGATACGTCCCCCCAAAACTCACGCGCGTGGGAGGAGATGAGATTATCCGGGGAAAATCGATCTTAGCAGCTTCCTGCTGATAGGTCATGGTGTTGACCGAAGTAATGAGTCCACTATCGCCATCAATGTCACATACGTGCCACACGGTTCCTTCCTGCAATGGAACCGTGAACACCTCAGGCTGCGCATGATCGGCGCGGTAGATACGCACTTCTGCCCCGGATTGTGCCAGTGCACGGCTACCGGTCCGGCTGCGATTGGTCCAGTCATGCACATAGTAGCGATAGGTGCCCGGGGTGCGCTCAGTGATGGTGATGGTCTCCGGTCCGTAGGAATCACGATCATCCGTGTCCAGGCTGGCACCTGGAATGGTGCGCTCCCAGTAGTAACAATGGTAACGGCAGCCCTCGGGATTCGGAGTAGTCAGATGCGCTTCCAGATCTGCAGGTGTTTTACCCCAGGTGAGCACAATGCGAATCTGTTCAGATTCAAGTACTGGTGAAAGCACCACGTCCTGATGGGTGAGCGATTCGTCCTCCGCCAGAATGATCTCCCGTTGATCACTGATGAAACCATCGGCTGTCGCTCTGAGCACGTAGGAACCGGCGGCGATTTCCAGAAATTGAAACCAGCCATATTCGTCAGATGTCGTCTGTCCGATCAGCGTTCCTGCTGTTCCGAAGCTGCTTTCATGGAGTGAAACAACACCAAGCGTAATCGGCTCACCGCTCGCAGCATTGATCAGTTGACCCGAAACGCTACTACTGTCAGTCACTGGCGGTCGAGCACAGAATACCATCTCAGCGCGGCTGTAATTATTTTCCTCATTTATTTCCTCGACAAGGCCGCCACCCTGTCCGTCATCATCGACCGCGGCAACAATGGTGTGACGTCCTGCCGTTGGATGCTCCCATTGCAGCACAACGTCCTGATAGTAAGATGCCGCGAGAGAATCCGAAGTCTGTACGGTACCGATCAGAGTGCCCCCACTCCCCTCCTCTCCGTCGTAAAACGAAACCGGAACACCGGCTGCGACTTCTTCGCGTCCAGCATTTCCAACGCGAAGCATGATTTTCACCTCATCGGGGCAGTCCTTCTCATCAATCCACAGACAGGAGCTGGTGAGATCATATTCTTCATTCTGAATAATCCAGGTATTATTATTCTCATCGATCTCCTCCAGCTCATCATCACTGTCTACGAGCACTGTAAGCGGACTATCTCGAAAGAGCACCTCGCCCACAACGCTGATAACCTCATCGGCAGCACTGCCTGCAGGAAGACCCGAGCTGTTCGAGGTTGTACCCAGCAATGAGTCTGCCTCCTGCTCGTAGGTGCCGGTATGGTTACGGTCTTCAAAAATGGTGACTTGGAAGGGAGTTTCTACATCACTGGGGCCTTGGTTCACCACCGTCACTGTAACCTCACCAACAATCTTGACACCCTCTTCGTCCTCATTAATGGAATTCATTGCAGCATCGAGCGGCATTACATCAGGTGCACCGAGCTGCACAGAAATACTGTCGGTAGCAGTTTCCCCGAATAGAAATACTTGTGCAGTTATGCGGTTTGATCCCGGTGTCAAAGGTATTAGCGCTGAGAACTGATCCCCGTCTGTAGTTATCGGTTGGCCGTTCACCGTAAGCGCTGAATCAGGATGGCTGATTGTCCCGCAGACTGTAATGAGTGAACTGGCCACGGTCGCTCCGTCAGCTGGACTGCTGATGTGAACCGCAAGAGGGATACCGGTCACGTGTATCGTGTCCGCCACGGATTCTCCACGAAAAGAAGCCTCAGCCGTAATCGAATTTGAACCCGGTGAAATACCAATATTTTCGACCAGAAATTCTTGGCTGTTCACCCGTGCCGCTTCACCATTTACTGTTACCGCCGCTGTCAGCCGATTCACATTACCCGAAATCGTTACGGCGCGCTCGAGCAACGATGTCCCGTCTTCTGGTGAGGTGATTTTTATTCTAAAAGGCGTAAGCGTTACCAGAACGCTGGCTGAGCCGATATTGCCGCATGCATCAATGGCCGTAGCCGTGACAGCACAGGTGCCGGAGCCGGATGAAGGTGCATCAGGGATGAGAGGAATATGAGAAGCACAAAATCTCCCTTCATCGAGTATAACCGCCGAAACTCCATTCACTGTAATGGCAGCACCCGTATCATCAGTAGTACCACGGACATCAACAAAACCGGTCTCATTGACTGCGCCGCTTTCAGGATCAGTGATTGTGATAGTTGGTGCATCAACGTCATAGCCAACAACGGAGATAGTTATGTGTGATCCAGGTGAGCTCTGAAGCATTACCGAAAGAAGGTTCGAACGCTCAAGCATTACTTCCCGCTCAATCAGAGCAACCTTCTTTTTAAAATCACATTGCCGCACAACCTGCTTTCCGTTCACCGTAACGATGCCGCTGCATACACGGTGGGACCCGTCTTGATCACCGTTCACAACGCGCAGGGTGTAGCTGCCCTTATGCTCTATGTTGAAACGCACGTTCTCTGTCTTCGGTTTTCCTTTCTGACGAGTAAACGTCCAAGGGCCACCAAACACTATTTCACAACCTGGATTTGAAGGATCAGGAGGAGAAGAACACTTCCTGCCGAGTCTGGCGGTATTCTGGAGGGCAACTTCTTGATGTCGAATTTCGGTTGATAGAATGTGCTCAGCGCGGCCCATCTGTTCCACGCTGCTAAGCAAGAGCTCACCCGATCTCACCTGCTGCTCAGGTACTTGCCTGTCCGTCGGTACACGCACGCAGCGGTCCGACAGATCAGCCGCAGGAAACGCAACGGCTGTCATAGCTGCGCCACCGGAAGCACGGCTGTAGTATGTGGTCGGCCCCGAAACAGCCTCCACGACAAAAGTAAATGTGCTCGTGCTCATAAGCAAGACACAAATGAGCACAAGAGTGGCAGCACGCGGATAGTCCCTCCTCGTATCCATTCCTCATCCCCCTCTCCAATGGATTTGCGGATTGAGAGCAGGCGCAGATGCGGATAATCTGTACGCCTGCATAAAAAAACCTCACAGGTCTTCAACCGGTGAGGTATGCTTGCTGCTTTACATCTTTATATAGTACTCCCCACAGGTGTTGTCACTGCTTATGAATAATGGTCACAATGATGTGTCCGGATAAGAGCGACACGAATGAGCGCACGATTATCAAACCAAAAAACCGATGTCAAGAGATTTTTTTTGTGCTTGTGATAAGAATAGTGGTAGATCCTTTGGAAGTTGTTTTGGTGTCAGCAAAATCTGATGACACAATTTTTTCAGGTTAGCCTCAAAATCCGCTTTGTTCCTTCCAGGCTACGGTCTATTCAGACCTCATTTCTCCACAAGTGCCAGGTTGACATTTCCCTTCAGCCAGATATCATAGAGAGGCAAACGTGTTCCTTCCGTCTGCCATGAAGAGCCAGGAACTTTTTGTACCGGCAGTATAGGCCCTCTTTATTGTCAAAGACAATGATAATAACACTACGATATGGCACCAGCGGGATCAGCATCGACTATGAAGAGACTCCGGGATTTGTGGGCGTGCTCAATCCCGTGGAGGCTGAAGCCCTGCTTGACCCACAGCGGGAACTGGCTCGAAGCCTTCTTGAGCCGATCGATACGAAACCTCTTGCAGACATTGCCCGCGGTAGAAAAGACGCCTGTATCGTTATCAGCGATAGTACCCGTCCGGCACCGAACTCTTTGATGCTCCCCGAGATACTGCAGGTACTTGAAGCTACGGGGATACCTTCGTCTCGCATCCTTATTCTCATCGCTACCGGCATGCATCGATCATCGACGCCACAGGAAAAGCAAGCCCTTGTCGGGGCAGATATTGCAGAGCGCTACCGCGTTATCGATCATGATGCGCGGGATCGAGCGAACATGATCGAGGTAGGTCGTATCGGAGATAATGTTGCCGCCCTCGTAAACCACCTCTATGTCGAAGCGGATCTCAAGATACTTACGGGCTTTATTGAACCGCACATGTGGGCAGGATTTTCGGGAGGCCGCAAAGCAATTGTGCCGGGGATATCTTCGCTGGAGATGCTCACGTATGTTCATGGCCCCGACATGATCGCCCACCCGAAAACCGACTATGGTGAACTGACGGGCAATCTGTTTCATGAGGCAGCGCTTGCCGTGATGAAAATGGCAGGAGCGGACTTCATCGTTAATGTAACGATGAACAGCCGAAAAGAGATTACCGGCATATTTTCCGGGCACCCTGTCGACGCTCACCTGCAAGGGTGTCGGCAACTCGCGCAGCACTGCATAGTGGAGCTATCGAAGCCGCTCGACTTCATCGTCACCACCAATGGCGGTGCACCGCTCGACTGTAATCTCTATCAAACCACCAAGGGTATCACGGCTGCTGCCGGGGTAGTGAAGCCAGGGGGCGATATCCTCGTAGCGAGCGAATGCTGCGAGGGGGTGGGAAGCGCCGAATACCGGAGCATTCTGGAGATGGTGGATTCTCCGAAGCACTTTATATGGCGGGTAATGGCGAAGGAGTTCTTTATCCTGGATCAGTGGTGTGCCCAGGAAACGTACCAGGTTATGCTGGATAGACGGGTAACCGTCTGTACCCAAGGAATAGATTCTCGCGACCTCGAGCGCTATCACTTTTTCACTGCCGGGAAGATAGAGCAGGCCATCGAGCGCCTTCTGGAGAAACATGGCCCCAATGCCCGCTGGGCGGTCGTGCCCAACGGTCCTTACGTGATCGTAAGGCTTCGAAAATAGTCGGAGCCGGTAAGGCTTGGCCTTTATTCTCTCTGCATCTGGCTGTCGAATATTTTGCCGGGGTTGAGAATATTCAGAGGGTCGAAAGCCTGTTTGATCCTCTTCTGCAGTAAAATAAGATCGGAGCTCATCACCAGGGAAAGATAGGGTGCCCGCTTGGAACCTATGCCATGTTCTCCGCTGATTGTTCCTCCCAAATGAAATGTTGTTTGATACAGCTCCGTAAGGAGTAACGGGAGTTTCTCTTTCCAGACAGACAGGGGGGTTTCCGGCTTCTTCACCGGGGTAGCGTGCAGGTTGCCATCACCAGCATGACCGTAGCAGGGAATCAGAACGTCATATTTTTGCGAAAGCCGCTCCAGTTCTTTAATAAGATCTGGAATCCGCGCCGTGGGGACCACTATATCCTCAAGAGCTTGCACAGGACAAATGGCCTTAAACGCCTCGGCGAGTTTCAGGCGGGGGTTCCACATCTTTCGCTCAATAGTGGGAGTATCGCCGATATATACATCAAGCGCCCCTGATTTAAGGAATTCCTCACCGATCCTTTGACAATCACTCTCAACTTTTTCTTTGCTCGTTCCATCCACCTCGATAAGCAGCATGGCTCCTATATCTGATCGTGGAGGTGTTTCCCCCAGAAATGTGTATACTGTCTCCACAGAAAGGCGGTCCATAAATTCAATCGAAGAAGGCAGGAATCCTGCCCGGGCAATCACGTCAGGAAAGGCGGCGATAGCAGCGGCAGTATCCCCAAAGGGAATCAACAGTACAGCCGTAGCGGTGGGCAGAGGAAGCAGTCTCAGAATGATTTTTGAAAAGATACCCAGCGTTCCTTCCGAACCAACCATCAGATGTATGAGATCATATCCGGTAACGTCTTTCAGCCGCCTGCCTCCCATCTCTACTATCTCGCCGGTAGGCAAGACCGCCTCCAGGCCGATAACGTAATGTCCGGTGACTCCGTATTTGATTGCCCGGCCACCGCCGGCGTTTTCAGCTACATTGCCTCCGATAAAACAGGATTCAAAGCTCATGGGATAACCGGCATAGAAGAAGCCCTGTTCCTGAACAGCAGCGCTAATCTCATGGGTCACCACCCCTGGCTCCACTACAACTACCATGTTCTTTTTATCGATTTCCAGTATGCGGTTCATTCTTTCAAGAGAAAGGATGATGCCGCCGTACACTGGAACGGCTCCGCAGGAAAGGCCGGTTCCTCCACCCCGAGGAGTTACCGGAATACGATATGCATTAGCGAGTTTCATTATCTGCGAAATTTCCTGAGCGGAGTGAGGCTTGACCACCACCTCAGGCATGTGCGCATACTCCGGATCAGCCACCTCATCGTGTGAGTAGCCCTGCATACGCTCAACATCTTTGAAGATGATATTCTTCGCCCCCACGATTGACTGCAACCCGACAGCGATCTCCTGGGTCACCGGATGATAGCACGATTCTCGACGCATGCGGCAGATCCTTTTGGCAAAGATTTCTAATCGTCTTTATCTTACTGGAATAGGTCGGAAATCTCCAGTACAATGTGCAATTCGAAGTTCCCTTTGGCACCGAACGAGTCAGGAAAAACCGATGCATTCGTATGCTTATTTCTTGTATCGGGCTGAATAGCGATCCGCCACCCAGCCGGCAAGTCCCATTGCTCCGTCAGGCTCTGTCATCTTTGTCATCAAGTTCCGGCCCGGCGTGACAGAAGTACCCACAGCAACCGTGTCCATCACCGGCAATGATACGGAAGAAGATCTCTACAGCATTACTTCAGCGGCACCGAAGGAAGAGAATAGTGGTGGAACCCTCGGAAGTCATTCCGGCACCAGCAGAGCCTGATAGCATAATTTTATACAATTCAATGGATCAAAGCACTTGTTCTATAGAAGAGGCGATCAAGAATATCCGGACATGCCCCCCGGACACAGCTCACATCAAGAAGCCAGTGAATAACGCCCTGCCCTCCGGCCGGTGAGGAGTTCCCACATTGATTCCACCTTTTCTTTACATTTTTTTGATCATATGCTAATTTTAGCTAAGTTAGCTAATTGGTTCTACAGATGAAGGGGTTGTTATGAGCACAATAAAGGTCAACATGCATGAAGCAAAATCCAAATTATCCCGGCTGGGTGAGCTGGCATGGCAGGGCGAGAAGATCATCATCGCAAAGGCAGGAAAGCCTTATTTGAATCTGACGCCGCATCGCGACGCCAAGAAAAGGAACCCAGGCCGCCTTAAAGGCCAAATCCGAATGTCATCCGACTTTCTAAAAACCTCGGAAGACATCATTGCTTCATTTGAAGGAGATTGATCTTGAAAAGGGTTCTGCTCGATACGCACATCTTTCTCTGGTGGCTTGCCGATAGCAGAAAGCTCAATAGGAAAATACGAGCGCTGATTGAGGATGGCCAGAATTTCGTGTATGTCAGCGCCATCACGGCGTGGGAAATTGCCATCAAAAAGGCGCAAAAGAAACTTAAGGCTCCCGATAACCTGGATGCCATCATCGAAGAAGAAGGCTTCATAGAATTGCCGATTACTGTATTTCATGCTGAGCAAGCAGGTGCTCTGCCTCCGCTTCATCATGATCCCTTTGACCGGATGTTGATTGCTCAAGCCCAGGCGGAAGGTCTTGAGCTCGTCACCACGGATGAAGCTGTCACGCAGTACGGCATACGGATCTACCAATAAAGTGCCCATGTACACCAGACGATATAGATATTAATCTCCCCGGAACCCACCTTGCTCCTTCCGGCTTACAATACTGAGCAAGAAGAGCTAGGCAAGATAGCCGGTAGTTTTCCCGGTTAAAGACCAAAGTGCCTATATCCGGTGTGCGATTTCCACAAATACACCATATTTTCTCCACAATTCTCCGGCTGCGGAACGTCTTTACCTAAATATACCGCTTTCTTTATTATTAGCAGTGCTTTGTTTTGCCACAACTGCCCATGCCCAGTTCAACGACCCCCTTTGGAGTGATGTGTTTGATGAGGGCTATGCCTACGATGTCGCCGCCAATGACGGTCTGGTGTTCGCGGCAGGCGTGAGAAATTATGACTACTATGATAACTACGGAACCTTCATTGCGCGTGCGTATGATGCTGAAACGGGCACGGTCAGGTGGATGGATGACTATTACCGTGAATCGCCAGAGCTTCTAAATGCGGCAAATGCGGTAGCTGCCGACGGCACTCGGGTTTTTGCAGCCGGAGTGACCGAAACAACCGCCGGCGGCAAAGCTTTTACCGTGAGAGCCTATGATACCACTACCGGAGATCTGCTCTGGGATAGTTACTATGATCGTGAGGGTGCTTTGTGGGATGAGGCCTATGCAATTGCAGTCAGTGGAGGATTAGTGTTTGCGGCCGGGGTAACCGAGACGGCGGCTAATGGTAAATCCTTAACGGTGCTTGCGTATAATGCAACGACAGGTACGCTGCTCTGGAGTAAATTTTACGATCGTGAGAGGGGGCCTTTGTTAGATGAGGCCTATGCAATTGCCGCCAGCGGCTCGCAGGTTTTCGCCGCCGGAGTGACCGAAACCGCGGCAAGAGGCAAAGCGTTCACCGTGCGTGCGTACAATGCGGCAAATGGCACCGTGTTGTGGACGAAGAGAGTTGATCGAGAAGGCAGCGGCTGGGATGAGGCTGATGCGATCGGCGTGAGCGGAGATACCGTCATCGCCGCAGGAATGACGGAAACTGCTGCTACAGGCCGGGACTTCACTACTATCGCTTTCGATGCTGCTAATCTGGGCGCGCAGCTGTGGGCTGATTATTATGATGGGCAAGGCAATGACGGTCAGTGGTATCAGGATACCGCCCGAGCGATCGCCATCAGTGGTGTTACCGCCTACGTTGCAGGGTATAGCTTTGAGCCATATTCGTTCGACCCATGGTGGGAGTATTACTGTGAAATGGTGCGGGCATACAATACTGTCTCTGGCACTATTATGTGGACGAGCAGGTCTGAAGCTGGCCTTCAGGATGAAGATGAATGGGCCAATGATATAGTTGTCAGCGGAGATACGGTATGTACTACCGGGGTATTTGCTGTTCTGGATGGAGAAGATTTTTTTTCTTGTAAGAGCCTATGGTGCTGACGATGGAACGGTGCTGTGGATGAATCCTTATTTTGACCCTTATACGTATTATGCAGCGGGGTATGCCATTGCCGCTAGTGCTGATCAAGTCTTTGCCGCTGGCTATATGAGTACCGACGGTTATGGTGCGGATTTCGCCGTGAACGCCTACGATATCGCGGGAAGCCATCTTGTTCCCGAGATGAACGTGCTGCAGGGTGACACCTCTATTCCTGATAACACCGGCTCCTTTTCCTTTGGCTCTCAGGCTATCGGAGCAGCCAAAACCGTCACCTTTACCATTAGGAATACCGGCAGCGGCCCGCTTTCTCTGACCGACTCTCCCCGGGTCCGCATCAGCGGCATGACGACTGACTTCCGCGTCAACACGCAACCGGCAAGCTCGGTGGCAGCGGGAAGCTCCACCACCTTCGTGCTTGCCTTTAGGCCCAGCGCCTCCGGCCTGAGAAGTGCCACCGTGTCCATCGCCAACAACGATAGTGATGAAAATCCCTACAACTTCACCATCACTGGCACTGGAGGGGGAGGAAGTGGTCCGGAGATCAACATCGTGCAGGGAAGCACTCCTGTTCCTGATAACACCGGCTCATGCTCCTTTGGCACCGTGCCTCGAGGCACCGTCAAGTCACTCACCTTCACTATTCGGAACACCGGAGGAGCAGCCTTGAACCTGAGCGGCTCACCACGGGTAGCGATACGCGGCACCAATGCGGCTGATTTCAGAGTCGCCACGCAGCCGGCCAGCCCCGTAGCAGCCGGAAGCTCCGCTACCTTTGTGATCGCCTTCAGACCGAGTGCACGAGGAACACGTACGGCAAGCGTCTCGATTGCCAATAACGACAGCAATGAGAATCCGTATAATTTCGCAATCACCGGCAGCGGCTCGTAGATGACATAGCACCACACGTGTCCACAACAGGTACTGGAGGACTGATGCACGATGCTCACCCGCAGTGTCATCCTGAGTCCCGCTTGCACCGGGACGAAGGATCTGGGCCGGCAGGAGGGCTATTGGCAGGGGATTCCTCGGTCGTCCCGCGCTCCAGCTGTAAGGCGGGACTCCCTTAGAATGACAGTTCCTTCTCTGTTACGCTGAAAGCGAAAATACCTCCTGAAGACGACGGGTTGAAAAACCGCTGCGTACCATGAAGAGAAGGCATGGGAAAGTGATGAATAGCAGTATCCTTCATTTTTCCCATGCCTTTAGTTTTCTGCTGGGGTTAGCCTCTTCTTCACACAACCACATGATCCCCGCCGAGTTCTGCACCACAGCGCAATCCAGCTTCTTGCTGTGCTATGGCCCATCAAATACAGTTTTTTGCCCGCTACCTTTTATCAGGTGACTGATATATTTATGTTATTTCGGCGGAAGGTCTATTCCGCTGAACGTATAAAGCTGGAGTTCCCGGAACGGATTTCAGCGGCTGCCAAAATACTGGTATCAACGAGTCAACGTACAAAATACAGTACCTTTTTCCTTCAAGAATAGGGTATCGACCCTATATGCCTGAAGGAATGCTCCTGGTATAAAAAAGAAGGCAATCGGAGGGCTGGACGCGTTAACGGCGACAAGCACTCTGCTTCCGAACAGATCCCGCGTAAAAGCCTACAGTGGCCAGTCAGGAGAAAATTATTGTGCATCTGGTCCAGCTCTGTCACTTGGAAGAGCGGTATGGCATGAAAAAATTGGTTCCCAGCAGAAAAAAAATACATAAAGAAGGGTGGTATCATGCAGGGTCATTGCAGCTCCAGAACCATGTGCGAGCATGTGCAGGCGGTGTTAGCCGATGCTAGCCGGCACAACGACGAGGCGAGTCTGCCCTATGTAACCCTTAGCTATGCACAAAGCATCGACGGTTCTATTGCATCGCTGCCGGGAAGACCGCTGTGCATCAGCAGTGCGGAATCAATGACCTTTACTCATCGGCTTCGGGCGGCTCATGATGCTGTTCTGGTTGGCATCGGCACCGTGCTTGCGGATGATCCCGAACTCACCGTGCGGCTCGTAAATGGCCGCGACCCGCAGCCTGTGATCATTGACAGCAGGCTTCGGTTTCCCCTGGACGCTCGTGTGCTTGCTCACCACCCATCCAAGTCACCGTGGATCATGTCTGCCGATGGAATGAATAAGGAGCGCGAACGTGTATTGCGCAATCGGGGCGCCCTTATCTACCGTCTGCCCGCTCTCGATAGCGGATGGATCGACATTCTAACGGTACTTAAAAAACTCAGAGAACTGGGAATCAGGAGCATCATGGTAGAAGGAGGCAGGCAGATCATCAGCAGTTTCATCCGAAACCGTTTAGTAGATCAGGTTATCATAACCATTTCCCCATGTTTCATCGGCGGCCTGCGAGGCTTAGGAAATATTCAGGAGAATCACTTCAGCCGTTCTCAGCTGGAAAATGTGCGGTGTGAAATGTTCGGTAAAGATCTCGTCCTGTGCGGAGATTTACTCAAGGAGCACCATGCGATATCAGGCTCTCTACATGACGGCACCCTTTCACCTCGAGATCCGAGATGAACACTGCAGCGGCCCTGGGCCACATGAGCTGCTCGTCAAGGCTCTTAAGTCGGCTATCAGCGCCGGGACAGAGCTGCTTCTCTACCGCGGCCAGATGCCGGAAGGCTTTCCTGCTGATGAGACTATTCCCGGACTCAGCGGCCGGTTCTCATATCCGATGAAGTACGGATATGCAACCGTCGGGGAAGTCCTGGCGGCTGGATCTCAGGTTGCAGGGCAGTGGGAAGGCAAACGCGTCTTCGCCTTCCAGCCGCATCAGAGTTGCTTTATTGCTACGCCGAATGACCTCATTCCCCTTCCTGATATCATTTCTGAGAACCAGGCCCTCTTCTTAGCGAATGCGGAAACAGCCGTTACCTTGGTGATGGATGGCTCACCAGTGATTGGCGAACGCGTGGCAATTTTTGGCCAGGGCGTCGTGGGCTTGCTAACGACTGCTGTCTTGGCACAGTTTCCCCTGGCTGATCTGATTGCGGTCGACACATACCCGCTACGGCGGGAGATGTCTCGTGCTCTTGGAGCCACTCAGAGTCTTGATCCGACTGAACTGCGCATGCTGAATGCGGAGGAATTCTATTTAGATCAGAAAAATCGTCCGGCAGGGTTTGATCTCTCGTATGAGCTCTCCGGATCTCCTGAGGCACTTGATCAGGCCATTGCCGCCACGGGATTCTCCGGGCGCGTCATCGTAGGGTCGTGGTATGGTACCAAGCCGGTGACGGTTAGACTGGACACGCACTTCCATCGGCATCGAATCCAGCTTATCAGCAGCCAGGTAAGCACCATCGCTCCGCTGTTTCAAGGTCGCTGGACCAAGAGGCGGCGGCTGGACACTGCGATTCAGCGGCTTACCCAGATTCAGCCGGAACGACTGATCACGCACCGGTTTCCGTTTTCTCAGGCACCTGAAGCCTATCAGCTTCTCGATGCTTATCCTGAAAATACAGTCCAGGTCGTGCTCGTATATGAGTGAGATGGGGGGCAGGGAGCTCGGAGCAAAAAGCAAACAAGAGAGACCTGGGATGCGGGAGCGGCGTCCTCGCCGCAATCTATTAGAATCCGGATTCCATCTTACATCGCACAAACTACCCATGAGGCTATCAATGTACTCAGTAGCAGTACGGCAAGCATTCAGCGCTTCTCATTATCTCATCGGCGACGACTGGGGGGAGGAAAGCAAACTGCACCAGCATGACTATCTCGTGGAGGTTTGCCTCGAGGGACAGCATCTCGATGCGCACTTCTACCTGGCAGACATCAGCGATATCAAAGTTCGGCTGAACGGTCTCGTGGATTCCGTGCGGGGCACGATTTTAAACTACCTCCCCGAATGTACAAATAAGAACCCCAGCATTGAACTGCTGGCTACTGTGTTCTGCCAGAAGCTGCTCAGTCACATAGCCACGAATCAGCTTAGTGCGGTAACCGTGCGGATCTGGGAAAATGAGAACGCCTGGGCAGCATTTCGTCAGGATATATGATGCGGGTCGGGTTAATCATCTACGGATCGCTGGATACAGTTACCGGAGGATATTTATATGATCGTATGCTGGTGGAGAACTTGCGTCAGCGCGGATGCATTGTCGAGGTTATTTCTCTTCCGCAGCGGTCCTATTATCGATGTCTTACTGATAACATTTCTCCGCTGCTCCTTCGTCAAGTGCAGCGTGTCTCCTTAGATATTCTCCTGCAAGACGAGTTGAATCATCCATCTCTGCTCTTTATAAATCATCTGATCAGGCATGTCACACGTGCTCCAATCGTGAGCCTCGTGCACCACTTACGCTGCTCCGAACCACACCTGCCCGGGATGAATGCTCTCTACCGTTGGGCGGAGAGAACATACCTGCAAACGGTGGACGCTTGCATTGTTAACAGCATCACCACCCAAAAGCACGTCGAATCGGTATCCGGTGTTTCTCTTCCTAGTTTGGTGGCTCAGCCTGGCGGCGATCACTGTCAGCCGCTGTTGAGTCAGATGCAGATCGCGCCACGAAGATATTACGATGATCGAATAGAGATTCTCTTTGTGGGAAACCTTATCCCGCGCAAGGGACTGCATACGCTTATCGACAGTCTGGCCCTGCTATCCGGTCACGACTGTTTTTTGACGGTAGCTGGTAACGATCAGGTTGACCGGGCTTACGCCGATCGGATACGTCACGCCATTGCGCAGAAAGGGCTGAGCCATCGGGTGCGGATTCTCGGCGCTGTTTGCGGTACCAGCTTGGCAGTCTGCATGCAGCGAAGCCATATTCTGGCGGTTCCATCATTTTATGAGGGGTTCGGGATTATCTACCTGGAAGCCTTGGCGTTCGGACTACCGGTCATTGCTACCACAGCAGGCGCAGCCCAGGAAATAATCCGGCATGGCCGAGAGGGACTTCTCATCGAGCCTGGGGATAGTCGAACTCTTGCCGAGTACCTTGCCGAGCTCATAAACGACCGAACGAAACTGTGCACCATGAGCCTCCGAGCTCTTGATCGATTTCGATCCTACCCGTCCTGGGCGGAAAGCATGGGCCGTGCGGTTACATTCTTGCAGGAGATCGCTGATAAAAATAATCGGATGAACGTAGCGGGCCCGAGACTATGGGGTTCAGATCGTGATCAGTAATCGATGCGTTAATGCTGTGAAAACAAAGGCTGGACGCCGGAAAGGCCGCCAGAGTACAGAGCAGATGGTCACGACGAATGCTCGTAGTACTGGCTCGCGACAGGGAGCGGTAGTGGCTTCTTTCATTTTTTCTCCGTAGGGAGACCAGACTGCTCCCATTCACCCCACCCTCCCAGCAGAACGTAGACGTGCGGATATCCTGCAGCTTTAAACTCCTGTGCCACCCGGGCACTGGTTGCTTCGTGAAGTCAGGAACAGTAAAAGATCAGCGTCTTATCCTTTCCGTACGTATGCATCCAGGAGTCCACATCGTCCGGATTTTCCCGTACTGCGCCCCGGATCTTCGCATCGCTCTTCTGCCACTCCGGACCCATTCGCACATCGATGACAACAACATCGGGCCGTCCCATCATCTGCAAGGCTTCTTCGTTGTTGATCCGTGGAACTTCTTGGGCGCAGGCAATGGCCACGAAAATCAAAATAACAGCCACTCCCTCTACCTCAAAAGCTCGGTGTAAAGCTCTTCTCATAATCTCTGCTTTCCTCTTCACCTTTTGCGCGTTCACCCATTTCGTCTTCAGGCTCGTTGCCTCGACGTCTTTTCTTCTCAAGATTTTCCTGCCCGCGCAGCAGCCTCTCCCGCTGGCGCCTCACTCGCTCACCCGCACTTGTCGCACCTACACGCCTTTCATCCTCGTTTCGTTCACCTTCATAGTCCTCCGCTTCGGTCCATTCATCTTTAGGTTCTTCAGCCCCGATCACTTCATCTTCATCTCTTTGGCCTTCGTCTCCTTCGTCCTCATACATCTCTACTCCGCGCTTTTCCTGTTCGAGGCTTTCACGTTCACGTTCCAGATTTTCGCGCTGGCGTCTCACT
>JAGOGO010000050.1 GCA_017996625.1 Deltaproteobacteria bacterium | reverse complement strand
TTCTCGGTTTGTTTGAGGAGCGCCTTGCTTACCAGCGATTCTCCCATCAGCGGTGAATCGATGTGCAGCCGTCCTTTTGCCTCTTTTTCTTTGATCAGCTTAGCCATGCGGTGCATCCTCCGAAAAGTGGACCAGAAATTCATGACCTGAGCTCCTGGCGACGTTTATTTTTAGATGCTAAACGCGTTTTTTCTATTCTAGCGTTTGTTATACCTAAAGACAACCATGAAGCATTCAGCCGGCTAGGAAGAATAATTTCTATGGAATAATCCACGCTGATGTATGAGTCAGTTTTTACTTGAATAACGAGAGACTCTTGTATATGTTTGCTGCGTTACTGCTTTCGTGTAATGGAGTCTTAACAGTTAGCGCATTTCTCTATTTCACTACGGGTAAGGATTTTCGCCTGACTTGGCAAAAATCATCCTGCGCTCAGGAGATTCACTCTTGCTCTCCGCAAGGACGAGTTACATCTGTCCGTATATGGGAAAGCTGTGTTGCCGATGATGATGAAGGGCCTGCTGGGAGGGAAAACCGTGACTGCAAATCTTCTTCCCCGGTGTGGGTGCGATCTATGCACTCTGATCAGAACACCATTGTATCTGAGCAACAAAAGGACATCACATGAAGGTGTTAGTCTGTATTGATGATACCGATACCTTAGGTGGCCGAGGCACTGGCCACCTGGCGGCGCTGCTTGCCGAACAGCTGACCGAGCGTGGCTGGGGAAAGCCGTATCCCATCACTCGTCATCAGTTATATGTGCATCCGGATATTCCGTATACCTCCCATAATAGTGCGATGTGCTTCTTGGCCGAAATGCCTGAGGACCGGGTTGTTGCTTTTCGAGAATATGCAGCTGAATTCCTGTTCAAAGAAAGCGCAGCCGGATCCGATCCCGGCCTCTGTGTGGCGGCGATGGACGGCATACTGAATCCGAACCGGCTGATCGGCTTCGGACAGGCTGCGAAGAAGCGTGTGCTGACGAAGCAGGAAGCTTACGCACTGGCTCAGGAGCAGGGTGTTCATCTTTCCGAGCATGGCGGCACCGGGCAGGGAATAATCGGCGCGCTGGCAGGCGTGGGTTTGCGGCTGAGCGGCAATGACGGCCGTTTCCGGGGAAAGTATCAGATTGTCACTGACTCCGGAATACTGAGTGTTGCCGACATCTATGCTCGGGCGCCGGTTGACAGTGTCAGGACTGAAAAGGGGAGATGCTTGTCTGTTCAGGATCTGGTCCGCCTGGGTGAGAAGGTCAAGTCGGTACTGCTGAACGGCCAGTCGGTTCTCCTCGTCGAGCGAGATGAGCCTGGTAACGGTACGGCAGTGTGGCGTACCATCCCTCATGAGCGAGTCAAGAAATACTGAAAAGATCATATAGAAGCTTAGAAATGATCATCCTCGCCCTGTACTGGTTTTTCACCGTCTCTCCTTCTTGACTCTTTCCCGTAATCCGCTACAATGCGATGGAAATTGAGAATCGATGTCCGATCTATCGAGAGGGGTCATGAACACCACTACTACCACCATTGATTATAGGACCTTTGAAGCAGCTCTGGAGCGCAGCAAGGCTCTGGAAGAGGCCCTTAAAGCACAGCCGCAATCGTTTCGGGTGCTCACCGGTGACCGGCCGACCGGCAGGTTGCATATCGGTCATTTGTTCGGCTCGCTCCAGAACCGCGTCGATCTGCAGGACCTGGGAGTGCCGATTTGTGTGGTCATTGCCGATTATCAAGTGCTGACCGACCGGGATAGTTTCGAGAGCATTGCTGATAACGTGCACCAGCTCACCATAGATTATCTCGCCGCCGGGCTTGATCCGGAAAACGGCAGGACTTTCATCTTTCCGCACAGTCACGTGCCGGAGCTCAATCAGCTGCTGCTTCCGTTTCTTACGCTCGTTACCATCGCTGAATTGGATCGCAACCCCACCGTCAAAGAAGAGATCCAGGCTGCTGGCCAGAAGAGGATTAATGCGGGAATGTATACCTATCCGGTTCATCAGGCTGCCGACATTCTGTTCTGCAAGGCCACGGTTGTGCCGGTCGGCAAAGACCAGCTGCCTCACCTGGAACTGACGCGGGTTATCGCCCGCCGGTTCAATGAGCGGTTTGCAGCTAAGAAGCCGGTGTTTCCGGAGCCGCAGGCGCTTCTCAGCAAGGCCCCGTCAATTCTCGGTCTCGATGGCGCTCAGAAGATGAGCAAAAGCCGAAACAATGCGATCATGCTTTCCGCCACTGAAGATGAAACTGCTGCCTTGGTAAAAAAGGCAAAGACTGATGTGGATCGCAACATAACCTACGATCCTGACAACAGACCGGAAGTAGCCAATCTGCTGCTGCTGGTTTCCCTATGTACCGGAAGAGATCCTCGTGACATCGCCGCCGAGATCGGCTCCGGCGGTGCCGGCCAGCTGAAGAAGATGCTCACCGAGAGCCTCAATGAATTTCTCCGACCGCTGCGCAGCCGCAGAAAGCAGCTTGAAAGAGATCCCGGCTATATCCGTTCTATTCTTCACCAGGGAATTTCGCAGGCACGCGCCATTGCTGAAGAGACGCTGCAGGAGGTGCGCAGTGTTATGCATATGGAAGTATGAGGAACAGTAAGGAGTAAAGAGTGAGGAGTCAGGAGTAAGAACGAAGAGACACGAGGCACCCCTCGTCTTTGTACTTTTCACTTTTCACTTTTCACTCTTTACTTCTTACTTCTTACTGTCCGGCGGGAGCGGCGTCCCCGCCGCGAACGTCTAAGCGTCTGCGTGACATCACCTGGATTCAACACGAATGACGCATAAGCGCGAGTTTTATACGAGGAGTAATATGTTGAAAGACAGCCCTGCTGTCTCCCGGTTTTCGCGCAGGAGATTCTGTCCTGAACCAGCCGAAGGAATGAGGACGCGGTGGAGAATTTAAGGGCGGAACACCTCACTTCTTACGCTTAACTCCTTGCTGCTTGTTCATTCATACCGGAGTGCTTCAATCGGGTCTAACCGTGCCGCCTTCCAGGCCGGATAAAATCCAAATACAATTCCTACCGTAGCCGAAACGATAACCGAAGTGGCGATTGCACTTACGGATATCTCCGTGGGCCATTGCAGCAGAGCCTTGACGAGGTAGGAGCCGCCGCGTCCGACCAGGATTCCAACTGCTCCGCCGACGAGGCACATGACGACTGCTTCCGCGAGAAACTGCCTGAGAATATCGGCGGACCGTGCTCCCACCGCCATCCGCAACCCGATTTCACGGGTACGCTCGGTAACGGAAACGAGCATGATATTCATTATTCCTACTCCACCGACGACCAGCGAGATGAGCGCCACACTGAGGAGAAGATTAGTCATCAGTGTGGTAGTAGAGGCAAAGACTTTTGCCATCTCAGTCATATCACGAATATTGAAGTCGTCCAGTTCACCTGGCCTGATACGGTGCCGCTGTCGTAACAGATCAGTGATCTGCTGAATAGCCAGAGGGATCTCTTGTGCTGATCGGGCGGAAGCCCAAATGTGATCGATGTTGGTGAAGCGCACCGGCAAAGGCGTGTTTGCCTGCTGGGCCGGAGAGGGAACGGGATACAGGTTGAGCTGTGAGTTAGGATATAGTTTGTTCAGGGTGTTTACTGTCGATGAGGTTTCTGAAGACGTGCTGCTCTGATTGGTGTTGGTCAAGGTCGTGCCGACTACCCGGTACTTGATAGTAGTCCAAGGGGCAAGAAGAATATCATCCTGATCTGCTCCCACCATGTTGGCGCCTTTGACGCTCAGTACGCCCACAACTTTAAAAGCCACGTTCTGTACCCGGACTTCTTTGCCCAGAGGAGATTCGCCGCCAAAAAGCTCACGCACCAGAGTCTGTCCAATCACACAGACTTTGCTGGCATTGCGGACATCACGGTATGAAAACATTTCGCCTTCAGCTAACGTGGTCCAGTTACGGACATCGAGAAAAGCCGGATCAGTGCCGGTAATGGACAGCGGGACCCAGTTGCGGTTTCCGTAGATCACCTGGGTGCGAGCTTGTACGCCGGGAGCGGCGTAGCGCACAGCCGGGCATTCTCGAAGAATGGCTTCACAATCCTGTGGTGTGAGGGTAGTGGCAGTGCCGGCTCCGAAGCTGACGCCGCCGCTGGCGGCCGTACCGGGGCGAATAACCAGATTATTCGCTCCCATATTGGCAATGGTTCGCTGGATCGCGACGGTAGAACCTTTGCCGATTTCCATCATCGCGATGACCGCGGCGACGCCAATAATAATTCCCAAGGCGGTTAAACCGGCCCGCATGGGATTTCTTCTCAGTGCTCGTAAGGCGGTGCGAAGAGTACGATGAATCTTCATGTGGTATCTTCAGGAGTGATTTTTTGTCTGACCTTGATAATCCTGGATTTCCGCCTTCGCGGGAATGACGGACATTCGCAGATGGTTTTTTGCGACCAGGCTGCCAAGAACACCAATCTTAATCAACTCATGCATAACCGCTGACAACAAAATCATGTCATTCCCGTGCAGGCGGGAATCCAGGTGAAACAGATGCTTCACTTGCTGTCTCACGCTCATTAAGATTGTCAGCTCTACCTTTTACGACTTCATCAATACCGGCCGTTGAACCCTTTCTTCAAACCCTTGCATCCGTAGACTGCGCAGCTTCATCCACAATCATGCCATCGCTGATGCCGATTATCCTCTGGGCGTGTTTAGCGACTCCGTGATCGTGGGTTACCAGAATGATGGTATTGCCTTCCTCACTGTTCAGCTTTCGAAACATCTGCAGTACTTCGTCGCTGGTATGAGAATCCAGATTACCGGTTGGCTCATCAGCCAACAAAAGGGATGGCTGATTGATCAGGGAACGTGCAATGGCTACCCGCTGCTGCTGGCCTCCTGATAACTGTGCCGGCTCATGATGAGACCGACCCCCCAGGCCGACGAGCTCGAGCAATAAACGAGCTCTGCTACGGGCTGCTCGATCCGAAAGGGCTTCTGACGAGTAAGTCAAAGGCAGCATCACGTTTTCGAGCGCACTGGTGCGGGGCAGGAGATTAAAGTTCTGAAAGATAAAACCGATCTTCCGGTTGCGCAGCACGGCCCGTCCATCGGCGGAAAGTTGGGACACTTCTTTTCCATCCAGCCAGTATTCTCCGGAGGTCGGATGATCCAGACAGCCGAGAATGTGCATGAGCGTGCTTTTCCCCGATCCGGAAGCCCCCATCAAAGCGACCAGCTCGCCACGCTGCACTGAGAGCGACACCCCCTTGAGGACCGGGACGTCTACCTCTCCCAGGTAATAGGTTTTATAAATCTCTTTCAGATCGATGAGCGACATAGGGTAAGTATGATTATTGCCGCTCCTGAGGACGGCTTCTTTTCCTCACTTGAGGGGTAAAGGGATTTGCTCCCGAAGCGACTTCCTCCTGGCTTTGCTCGCCGACAACAAGCTCCATGCCTTCTCTCAGGTCATCGCCCTGGATCTCGGCCAACATGCCGTCACTCAAGCCCGTTCTAACCTTGACCGGCCGAACGTACTTGCCTTCCACGGCCCACACAATGCCCTCCCCCGCGCTTTTGTTTCCATTGAGAGCAGACGGTTGTTGTCTTTCTAGGGTGCTGCTGCCGATACGATCTTCGGGATCTTCTCGGAACTGCGGAGCAATCCGGTCGGGCTGAGGCATCCAGCGCAGGCTGGCGAGAGGAGCCAGCAGAACATTGCTGGAGCGTCCGATTTCAAAGTCTGCATTAGCAGTAAGATACGGGAGCAACGTACCGTCTGAATTATCGGTACTGACTTCAACGGTATAGGTGACCACATTCTGGGTCATAGTTGCATTGAGACGGATCTTGCTTACCTGGCCGTGAAATTCGCGGCCGGGATAGGTATCTACGGTAAAGCTGACCGGCTGACCGGTGAAGATGCTGCCGATATCAGCTTCGTTGACTGATACCCAGACTTGCATGCGACGCAGGTCTTTGGCGATCAGAAAAAGACTCGGTGCATTCAGGCTGGAGACGACGGTCTGCCCGATGTTGACCCGTCGATCAATGATCACGCCCCGAACCGGAGATCTAATGGTGCAGTAACTCAGGTTTCGCTCAGCCCGCTGCAAAGCTGCTTGCGCCTGGGCAGCAGAGGCCCGCGCTTCAGTGATTGCGGCTTCTCCCACTGCAAGGTTTGCCTGCGTGGTATCATAGGCTGATTGATAGGCATCGTAATCGGCTTCAGAGAGGGCTTTCTCGAAGCTGGCAAGTTTTTGGGCCCGCTTCCAGTCTCTTTCTGCCTGGCTGAATCTGGCTTTGAGCTGCACAAGGTCAGCTTCAGCGCGCTTAACGCTGGCTTCAGCCTGCTGCAGTTGAGCGCTGGCGAGCGCTACATCAGCGGCATAGAGCGAATCATCAATCTGCGCCAGGATCGTGCCTTCTTCAACAACCGAGCCATAGTCAATGATGCGTCCATTTTTATCTTTGCCGAAGGAAATAATCTGTCCGGCTACCTGCGCTCCCACGTCAACCAGGTCCTCCGGTTCGATGGTTCCGGTGGCGCTAATTGCAGCCAGTATATCACCTCGTTTAACGGCGACAGTACGGAAAGAATGTGTTGGTCGGTCAGAACTGCTGACGTACCAGGCAATGACACTGCCACCGAGAAGCGCAATACCCAGTATAGCTAAAAGTTTCTTTATCACCTGTGTTCAGCCCCTCAAGAATGCAATCCGGTCTTCGCTGCGTGAACGAAGTCCGGATGTAAAACAACAGTATACCATCAAATGCATTCTGGGTCCAGTCTGGAGTTCAGGGAATTGCTTCAATAAAAGTTCCCTCTGGAAGGATTCAAGGCGGTAAATCCTTCCAGAGGGTTCAACCGAGTGCCTGCTAGGAAGCCGGCTGGTTCTTTTCCTGTGTCATCGGATACGGCTTTTTCTCCATGCAGGGAGGAGTTCCTCCATACAGGTAACCGTGTTTTCCATGCACTCGGTGCTGCTTGCCTTTCAACTCAACCAGTTTCGCCTGCTGTTCCGGGGTGAGTTTGTTTTTGAGTCTGATCATGAGAGTCAAGCGCGCGCGTTTGATTTTGTTTTCCAGGCTTAACACCTTATCCAGCTGAGCGAGCACCTGTTTTTCGTCCGGAGTCTGCTGCGCAGTCAGAGTATCAAGGGTGCCGATTGCATCGTGCAGATCCCATTCGAGACTGGTGAAGGTAGACTCTGCCTCCTGAGTCTGAGTCTTCATGTATGTCTTTTGCTCTTCAGTCAGCCCAATTTCCTGCTGATGGCGCATAATCATTTCCGGCGGGAAGAAATTCTTATGAAACATTTTTCCGCACATCATTCTATCAAACCCTCGTTTTCCGTCCGAAGGTCCGTGATTTTTTGATCCAGCCAGTGCAGAGCCGCCAATGAGTAATGCGGTTACCAGACAGAGCGTAATGATCGAGACAATCTTCTTCATTGAGTCCTCCACTATATGAGTTTGTATGTGTCCTGACGCTGCCTATCACGTGCAGATCAGGAAGCCTCTGAGGTATTTGTTGCATCGTCCGTGAACGATGTCAGAAGCGAATCTGTAGGCATCTCCCAGTCACTTTCCGTTAAGTCGATTTCAGAAGTGGAACTGGTGCCGCTTGCGGTATCGGATGAAAACTCTTCTTCGGAAGAGGATAACAACGCTGCGGTAGGAGATTCCCATTGCAGCAGGTTCTTTGCCTCCAAAAGGCTTTCATTGCTGTCCGGGCGAAAACCATTTTGCTGAATCGGAACGGATATCATTACCAGACCGGCGATCACAGCAAAAGCGCCAGCTGCGGCAAACGCAGTGCGGATGGTCCTTCGTGGAGCGGAATGCTGCCTGCTTTGCAGGAGTCGTTCAGCACGAGCCCACATCGAGTTGAATGAGGGAGTCTGCGCTTCATCCGCTGACCGCATCCTGGTGAAAAGGTCACGCAAGCGTTCATCGTTCTGATGGTAATTGTTTTTTGAGCTCATTGATCGTTCCTCGAGATTTCCAGTAATGAGCGTAGTTTCTTTTTCCCTCGTTCATAATGAGTGCGGGCCGATCCGATGGAAATACCCAAGATCGCTCCAGCCTCTTCCAACGTGAGATCCTGATAAAAAACCAGGTGAAGAACCTGGCTCTGACGGTGAGGCAACTTGGCCAAAGCTTTCTGGACGGCATCCTGCTGGTCATCGATCTCAACAGCCTGAATCGGATCGAACCGCTCTGCTTCAGGCTGCCTTTCAAAGCGGCTGAGACCGAGCATTCTCAAGAAACTCTTCCGTCGCCATTCGAGAGCGGTTACGTGTATGACCGAAAATATCCAGGTCCGAAAGCTCGCTTTCCCATCGAAACGAGCTTTGCCTTCCAGAATTTTCAGGTAGACGCTCTGCAAAACATCTCCGGCCTGGTCATGATCGAAGCCACAGCAGCTCAACGCCCATCCATAACTCGCCGCGTGCAGACGTTCCAGCTTTGTCTGCAGATTGGGAGAATAATCGACTTCAGCGTAAGGGTTTCTCTTGGTCACAGTGCAGCTCATTTTTGCTCTTTAGTGGTTTTTCTGATGATTGTATATGACAGCCACCAACAAAAAAAGTCAGTTTGTTACTCACACAAATCCGTATTCTTAGTAGGAAGGATCAAGAATGTGGTTACAATGGAAAAAGCGCCTCCGGCAGTTCTGCCGGAACTGCTCATGAAAATCCGTAGCAGGCTCAGAGTGAACAAGAATCCTGCCTTGCAATAGACGCTGAAAGAGGAAGAAATGCCTTGACAATAAATACCATTAACAATATCCTAGTTAGCGCCTAGGATATATAGGAATAAATAACTGGAGTCGATCAATGAAGCTTTCTACACGCATGCGGTATGGTACCCGGGTAATGATTTCTCTTGGAGAGATTTATCCATACCGCGCTGCTTCAGTAAAGGAGCTGGCGGAAGGACAACATCTCTCGGAAAAGTATCTAGAACAGATCATGGCAGCCCTTAAAACAGCTGGTCTCGTAAAAGTTGAGCGTGGAATTCATGGTGGCTACATGCTGAGTCGGCCGCCATCCAACATTACACTGAAAGATCTCTATCGCGGCCTTGAGGGAACGCTGTCCTTGGTGGATTGTGTTGAGACGCCGGATGCTTGCAGCCAAAGCGATGATTGTGTCACCAGGGAAGTATGGAATGAAATGAAAGACTCCCTGGAAAAAGTTCTCGAACGAACTACCATTCAGACATTGGTGGAACGGAGGAAGACGAAATACGACGCTGATGTGCCGATGTTTCACATTTGACGACATTGTCACAAGATGACTACAGTGAGATCAGGAGGAACAGACATGGCCAATATCTATGAAAGCATCATCAAGACAATCGGAAATACTCCGATGGTGCAATTGAATAAGGTGACTGAGGGTGCCTACGCACGGGTAGTGGCGAAGCTGGAGTTCTTTAATCCGCTTTCGAGCGTGAAAGATCGCATCGGGATGAGCATGCTTGAGGAAGCGGAACGAAAAGGGCTCATTGGTCCGCAAACTGTAATTATTGAGCCTACGAGCGGAAACACCGGTATTGCGCTGGCGTTTATCTGCGCTGCCAAGGGGTATCGCCTTATTTTGACAATGCCGGAAACCATGAGCATGGAGCGACGTAAACTGCTGCGTATCTTCGGTGCCGAGCTGGTTCTTACTCCCGGTAGTCAAGGAATGAAGGGAGCAATTGCCAAGGCGGAAGAGCTGGTCCGTGAGAACAAAGATTCATTTATGCCGCAGCAGTTCCAAAACCCCGCCAATCCGGCAATTCATCGAGCTACTACGGCTGAAGAGATCTGGCGGGATACGGACGGTGCTGTCGATATTCTCGTAGCCGGTGTGGGCACCGGAGGTACGATTACCGGCGTAGCCGAGGTGATCAAGTCCCGCAAGCCCAGTTTCAAAGCCATTGCAATAGAGCCGAAGAGCTCACCGGTACTTTCTGGGGGCAACCCCGGTTCTCACAAGATCCAGGGCATCGGAGCCGGATTTGTGCCCGATGTACTGCAGATGAATCTGGTGGATGAAGTAATTCAGGTTGCTGATGAAGATGCCGGAGCGACTGCCAGGCGCCTGGCCCGGGAAGAAGGTATTCCGGCAGGAATCTCTTCCGGTGCAGCGGTCTGGGCTGCTCTCGAAGTGGCGGCCAGAAAGGAGAATGACGGTAAGCTCATCGTGGTTGTGTTACCCTCTTCAGCAGAGCGATACCTGTCGACGTGGCTGTTTGAGGAGTAATAAATTGGGGATTGGATGAATGGAGAGCCGGAAAATGGAGAATTGGAATAATAGATTTTCTCATTAACTGTCCTTACTGCAACCCATTTGACCATTCTGCCAGTAGCTTATAATCCAGATGAGGTAACGACGAGATGAGTATGCATGATGATAATACCAGTTTGGCGCAACAGATATGTGAAACTGAAACCGTAGCTCGGAATCAGTTTCGGGAAAGCATTCCTGCCATTGTGGAAGATATCGTTGCTAGCTGTGATCGTAATAGCTGCTTCGAATACGTCAATGCCGAGGCGATACCATCACGCGAGGCAGTCGTTACGATTATTACCAAGTTGAGAGATATTCTCTTTCCTGGATATTTCACCAGAGAGAAGCTCGATCCGGCCACATTGCACTACCATCTCGGCCAGCTGGTCAACCAGGCGTTTGAGCTTTTATCTGAACAGATCACCACCAGCCTGCGATATGATTGCTACCGCTATCACTTTCCCTGTTCCGCGTGCTACGACAAAGGCCAGCGCGAAGCGATTACCTTTCTCGGGAAGATCCAAAATATCCGTCGTCTTCTGGCTACCGATGTGCGGGCAGCCTTTATCGGAGATCCAGCAGCAAAGAGCTACGACGAGATCATCTTCGCCTATCCCGGCATGTTTGCGATCATGGTCTACCGTATTGCCCACGAGCTCTACAATCAGGAAATTCCGCTTCTTCCCCGGATTATGAGCGAGTACGCACACAGCATTAGCGGTATCGATATCCATCCCGGCGCTCGAATCGGGGAAGGCTTTTTTATCGACCACGGGACTGGCGTGGTGATCGGTGAAACGACTGAGATAGGGAAAAACGTGCGTCTGTATCAGGGGGTGACGCTGGGTGCTCTGTCGCTTCCCAAGGATGCGGGCGAGAAACTGCGCGGGCAAAAGCGACATCCCACTATTGAAGATGATGTCATTATTTATGCCGGAGCTACAATTCTAGGAGGAGAAACTGTTATTGGCGCGCGCTCTGTTATTGGCGGCAATGTCTGGATTATCGAGCCCGTTCCGCAGGATACCAAGGTGATGCTGGAGCTGCCTCACCTAATCTACTTACCTGAGAGAGAAGATACACACTATATCGAGTACACCATTTGATCTTACTCTTCACTTCTCACTCTTTCCTGCTCAGCCACTTCACCAGCAACCAAGTGAGTGCGGGTGTGAGCGAGTCGGGTGGCCTGATGTTCGTCGTGGGTGATGACAAAGATGCTTATCTCTTTGGCACGAAAGATGTTCATAATGACATTTTCCATGATCTGCACATAGTTTCTGTCCACGTTAGCCGTGAACTCGTCCAAAATGAGAACCTCCGGATCTATCACCAAGGCCCGGGCAACTGCCACCCGCTGGGTTTCTCCGCCCGAGAGCTTGTGCGCGGACTGCGTCCGGAGATGTTCGATACCCATCAGTGAAAGGCATTCATGAATCCTGGACTTCCATTGACTGCGGGGTACCTTGCGGACCTGAAGCCCATAGGCCACATTTTTTTCGACGGTGCTATGAAAGAGGAACGGATTCTGGTGCACCATTGTTATCCTTCTTCGTAGCTGTTCTATCTGGCTTGTGTTCTGATCCACCGGAATTCCGCAATAGGTGAGCAAGCCTGCGGTCGGCTTGAGGAGCATCGCTAGAATAGCGCACAGGGTAGTCTTCCCTGAGCCATTGGGACCGGTGATGGCATGAATCAGCCTTGGCTGAAAGCTCAGAGAAGGGATATTCAGAACGATTCTATTCTGATAGGTGTGAATGATGTCCTGAAGCAAAAAGAGAGCGTCCTTCACTATATGCCTCGCTGCTGGATATATCGAAGCAGAAAGTTGACTGAAAACGCAACCAGCATAAGGATCATCCCCAAAGCGATCGCAAAACCGAACTCGCCTTTACTCGTCTCGAGAGCGATAGCTGTGGTAATGGTGCGGGTATAGTGTTTGATGTTGCCGCCGAGCATAATAGCAGCACCCACTTCGCCAATAATGCGGCCGAACCCGGCTATGACCGCTGCCATAATCGCAAAACGGGACTCTGAGAGAAGCGCAAGGCTGGCCTGTAGTCTGCTCGCACCGAGGGTGAGAGCGGTGGGGCGGATGCGCTGGTCCAGACCCTGTACAGCGGAAATGGTCAATGAGACGATAATCGGAAAAGCCAGGATACACTGACCAAGAATCATGGCCTGAGGTGTAAAAAGAAGTTCAAGAAAGCCCAAAGGACCTTGTCGTGAAACAAAGCCGTAAATAAGCAATCCAACTACGACTGGGGGAAAGGAAAGCAGTGTATTGAATACGGTAATAGTGGCTCGTCTGCCCCGGAACGTGATCGTACCGATACTGAAACCCAAGGGTACGCCGGCGAGAGTCGCAATCAGGGTAGCAGTCGTAGAAACCCAGAGCGATAGAAAGGCGATGGAAAAAACCTCCCCATCCAGGGTGAGAATCAGATGAAATGCTTTTGAGAAACCTTCAAAGATGAAATCCATGTAATGGCCGTATCTGAACTGATGCACGTTTAAATCTAAATCATGGATAATAGGTTTGAATAGTATAGTATTAGTAATGTAGAGTCAATTTTTTCGTCGCAGAAAGAAGGAGCGGTGTCTAGTTCAGGGGAAAGGCTGGTTTTAGTAACCTGCCAGGCATGCAGTGAGAGAAGGGATTTTGTTTTTCTGAGAGCCGATTGGCAGCAGAGGAGAGAATCTCGAGTCCTTTTGTATCCATGCTTTGCTTTTTGTCTACGTCAGATCGATCCTCATCAGGTCTTCAGCTTTCACCACGATTCCGTCATAGCCTTCCCGCACCTGCGCAACGATATCGACCTGGTCGCATGGAGGATAGAGGTGTGTGAGTACAACCCGTGAAACCCGAGCCTGAACAGCTACATCGGCAATGTCGCGGGGGGTAAGATGGCCTTTCGTCTTTAGCTCATTCGGAAAGGAGCACTCTACTACCAGGATATCGCTCTTGAGCGCCAGCGTAATCAGGTTATCACAGTAGTCGGTGTCGCCTGAATAGGCGACAGTCTTTCCTCGGTAGTCGATGCGATATCCCACACAGGGCTTTCCCTGATGATCGAGCGGCCGTGAAAAGATCTTAACCTCATCTATGGTAAATTCGTTTTCCTCGATTTCTCGTATATCCAGGGGATAGTGCAGATCTTCGAGTGATGAATAGAGCTCTGCCAGCCTGGCAACGTATTTTTTTATGCCCGGCGGACCGTAAATCGAGAGTTTTCTCGTGCGGCGCGGATCGAAGTACTTGTTGGCGAACAGAAGCTCTGCAAGATCGTTGACATGGTCCGGGTGATCGTAATGAGTAAAGAAGAGATGATCGAAGTCGCTATAACAGAATCCGGCCGCTGGCAGCTGGTATGCCGCTCCGCTGCCGCTGTCAAAGAGGAGCGGGATCGATCCGGCCTGGATGACAAGACCTGGTGCACGGCGATGGTCTTGTGGCACACCAGTTCCCGAGCCGAGAATGGTGAGAGAAAATCCTTCGCGAGGTGGTTTGCTGTTGACGCAGGGTACGTTCATGATCGTACCATTATATCATGGCCGGACGATGGCCGCTACAGCCTGGTTGAACGTGTACAAGAGGTTCATCGCCTGGTGCATGAGGTGAGAAGCCTCCTTTTCGTATCTCTGGCGTTTGGTCTCCTCGTAAACCGCAGTAACCCGATCAGGCCGGAGAACAAGAGCAGAAAGCTTGCTGGAGCCGGAACAATGGGCGATGATGAAGAAAAACTGTCAAATGCCAGCCCAAAGAGTTCCGACGGGTAGTTCCCCGGATCTGTCCTTTCACCGTGGAAGACGATTTTGGCGATATCATTCATATCGCCATGGTCAAAAGACCAGGCTGTTGCAATACCGTCTCCGGTGTCTGATTGGTCAAAGGAGAGGATGACAACTCCCACCACGTTATTAGCGCTGTCGTATGCGGTGATGGTCCACTCTTCACTGTTGTCGATATCCAGTATAACGCCACTGGCAGCCGATACCGGATTCGTATAGGTGATGACCAGATCGCTGGACAATCCCAGTTGGAGATCGTCGGTGAGGAAGAAAGTGCCGACGGGCTGGTTATGTGCCGGTGTATCGGGATTGGTATCAGGAGAAAAAAGGCCGGGACCAAAAAAGCCCGATCCTAGTGCGCGATATGAACCTAATCCCGCAGCTCCGCCAGTAAGCACTGTGGATCCGCCAACAAGAACTGGAGATCCGCCATTTGTCAAGGAAAAGGTGATGCCGTATGCTGCTTCGAATTGATCACTGATGACCGTACCCTCAGTCGGGATATCACCATTGGGCAGTAATTCAAAGTCGATCGTGGCGGCCTGGGAATTCTGCACCAGAGAAAATAACAGTAGTCCTCCAATAAGGAGTGCCCACGCTCGTTTCATACCAATTCTCTCCTAAAAGCATTATGGTGGGGAAATTGTAGCATCTACAATACGGGGAGCTTCTGTTGGTTGCTGCAGAGCAAACCAGTAGCGGAGCTGAAAATAGCAATTCCGTCAACATCTTCAGCCTTGGATAATCGTATATATCTACTACTTGTTTATTGAGAGTCTCCCCAAAGGTCACGAAAGGTGTCGCAGCCTTTGCGTAGCCAACGAACACGCAGACTGTATCAGTGATGCTACAAAAACGCCCGCACTATAGCACATTGCGCGTTATCTGTAAAGCCATTTCTTCCTGTAGATCCCGTATGTAATTGTTCTGAAATAACATTTCTCAATTTCGTGTCTATGATAGTGGGTATCCTCGTACTGGTGAGGAATCTGAGTCGATGATGCAAAAGGTACCGGAACTCATCAGAATTTGGGAGAATACTGCTGCCCGTAGATTGATTTGCTTGTTTTTCCAAGCGCTTTGTATACTTTGTATACTATAAAAAACAAAAAATCGATTATACTGGAGTGAAATCCTCATTGCGTTTTTGCCTTTGTAACCACGAGGGCATAACGGATATTTTAGCGGGTCTCATGTCTATGACATATGAGAGAGTAGGTGCAGGGCGTAGAAGCTTCACAGTTTCTTTTTAAGAGGCCTAATGAAAAAAAACATTCTGGTTGTAGACAATAGTCCATTAGTCTTGAAATTTATGGAAGACCTGCTGCAAAGCAGGGGGTACGTGGTACGTACTGCCGAAGATGGACTGTCTGCGCTGGATCTTCTCAAGACCTTTGTCCCGGACGTCATGTTTGTAGATCTCATGATGCCAAATATTGATGGGGCGAAATTGTGCCATCTGGTACGAACTATGCCACACCTCGGAGGTACCCATGTCGTCCTTTTTTCAGCGATAGACACAAACGGCGGCAACGACTTTTCTCATGTGGGAGCCGACGCCTTTCTTTCCAAGGGAACCTTCAAGGAAATAGCCGAACGTGTCGTTGGTATTCTTGAAGGGTCTGATGATCGAACACCTTTCGATGATAGTGTATGTTTCTCTGATTCGGATCTTTGCGTGCCGCGGGAAATTAGTCGGGAGTTGCTTTCAACGAGGAGACATTTGGAAACTATTCTAGGAAGCATGTCGGAGGGGATCCTGGAGCTTAATGCTCAAAACTGTATTGTCTACGTTAATCCGGCAGCTGTCTCTTTGCTTGCCATTCCTGAAAAAGAGCTGCTGGGAAGGCAGGTGCTTTCCCTGTTTCGACCTGCTGATTACGATATAGTCGGCACGCTTCTCCATGCGAAAGCAGTGGCGAATGATACGGTACCTCAAGGCGTCTTCCTGGATTTCAATGGAAGACAGGTTTCCGTGAACTGCATTCCATGCCGAACTGATGCTGGGATGACGATCCTAATCTTGAATGATGTCAGCGAACGTACGCAGGCTGAAGCAGCCCGGGATGAAAGTGAGAGACGATATTACAGTCTTTTCGAGAACGCCCCAATTAGTCTCTGGGAAGAGGATTGTTCGGATCTTAGAGCGTTTTTTGAAAAACTGCGTACAAACGGAATAACCGATTTTCAATCCTTTTTACACACGCATCCTGCAGAACTCGTTCAATGTGCTCGTATGATAAAGGTTGTTGATGTCAATAAGAGTTCGGTCCGCTTATTTGAAGCGGACAATAAGAAGGATCTGTTGCATGCTTTATCTCGAGTTTCTCCTCAGGCGTCGGGTGATCAATTTCCTCATTGGACCTATAAAGCTTTCAAAAATGCGACCCTTGCTCTGGCAGAAGGAAAAACTTCTTTCGAGGGCGTGGCAGTTATTCAAACCGTGATAGGAAATTCCAAAAACTGCATCATCAAGTGGTCCGTGGTTCCCGGCCATGAAGCAACACTTTCCCGGATTCTGGTTTCCCATCTCGATATCAGCGAGCGCATTCAAGCGGAGGAAAGGCTCCATAAAGCGAAGGAAGATGCGGAAGCCGCCCGGGCAGAAATGAAGCGAATGAACGAAGAGCTGGCAAAGCTAAACATAGAGCTTCAAAAACAGACTCTCCTTGACAGCCTGACCGGCATCGCCAACCGCCGTTACTTCGATCAGGTTCTTGGCGAGGAGTGGAGAAGGGCAATGCGTACTACTACGCCCCTTACCGTCATTCTAGGAGATATTGACCACTTCAAGCGCTTCAATGACCATTACGGTCATCAGGAAGGAGACGAATGTCTTATCCGGATAGCACGGACACTCAACACACTTGCCCGGAGGCCGGGCGATCTGGTTGCACGATATGGTGGTGAAGAATTTGCCATCATTCTTCCGAACACCAATTCAAAGGATGCCTTCGTAATCGCTGAGAGAGCGCGAAAGGCGGTTCAGGACATCCAGATTAAACACGAAGCTTCCGATGTTAATGAGTTTGTCACTATTAGCTTCGGAGCTGCCTCGATGATTCCCACCGTGCAGACCAATCCGGAGGTCATTCTGAGGGCCGCGGACAAGCTGCTGTTTCAGTCGAAACGGGAAGGGCGAAACCGGGTGATGGTTTCAGATTAGTAGGGCTCGTTCCGTTCGACCTCACAGGTATGTGAATCGTTATCGTTCGAGAATCTTCGGTAAGAGGCCTGACCGGATTACTGTGAGAGCAGGCTGTACGTTAGGCTTAAGAAATCTGCTTCAGTAACAATCCCCACCAGTTTTTTGTCAGCTACTACAGGCAGGCATCCGTATTTGTTCTTCACAAGAATTTCAAGAGCGGTAACGAGATCGGTATCGGGATGAATGGTTACGACATCGGTCTGCATCACTTTGTCGATGGGAATGTTCCGGTCCAGGTTATCCTGTTCATTGCGATCAATGCAAGCCAGCCGTGAAACCGTGAGCGACAGCAGATCGCGGTGTGTCAGCAGTCCGACAAAATTTCCCTGTTCGTCGACTATGGGTACGTGTCGAATATGTTCTATTTCCATCAATGAGCGTACCAAGTCGAGAGTGTCTGACGCATTGAGAACAAAGACCTCTTTGGTCATAATATCTTGCACTCTAAGCATTCTCGCCACCTTAATACCTTCACGAATACGGGCCACTTTCCCAGTACATGTTTTGATTTGAGAAGATTTGAAATCTGAAATCGGCATTAAGAAGTTCAGCCCTGGAATCTGAGCCAGCTTTGGAACCTTGAGCTTTGGACCTGGAACCTGACTTACGGCGTTTCGCC
>JAGOGO010000214.1 GCA_017996625.1 Deltaproteobacteria bacterium | reverse complement strand
GAGAAAAAGCCTGCAACCCCGCCAAAAGCTTCTGCTCATCCATAAACGGCTCGCCCCGCTTCAGCCCCAGCTGCTGTGCACAGCGTACGTACTTCCTGATCGTCTTGCGGTCTACCCCCAGCGATCGGTTGATTGCGCTGATGCTGCCGCCGTGGTGCCATTGATAGACGATCTCCACAAGCTCATTCATCGCCACTGCCCTCCGTGCCATCGTCCCTCCTGCGCTGAAGTGAAAAAACTTCACTCTAGCAGAGGAGCCAACGTGATCCTTCTTTCGGTCAGCCTCCTGCAGCAAAACTGGGCAATTACTGTGGCCCCGCCTGGGGAATTACCCTGGCCCCGGGGTGGGGAATTAGCGTGGCCCTCGTTCCCCTAATCTGGGGATATACCATGGCCCTCGACACTTGTATAAGTCCTTTATTGTCTTAGATATTTTGCAATTATTAGCCAAAGTGAACGGGACCTGTTTTTGTGATGCTTTTTGAAACTTGACTAACCAATAGGCTAACAAAAAAGACAACAGGATCATCTTTCTCATGTTGCCGGGCGAATTCTGCATGTGCTCGAAAAAATAATATTTTTCACGAACATAGCTCGATACGATCAAGGCATCACATCTTCTACCCTTAAGCGTGCCGGGCTTGGTATCTGGTAAGATAGCCGATGATCTGATCCATCATCCAGGTCAATTCCAGTCCGAACCGATTTTCTACCATTGGCCTGCCTCTTTTCGCAGAACACACAAAAACGCAGCGCTGTGATTCCTCCTGTAAAATCCAGGAAAAAAGTACCTAATCCTAGAAAACCATTTGACGAGCACCAGGATTTTCGTTAACGTGAGCTATTGGTTAAGCATTCTCCGCATGAGGAGAGAATAACGGATCCAGGCAGATCGCGGTCCGTGCAGTCATGAGGCGAGAGGGAAGCAGACTGTGAGTATTGGGAGAGAGGGAATGCAGATACTCTGCTAATGAAAGCTCCTATGGGCAGAAAATATGCCCAGGGGCTTTTTTGCTTTTGAGGAGTCAAGTACACACTCCAAAAAGTCACTCCATTTTTGACTGGATCAGGCAATCACATCTGGAAGAATCGCGTAAGAGGGTAGCTGAATAAGCAGTTGTCACTAAAGTAATCTAATCTCGTTGTACCTTTGCGTGGAGCGGAAATAAGTAGGGAGAGAATAGTGCCGGACATAACCATTCGTGATGGCCAGATACTCAGGGGTCCTCTTTTCAACGAGCCGATGCGGGTCGAAACTGCTCGTGAGGGTGGAGATGGCTTTTGGACTCTGGGCCTGGTTGGCATACACACTGAGCGGTTCCGGAAAGTCAATCTTGCTGCTCACGATCTTGAAAGCCTCACTATCCTCGATTCATCCTTCACCTATGATGGGGATGCCCGTCTTCTCCTGCTGGGCCTTCAGGCGTACGCCTTGGGCATAGCCTATGAATTCGATCCTTACTTTGGCCTGTCCATCTCTCGCGTCGATCCTTTACCTCACCAACTAGAGGCAATCTATGATTACCTTCTCAAGCTTGCCCGCGTCCGGTTCCTCCTGGCGGACGATGCCGGCGCTGGAAAGACAATCATGTCCGGCCTGCTTATTCGTGAGCTTCAGCTTCGCGGCCTTGCAGAGCGGGTTCTTATAGTCTGCCCGGCAAATCTCGCCTTTCAATGGCAGCGAGAGCTCAAAGAGAAATTCGATGAAAAGTTTCTCGTGATGAAAGGCGGCGATATCCGTGAGCAGTTTGGTGTCAACCAATGGCTGGAACAAAAAAAGGTCATTACCTCCCTTGATCTGGCCAAGCGGACCGAAATTCTCCCCGGCCTCAGACAAGTGCACTGGGACCTCATCATAGTTGACGAAGCTCACCGGATGTCGTGGTCGCCTCCTTCCAAGAAAACTGCTCGCTACGCACTCGGCGAGCTGCTGCGAGATACTTCAGATCACATTCTGCTGTTGACTGCTACGCCCCACAAGGGCGATCCGGTAAACTTCAGTCTCTTTCTGCAGCTCCTGGATGCTGATGCGTATGCTGATGTTCGATCAATCCGCCAGGCTATGGAAAGACGTCGGGCTCCTTTTTATCTGCGCCGCACGAAAGAGGCGATGTACTATTTTCCTGAGCGGAAAGCTGATGGCTCATGGGCAGCAGAAAAGATTTTCACGAAACGTATCCCGCATACGGTTGACTTCCAGATTGACGGACAGGAGTTTGAGCTCTACCAAGATGTTACCCGCTTTGTGAAACGGCAAAGCGCTAAGGCCGCAGCACATGGTGATGATCCCCGTGCCCGCGCCGTGGGATTCCTCATGTCTCTCTACCAGCGCCGGCTTGCATCCAGCACCTACGCCATGCGCCGAAGCCTGGAGAACCGTGCTCATCGGCTTGAGGAAGGACTTCGGCGCGCTCAGCACCTGGTACAAACTGCACCGCCGGATCTCCCGGATCCCGAGGAGCTTGAGGAGATGGAGGAAGGTGAACGGGAGCGCCTGGAAGAGGTGCTCGAAGCAATTACACTCGCGGGGAACGCCGATCAAGTGAACGAAGAGATTCAGGAGCTACGCCGGCTCGCCGAGCAGGCCCGTGAAGTAGAGGAAGCGAACACAGAGACCAAGTTGTCTAAGCTCAGGGACCTCCTGCACCAGGAAGGCTTCTTTGACAATCCTGAAAAGCGTCTGCTGCTCTTTACCGAGTTCAAGGATACCCTAGCCTATCTTCTGGAGAAGCTTAGAGCATGGGGCTTCAAGGTCGGCTGCATTCATGGCGGCATGAAGGCTGGCTCACGCAATGAACCGGGCACGCGGCTTTATGTTGAGCAGCAGTTTCGCGAAAACGTGATCCAGGTGCTCGTAGCAACGGAAGCTGCTGGCGAGGGTATCAATCTTCAGGTCTGCCACATTCTCTTTAACTACGATATCCCTTGGAATCCCAATCGACTTGAGCAGCGTATGGGTCGTATTCACCGGTACGGCCAGCACAAGGATTGCCTGATCTTCAACTTCGCTGCAACGAACACTGTGGAAGGCCGTGTACTTAAACGCCTGCTAGCGAAGCTGCAGGAAATCCGGGATGCCCTGGATGATGATGCCGTTTTTAATGTAGTTGGGGAGATCCTGCCGGCTGCACATGTGGAGCGCATCCTACGCGATTACTACGCAGGCAAGCTCGGAGATGCTGACCTTGAGAATCGGATTCTCGAAGATGTAGACGAAGGTCGATTCCGCGCTATATGCCAGAATGCTCTTGAAGGGCTTGCCTCGAAGAAGTTGAATCTAGAGATGCTGGTGGAGCGCCGGGCCCTGGCTCAGGAGCGGCGAGTCGTGCCGGAGACTATCACCCGGTTTATCCGACAAAGTGCGGAGTACGTGCCATTCAGAATCAAACAGGTCAAGGACCTTCCGCATACCTTTGACCCAGGTCGCACACCATCCATGCTGCGACGCTATGAAACTAACCCTGACTGGAAGCTCCCTCCAGTAGCCGATCGATATCCGCGCTGCTCCACTGACAGAGAGACCGCTGAAAACAACAGCTTGGAATGGGTTACTCCTGGGCATCCACTCTTCGAAGCAATGCGAAGACATACTTTGGACAAAGCGGCAGAGGTGTTCGGCAAAGGAGCATGTTTCTATTCTCTGCAGCATGAGCAGCCGGCGAGAGTCGATTTCTATCGTGGCCGGGTTGTTGACGGTCTTGGCTGCGTGGTACACGAAAAGGTGTTTGCCGTTGAACTGAAGGAAGGAGTCGAGCCGTGCCTGCGTGAACAAAACATGCTAGGGA
>JAGOGO010000049.1 GCA_017996625.1 Deltaproteobacteria bacterium | reverse complement strand
CCCGGCCCATGGTGACCACGAGGTTCTGCTCGCCTACCGTCAGGCCGGCAGCTTGAAGCTCTTTTTTCACTTCCGTGAGATAGGGCATCAAGTGTCCCTGGGTCATGATCGAGTTTGCATTCAAACCATCGGAAATGACGATCTGAACGTCCGGCTCTTTCCCGGCCCAGGAATCCCGCAGCTTGGTCAGCGTAGCCACGGACTGCTCGCTCAGCTTCTCACCGGTGTCAGGATGGACAATGTAGTTTTCCCGGTCCGTGGACATCGTGCTGAGCTGCACGCCATTGGGAATCGACTTGATAAATTCGGGTGTGAACTCGGCCCAGATCGCTTTTTTTGCATCAGCATAGAGGCTGCGGATTTTTGCATCCAGTTCAGGATTTAAGTCCCAGATGTTTTTGCCGTAGCCGGCAGCGAGCGGCACCCGCTGCGCGGTTTTCAGCCAGACGCCATGAATGGCATCGAACTTCTGCTTGCCCTCGGCCATGATCTGATCCTGAGGCCGTTTGTCGCCCTTGGCGAGCAAATATTGGTAATACACCCAGGTCGGATCGCCGAAGTGCGCGGTCGGCTTGTCGTTCTGGTCAATAATCTGGATCCGCTTGAAGAAGTCCCACATGGCGTCATTGACCTTGTAGCCGAATTTTTCTCTTATCCGCACATGATCCTGATAGGCGGTGGTGAGATAGCTCAGCATGGGGTCGTTTTTAGTCGGAAGCGACATGAGATAGGCCGGGTTGGCCGGCATAATCTGATCGAGGCACCAGTCCAGGTCATCGAGGCTCACCGACATGTGCAGCGTGGAGCAGACATCGAGACCGGAAACGAGTCCGTGCAGCTTGCCCATGCAGATGTCTTCGAGGCAGCAGCGCACCAGCTGTTCCCGGGTCCGGAACACCTCCGGCCCGATGAATCCGGCCACGTCATTAAAGTGAGTCCAGGCGCCCTGCGGCTGCACCTTGGTGAGCTCCTGCTTCAGGCCGCGGGCGAATCCGTACTTGCGCGATTCGAGCACCACCATATCCACGCCCTCGGCAGCACCGTTGGTGAAATCAGCGCCCTGGCCGGTTTCATAGTAGAGCCCGTACTTTTGCCCTTTGCGGGACTGGGCATGGTTAATCATCTTTTCCACGCTGACATCAAAGACCTTGTTAGCGGATTGAGTTCCAGCGAGGCTCTGGAACATGAAGCTGACAAGTCCCGGGTTCTTGTCGAAAATCGTCCGCTGCACATCGATATGAGCGAGCACGCACCAGGGAATGGTCTCTTCCAGCTTGAAGGCAACCACAACATCGCGGAGCCCTTCCTGGATCCTGGTAACGCTTTCTTCCGTGCCGTCAACCGGGTTGGTTCCGATCACCAGGTCACCTACGCCGTAGGAGAACGCACTGAAAACCTGCCAGACGATCTCCTCAGGGTCATCGGTAGGAGAGTTGGGCTGAATGCGCGCGCTCATATAGCCTTTTGCTCCCAGTTTACTGCCGGGAAGCGGGTTGAAAATCTTGCTGTCCACCTGGATCAGCTCCTGATTGCTCATCAGCTTCGGCACGCAACCGATGACATCGCTGTTGAGCCCCCCAATCACCGCCTTAATATCTGCCTCCGACTTGGTTAAGAGAAATTCTTTGAGTTCGCCCATGGTCCAGCCTTTGACTTTCTCATACAGGGCCATGTCGGTTGTCTGCCAGAGGTATTTTTGGACGCTGTCCACCAGGAGCGGATGCTCATGCAGGGCCTGAATCTTGGTGTTAGACAACAGCGTACGGGCATTCTGACGGGTTGCTTCATCGTCAGCAGCTACGCCGATCGCCTGGTCCCCTTCTTTGAAGGCATTGGACGCTCCGATTACCTGCTGATAGAGAGTCTGATCGAATGCCCCCTTGATCCGGGTAACGTAGGCAAAAACGTCTTCTCCGGGCTTGACATCCTTGATTGCTACCGCCTCACTAGAAGCGCTCATGAGAAGAACGCTGAAGGAGACAGCGCACAATATAAGAACCTTTATTACGGATCTGTTCATTGTTTGCCTCCTGTATTGAAAAATGTTTGTATAAATGCTGAGCCGCCCTTTTCTCATCACTCCTTTCCAAGATGTGTGCACCCACGCGGAACATGGTTACGGTGGGTGCCACAATGAAATAGTTCACTTCTGTTGCCGGAAACGGAGCACTTCTTCGGCAACGTACCCCCCGCGCTGACAGGTAATGCGTAAAGCTAGAACGCTACATTCAGCGTAACCCCACCGTACAGAAACTTGTCGTCATCGCCATCGAAGCTGGTGTCTTCGATTTCATCTTCCGCCGAGTTGCTCAGCGGGAACGAGTAACTGAGCGAAGGCGTGAGGCTGAAGTACTCATTCAGAGGCATCGTGTACGATACCCAGACATTGCCGTCATGCAGGGCAGAATAGTGATTGGCACTGCTCCGCTCGGGCCGGTGCATATAGCTGATCCAGCCACCGACATCCAAAGAGGCCTCGCACGGCATCGCCCATCCATGGCTGACGGAGAAATTGAAATAGTACTGCTCTCCAATCTCGATTTCTCTCCAGGCGCTCACCGTGGGCTTGAGGAATGAGTCAAGACTCAGGATGGCGAAGATCTCGGCGTTGTCACCGCCATCAACATCGTACTTGATCAATCCTAAGGTGTATCCCAGCTTATCCAGGCCCGGCATGCTGTTGCTGTAGGTGATAACCAAGTCGGTTTCCCACCAGGTGGTTTCTCCGGTCGTGTTATAATCAGTGTCGTAATCACCCCACATGTTCACATCAAATCCTTTGTATCCGATAGTCATGCTGGGGAAAATCACCAGACTGTCCTGGCTCAGCTCATATCCACGCCAGATATACTGGGAGAAAAAGGCCAGCGAGGCTTTCACGTACGGCTTATCCGCCTCGTCCTCAGTTTCCTGGGCGAGAGCTGCTGAGCAAAGAGAACACCATAAGATCAATACACCTACTACTGCAATACCTTTTTTGATATTCATTTCTAACCTCCTTTTGAGAAAAGTGAACATCATCTTCACAAGCACTGACTACTAACCGGCATCCCTCCTTTCTGCGAAAGGTAAGCAAGACTTCGTGTCGAATACGGTTGTGCATCAGTTGCCGCTGGGCTGCGCTCATGCTCCATGAGCTGCGGCCCGTATATCATGGCAGTCGCTGCAGCCAACGGGAGCCGCAGATCCACTGTCTTTTTCCTTTTCCGTGACATGGCAGCCGCGGCAAAACTGCATCTTCACATCATAGAAGGGGAGCGGATCGTCCTCGGCGGTGTCCCGCTTTTTGTTGTGGCATTGGCGGCACGCCTGGTAGTGGCCGCTTCCCTCATGGTGACAGACGGAACAGTCATTAGCCAACTTGCGGATATGCTGCTCATGAGTAAACGTCACTGGTCCGAGATCGCTTTCAAAATGAATGCTGGCAGGAAAATCAGCTTTCGCAGCAGCTATCGCGAACAAACCACAGGCCAGTGCGCTGACAAGAAGTACGTACTGCATGGCGATCCGCTTTCTACCCGTTAAGATCCGTTTTCAAAGAGCTACCAGGAGACTACCTCTGCCGATGCGTTCATATAGTAATCCGGCTGGCTCGGCGGTTTCATTGCCTGCCCCTTCCGGTAACGGAACATTTCGTAGTTTTTCCTGAATCTCACATCCGTAATCCCTTTTGCCTGCATCCCGTATCGGGTAAACGCTTCCATCTTCAGTGAAGCAAGCGCTTGTTCTTTCGAAAATCCGTTTTTCTCCGGTGCCGGCAGACTGATTTCCCCTAGCACCCGGAAGCTCCGGTCGAGAAGATCGTCGGCAGAGACGACCGAAATAGCTTCCAACGAAAAGGCTTCTGATTCAGGCCGGGAAGTTGACGCAGCGCTTCCGGACTGCGAAAGTGATGCGGTTACGGGAGCCAGGCTGATGACCTTCCCGGAGATTTTATCAAAAGCTTCATCGCTGCCGGAAAACAGCGAGCCTTTGGTGCTGTAATCAACATCGGTAATACCCTGCGCCAGGCTGCCATAGTGCTTGAATGCTTCGACCTTTAAATTCTGGAGTGCAGTTTCCCGAGAAAGCCCCTCTTCAGCGTTGCTGGTTGCCGTGACTCGACCGAGCACAGAAAACGGTTTACCGGTTAAATCATCCGAAGCATAGATCATGATGTCATTAGGCCGCAGTGTATCGGCTCTATACTGCTGCTCAGGTGCTGCTTCTGAGCTTTGAGAAGACTCGGCCAGTGCTGTCTCCTGAGTCATGGGTGTTTCAGCCGCAGGCTGCTCTGGTTTATTGACTTCGCTTTCTTCCGTAATAACTGGTGGCCGGAATACAATCGGAGATTGAAACCGCTTCCCGGCACATCCCCAGAGGGAGATCGCCACCACTACAACGAGGAATAAGGATAACCTTCTTCTGTACACAGTGCCCACTCCTTTACAACGTGTCATTACCGCTTCAGATTCTCACATCTTGCAGATGCTGCGATTCCGTTTGCTCGATGAACCAGTTAAAAATTCCAGAACGAGTCGATCTCCTCATCAGTGAAGTCCCACACCGCATTATGCGGCGGGACCGGCTCTTCAAAGAACTCCGGCAGACGATCCTGTTTGTTGGTAAAGCCTGCCGCCAGATTAAACTGGTGCTCCGTTTTCAGTATCCGCTTACCCAGTTCCATGACATCAACTGTATTCAGGTTGGTTCCGTCCTTGGCATTGACCATATCCACAATTGCCGTTAAGGCATCGGGAATATCCAGAACCGGGAAGGCCACAAAGATGCACAAGCCCATGCTGTCCACAAATGCGGTAGCGATCTGCAGGTTGCGGGAAAGCTCGATCTGGCCTTCCTTCGAAAGAGGATCGACGAAACCGCCCACCTTGAGAATATTGGTGGCAATCGTATAGCCGGAAGTATGGTCCGCTCCCATAGGCGAGGTGGCGTAAGTAATGCCGATGCCTTTCACTGCTCGAGGATCGTACGCAGGGATACCTTGATTTTTAACTACCGGCACCCGGGTAACCCCGTACATTCTGCCGGTGGCTGCTGCTCCACACCCGAGAATTCTGCCGAGCGGCGTACCTTCCTCAATTTCCCTCAGGAGCCGCAGCATGCCGGGCCCATCACCAAACGGCAGGATTCCAGCCTCCATGGCTACCCCGATCGTTACTCCCGTTTCGATGGAATCAATGCCGATATCATCCATCATATGGTCTGCTTCGGCGATGATATCAAGGTCTCCGATACAGCAGTTGGCGCCGAAAGCCCAGATGGTTTCATATTCAAAACCGGAAGTCAGGTAATTATGATCTTTATCATAGTACATCTGCGAACACTGAATAACGCATCCGGCATGGCAGTGGTGAGATGGCTTTCCCGATCGGCTGACGATGATATCATGCATGGTTTCGCCGCTGATCCGATCATGGGCTTCGAATTGACCGTAGCGGAAATTTCTGGTCGGCAGGCCGCCGGCTTCATTCAAAATATTGATAAGGATATCCGTGCCATAGGTTTTCAGCGCCTGTCCGCTTACTGGATGTCCCAGGATAGCTTTGGAAAATACCTTCATCGCGGCCTTAAATTTGCCGTCATCGGCTATCGTCACGCCCGGTGCACCTGTGTCGTCAATTGTAATGCACTTGACCTTTTTCGAGCCCATGACTGCACCGAGACCGCCGCGGCCCATACTGCGCACGTTTCCTTCCGGGTCTCGCACCGAGATATTGGCGGCGGTGAGACATCGTTCGCCAGCCGGTCCGATGCTGATAACGCCTGTCTTTTTCCCCAATGCTTCGATGTGGTTCTTTATGACCGTGTAATTGCCTTTGCCTACCAGCCCGGTCTCTTCCTGGATTGTTATTGCGTCTTTGCTGACATGAAGACGATACCAGGTGTCTTTTTCCGGTACGCCCTCGATGATGAGAGCTCTGATCCCGAGCCGGGCGAGCAATTGAGAAGCGGTGCCGCCAGAGTTGCTTTCCTTGATGCCGCCGGTGAGCGGACTCTTGGCTCCAGCAGAAAGCCGTCCGGAATCCGAGCACGGCGTGCCGGAAAGCAAGCCGGGGGCAAAAACCAGCTTGTTATATTTTCCCAGCGGATGGCAGGTTGGCTTCACTTCCTGTGCTACAATCGTGGAGGTCAAGGCCCGCCCCCCGAGTCCTTTCCACTCCTGCGGCACCTTTTCTGCTGTCGTTGTCAAGGTCGTCATGTTGACGCGATAAATCTTCTCTTCCATGCGATCACCTTTCTATCTTTACGAGTCTTGTGGCCTTGTTACTATTTACCCATACAGGGAACACGAGCCTATCTGATAGCTCCTTAAGAGAGGAGGCTGTCAGATAGGCACATTCGCTTCGCTCAGCGTAAATTCCTCGGAGGATCTCCTGATAGCAGGTTCTTAGAAAGGGAGATTCGTCGTTCTGCTCCGAGTGGTACTCAGAATGACATTGTCGGACAGGTTCAGACTGGCTCCTAGGACCTTTGCTTCTTTGCTTCCTCCCACATCTCTTCAAACGCTTTCGCCGTCTTTTCATCCAGCACTTGCCAGATTGCTACCGTCTTGAAGTATTCGTTGTCACCCACATGAAAGAGCGCCTTCTCTTCAGGGGTTACCAGGTCACCGACATTGTCTACTACCGGCGAAACACCCTGCTGTTTCACCACTGCCGCCTGGAATTTCGGTGAAAGCTGAAGATTGATCCACTCTTCACAGAGCTTTTTCTTCTGGCCGGTAGCCGCGCTGGTAATGCACCAGTAGTCAATCCAGGCGGTACCTCCTTCTTTCGGATTCGCCAGCTTCCAGTTGCCACCTTTCTGATTAGCTTTCACTACCGCAAATCCCCAGGTGGTAGCCAGGGACAAGCCGGGGAATTCTGCCGGATTTGCCTCGCCATCCCAGAGGCTTTTGGCGTTCTTGACCAGAGGATTCAGTTTTTCCTGAATCTGGTCTCGCTTGAGCATATCGATGCTAAACAGGTGATCATACGGATAGCCGAGAGCAAGCGCGGTGATCCAGATATTCACTTTGTAGAAGTTATTATTAATTGTATACTTTTCGGCGTACTGGGGGTCCCAGAAAACATTCCAGCTTGCTGGTGCCTCCTTGACTACGTCGGCATTGTAAGCAAGACCGTACGGTCCGCAGTTATACGGCACACCGTAGCGTTTTTCTTTGTGTGTGAGCGACTTGTCTTCTTTGAAGAAAGGAAGAAGATTTTCCAGATTCGGTACATTCTGGGGAGTGACCTCCGAGAGGAGGATCGTGGGTTCAAAGCAGTTGTATTGGTGACTCTTGGCCATGTCCGCGGGAGGTGAGATCAGGTCCGCAGTGCCGTTTTTTGCGGCGTTATAGAAGTCTTCCTGACCCGTGGCATAGGTGGCTTTTACCTCGATATCCATCGAGTATTTTTCCTTCACCAGGCTCATGTAAGCTTCGACAACTGCCTGGTCGGCATAGCCCTCCCAGCACGTGATTCTCAATACCTCCTTGGCTGGCTGCTGCGCAAATCCTGAGTACAAGAAACACGAAACCATCAGCACTGCTATCGCGCTACCGATCAATACCTTCTTCATGATGTGTCCTCCTGTATGTTCTGTTAGTTTCAGAACTCGCATGGAAATGGCGCCGTTTCCTAAAAGGAAACAATCCAATCGTCCCGTCGAACTCAGGCTGAAGCGTTTCTTGGAAGGCACCGAGGATACGCAGTCACGACCACAAACGAGAATGAATCTTCCTGAATTGCATTCTGTTGGACTGAATCACAATCAAAACAACAATCCAGAGTTCACGGGAGAGGCTGTCCGGGTGCCTCATTCCGTATCAAGATGCGCGTGAATGCCATTCCTATCCTTCCTCTCCCGATGCCGAAACATTCAGGCATCTGAGCAGAAAGTGCTTCAAAACGAACAACATGCATAGAAAAGGATTGCCTCTGGTTCTTTGGCTCCGTATGCGAAACAGATCGTCAGAAAATATCCTGTGCTTCGCTGCAATGCCTAGAGATGTTGAATAGCCCGCGTCTCTATATGGCAGAATCAGAGTCGATCCACCCCCTTCGCCAATCTTAGATTAATTTTCTTTTTTTGGCAAGCACTAATCAAAATTTAAGATTCTAAAAAGTGAAGGGTGTATGCCTGCGCTGCCTGCCCCTGATCTCGCGCTGAGGGTAAACTCCCTCAGCGCGAGATCAGGGGCAGGCAGGGGATTCTGTGCAAGTCGTGAACTCCCCCAACCCCTCTTTGGAAAAGCTTGAATCAATCGTTATCTGCTCTCCAGTACAACGACGGTGCGTGGTGCAACCCGGTACTGTACATCCTCGATACACGGCTGATTGATCGGCTCAAGGATGTCGGCAGGAGAAAGTTCTACAGTATCGATAGCTCGGTGCCATCGTTTTCGGGAAAGGTTTGGAAGAGGCAGGGTGAAAGCGTTTTCGGACATGTTGAAAATCACATGGAGGTCTTCTTCTCCCTGGTTTCGGCCGGCAAGAGTGTAAACCAGGAGCTGGGCTTCAGGATCATCCCACAGCGGCTGATGGAGTCTTAGACCGTGCCAGGACACATCAGCAAATTCTCCAGAACCTGTTTTTCTTCCAGAGAGGAAGTGCTTGCGCATCAGGCTCGGGTGCCGCTTCCGAAAGGCAATCATCTGCGTAACGAACCGCAGCATGGCACGATTTTTTTCGGTAAGGGTCCAGTCGACCCAGCTGAGTTCATTATCCTGGCAGTAACAGTTGTTGTTGCCCAGCTGAGTTCTCAAGAGTTCATCGCCAGCAAGTATCATCGGAACGCCTTGACTCAGAAGAAGAATAGCTATAGCGTTGCGGGCCTGGCGCTCTCGCAGCGCCAGAATGGAAGGATTGTTAGTCGCTCCCTCAACTCCGCAGTTCCAGCTGTAGTTTGCGTCAGTGCCGTCACGGTTCTCCTGGCCATTGAGTTCGTTGTGTTTTCTATTGTAGCTAACCAGGTCGGAGAGCGTGAATCCGTCATGACAAGTGATAAAGTTAATACTGTTGGTGGGCAGCCTTCCCTGCGCCTGATACAGATCGCTGCTGCCGCTCACCCGGGTGGCAACAGTGCTGACCAGCCCTTTGTCGCCCCGAAGAAAGCGACGAATGGTATCCCGATAGGCGCCGTTCCATTCTGACCAGCGAAAACCGGGAAAATCGCCGACCTGGTACAGTCCGCCGGCATCCCACGCTTCGGCTATGATAATGCTGTTGCCGAGGACAGTAGAAAACTCGATTCCCCACGGCGTCGGGGGGTGGATCATGGGTTTGCCGTCTTCACCGCGTACCAGTACGCTGGCTAGATCGAACCGGAAGCCATCCACGTGCATTTCTCTTACCCAGTATTCGAGGCAGTCAAGCAAGAAATTGGTGACCACGGGATTGTTACAGTTTACCGTATTGCCGCATCCGGTATAATCGCGGTAGACAGAGCGGTCATTGCGATCCAGGTGGTAGAAACCGGCGTTCGCGAGCCCTTTGAAATTGATGATCGGTCCGTTGGCTCCGTTCTCTGCCGTGTGATTCAAAACCACATCCAGAATGACTCCGATGCCTGCATGGTGCAAGGCTTTCACCATAGCCCGGAACTGGCGGCGGTGGGTTCCCTGATCTGGTGCAATGCAGTAGCCGGGGTGCGGAGAGAAAAAGCTGTGGGGGCTGTATCCCCAGTAATTTGTTAGGTTCCGGACGGCCGCTGCTTGGGGCAAATCCTGCACATCAAAAGCCATGACCGGCATAAGCTGAACATCAGTCACACCCAGGTCCTTGAGATAGGGGATCTTTTCGATCAGACCGGCAAAGGTTCCGGGATACATGACTCCTGAGGATGGGTGTCGGGTAAGGCCGCCAACATGCAGCTCATAGATGATCGCCTGCTCGAGGGAGTGATTCAAAGGTTCATCCGCTTCCCAGTCATACGAAGTATCTCCCGTGACAATACCCCGCAGAGAACAAGTGCTGTTATCTCCGGGCTCGCTGGCAGCCGTACGGTTCCATACCGTGTCACTGACCGTGGTGGCGCGAGGGTCGAGAAGCACTTTCATTTTGTCGAAGCGAAATCCAGTGGCCCGGGTATCTCCTGGTCCATCCATGCGCCAGCCATAAAAAGTGCCTGATGGAAGCCTTTCCACAAATACATGCCAGGCGTAGTAGGTTCGATTGATTTCAGGATCAAGAACGATCACCTGGAAAGGAGCAGGACTATCGGCATGTTCGTAGAGCAGCAGCTCAACGCTGGTGGCTTCCCAGCCCCACACCGAAAAATTGGTTCCCAGCGGACTGTAGGTTGCACCAAAAGGGAAGCGATACCCGGGCTTAACTGCGTACTGTTTCATCGTTAGCTCGAAAGGAGAGGGTGGAGAGGTCAGACCGTTCATACCAGGAGACAGCAAAGAGAACAGTGATCAACGCCGGCACGAAAACGTTTTCCGGTTTCGTGATCCTGGCGATCCCTGCTCATTCGTATCAACTATAATCGAAATCGGAGGATAAAGAAAGAAGACCGGTGGACACTCCGGAACTCAGCGGGTCGAACTACTGAGAAAGAACGCATCAGTCCATGTCGCCGACATTCCATCTTGATGCAGTGTCCGCACTTTTTTCTTTTTGGCCTTGGCCACTGGAGAGAAAGGTCACCCGGCAGATGCGCATTCAGCCGGTCGATCCCAAAAGGAATTATGTTGCTTATTAGAGAGAAATTAACTATAGATAGAAAAATTTTGTCGCTCACTTTCCGTAAAGGACAGCTACTTATGGTAAGACGTCTTTTCCGCCGTAAATTCTTGCACCAGCATCTGGAAGACCTCGATATCGAAAAACACCGATTGCAGCGCAGCCTGAATGCCTTCGACCTTACTATTCTCGGCATCGGGGCGATTATCGGCGTCGGAATTTTTGTTCTTACCGGTACTGCCTCAGCGCGATACGCGGGCCCGGGAGTGACACTGTCGTTTATCTTCGCCGGTGCTGCCTGTGGCTTCGCCGCACTCTGTTATGCCGAATTTGCTTCCTCGATTCCTGTTGCCGGGAGCGCTTATAACTATGCGTATGCCACTATGGGGGAAGTAATTGCCTGGATCATCGGATGGGATCTCATTCTGGAATACATCGTAGCTTCGGTAGCAGTTGCCATCGGCTGGTCGGGATACTTTGTTAATATCCTGAAATCAATGGACATCTGTCTTCCGGTATGGTGCTCCAATGCGCCGGGAGTGGTACCAGGGGCTCTCATCAATCTTCCGGCCGCCGCAATTGTGCTGCTTCTTACCCTTCTTCTGGTCATAGGCATCAAAGAAAGTGCCCGGTTTACCAGTCTCATGGTTCTTGTAAAGATCGTCACGCTGATCATCTTTATCGCGGTAGGCGTGTTTAACGTGCATCCTGCCAACTGGGTACCGTTTCTCCCCTTCGGCATAAAGGGGGTAGTTACCGGTGCAGCCATTGTCTTTTTCGCCTATATCGGATTCGATGCAGTATCCACTGCTGCCGAGGAGACGAAGAATCCTCAGAAGAACATGCCGGTCGGTATTATTCTCTCCTTAATTATCTGCACCGTATTTTACATCGTGGTGGCTGCAATTCTTACCGGCATGGTTCCTTTTGCTGAATTGAATCATCCGGCGCCGGTCGCCCACGCGCTGAATGTGATCGGAATCCGCTGGGGTTCGGCTCTTGTTTCAGTAGGTGCGGTAGCGGGGATCACCAGTGTGCTGGTAGTAATGCTGATGGGTCAGCCCCGGGTTTTCTTTGCCATGTCGCGCGATGGTCTCTTATGGCCGTGGATTTCCAAAGTTCACTCGCGGTACCGCACTCCATACGTCTCGCAGATTATTACCGGAGTGGTGGTGGCTTTTTTTGCCGGATTAATCGATATCGGAACTGCCGCCGAACTCTGCAATATCGGTACCCTCTTCGCCTTCTGCATCGTCTGCGGCAGCACCGTAGTGCTGCGCGTTGCTCATCCGGAGTTTCCGCGGCCGTTTCGCTGCCCGCTCGTACCGCTGATTCCGCTTCTTGGCATCCTTTCCTGTGGGGCGCTCATGCTTTCGCTGCCGCGAATCACCTGGATTCGATTTGCGGTGTGGCTGGCGTTTGGCCTGGTAATATATTTCTTCTATGGCATCCGGCACAGCCGCATGGCCAAAAGGCAAGAAGAACCCCCGTTCGTGACGGGATAAGTCTGAGGGCAGACCCGTGGGTCTGCCCCTACACCGTATTCAACGTTCGACCGGTTGCCTTTTCTTCACTGCTCCGTGCTCTTCGCTCGGCTGCTTTTTGCTCCTTACATCCCCGGCAAGCCGTCCATCATCGTGCCATCGCCGGATCCGTTAAGTTGGAAGCCGGCAATCCTACAGTTCGAGCTGTATCCGACGTAGGTAGCGGTACTCACGTCATTGCCGGCGAACAGGGTTTCCACGGTCCCGACAATCTTTTGGTGAGCGGCCAGATCAGTCATAGTTGTCGCCACTGCCGTTCCTTCATGATCATATCCGGTAAGGGTTACCATACCTGGCACGTCCTCCGTATTGACCAGCGCGATGCCGGTCCAGCCGTCCTTCTCGATTTTAGCGAATACGCCCTCATAGCGGTTGATTCCGATACTCGAAAAACCGTCCGTGACGGAGTTATCTCTGGTACCGAAGAGTTCGAAACCACTCAAGGCCCCTGATGGTACGGTAATGCTGAACCAGGCTGCTTCCGCCGGAATTCCAAGGCCAGTGCTCTCTCCCACTAAGCGACCATATACTGTGAGCTCCTGGCTGATCGGTCCGAGGGCAGATCCATCGGCAGCGTACGGCTGTATGTCGAGAACCGCCGGTCCCAACGAGAACGCATTAAAGGCCACGATACCAGTCCACCAGGTCGCGTCGCTCGCCACATGGGGATAGTACAGTGTGGTGCTGGTCTTGTCGGTGAGCAGTATTCCGCTCAATTGAGTAGTGCTTCCGAAGAGTTCCAGCCCGACAATGCCTTCTGCATCCCGAATTGCGGCGGTATGAATGCTCGGCTGGGGAGCACCGTCAAAGAACGACTCAATGGTGAAGGACGCATGCTCATTGGCGCCAAGCGCTATGCTGCGTACGGCGCCATTGTTGAATTCGATAGACAATTCTCGAGCCGTGTCCGTGGTGTTGACGAGTGCCAGTCCAGTCCACCAGTATTCACTGGAAGCGATGTGAGAAAGCCAGATGTCGCCGCTGTTCGTCTCACTGACTGCTGGAATTGCCGCCCGTTCGATGCCCTGCTGGGAAAACTTGGTATAGCCGGCTGCAAGGAAGGTATCAGTTTCCAGAACCAGATAGCGGATGGATACTGCATCAGTGAATGTTCCGCCAACATCGATCTGAAGCCGGCCGCGGGCAGGTACCGTGACCGGGAGCGGCTCGGCCACTTCAGTGCCGCTGCTATCATACGGATGCAAGGAACCGTTCAGGCTGCGGTCCGGATCGGTATTGATGATCGCCACTTCTGTTTGCCAAGCACTGCTCACTGCTACGTGCGGAAAATAGTACCGAACTCCCGAGGAGGGGGATCCGGGAGATGAAATGCGGACGAATACCTGAACGCGATGATTGCCGGTATCGATTACAAAAGCAGTGCTTCCGTCTCCATCCACGGCAGTGTCACCGGGATGGTGCAGCTGACCTTTGCCGCTGCCAGCACTTCCCCATGAGGCGATCAGCATGCCTTCCGGGGTGAGCTTCTGAATGCGATGATTATCCGTGTCAGTGACATAGACATTGCCATTCGCATCTAATGCAATCCCGCGGGGTGAACGGAACTCGTCGCCCTCAGGGCCGGAACTGTTCCAGGTGGCTAGATGGGTTCCATCGCGCAGGAATTTCTGTATCCGGGAGTTGCTGGTATCAGCGACATAGACTGATCCGCCTTCGTCGACAGCAACCGAAGCGGGAGAAGAAAACTGTCCATTTTCGCTTCCGGCATTGCCCCACTGAGAAGCGTAGGTGCCGGTTGAAGAAAATTTCTGAATGCGATTGTTGCCGGTATCAGCCACATAGACGGTATCTCTGGCATCGACAAAGACATCCTGAGGAAAAATGAATTGGCTGTTGCCACTTCCCTGGGTTCCCCACTGAAGAATAAAGTCCCCATTGGCAGAAAACTTCTGAATGCGATGATTGTCAGTGTCGGCAACATAGATATTGCCGCTGCTACAGACCGAGATGCCCTGGGGATTGTTGAACTGCCCGGGCCCGCTGCCCGCGGTCCCCCAGGCTGCAAGGAAGTCTCCGGTTGGAGAGAACATTTGAATACGGTTATTGCGGCTATCTGCCACATATATGGTGTTGGCGAAGCGAGCGATACCGGACGGAGCGGTAAACCGGCCCGCAGCGGTTCCGCAGCCTCCCCATGATACGGCAGAAGAGGTCCCGGAGGTAAACTTCTGGACACGGTTATTGCCGGCATCTGCTACATAGACAGTGCCGCTGCTGTCGATGACGATGCCGGCGGGATCGGAGAACTGTCCGCTGCCGCTGCCGGTGCTGCCCCACTGATCCAGATAGCTTCCGGTAGACGTGAATCTCTGAACCCGATTGAGCTCAGCATCGGTAACAGAGATAGTGCCGCTGGCATCGAGACTGATGCCCGTGGGGTAGTTGAATTGACCGTCGCCGGTACCTTCAGTTCCCCAGGAGCCGAGGTAGTCACCGGACGAAGAAAACTTCTGGATCCGGCTGTTGCCGCTATCGGCAACATAGACGGTGTTGCTGTCATCCACCACGATGCCGGTGGGATGATCGAACTTCCCGGGTTCGTTACCCGCACTTCCCCACTGCAGGACATAGTCGCCTGCAGAGGAAAACTTCTGGATCCGGTTGTTGCCGCTATCCACCACATAGACTGACCCGGTCTCGTCTGCTGCAACACCGGCAGGCTCGGAGAACTGGCTGTTGCCGCTGCCCCCGGTGCCCCACTGAGTTACGTAAAGCCCGCTGGAGCTGAATTTCTGAATGCGATGATTTCCTGCATTAGCGACATAGATATTGCCACTGCCGTCCAGCGCAATGCCAGTAGGCCCGTCAAGCTGGCCATTGCCGCTTCCCGGGGTTCCCCACTGAGCCACGACGACACCTTGTGCAGTAAGTTTGCGGATGCAATTGTTTCCTTGATCCGTCACATAGATGTTGTCGCTTATATCCACGGCTACACCTTTGGGCTGGTCAAAATACCACGGCTGAGCCAATCCGGGCCACATCGCCTGGAATCGATACAGTTCTTGTCCTTCGGCGATACTGGCAGCGTGCCATACGAGGAGCAGGATGAACGAGAAGAGCAGAGTGACGAAATGGCTGATGCGGATACGGGGATAGTTCATGGCATAATCCTCCTTTCGACCAGGCAGTGAATATTCGCTGAAAGGCCTGCGAGAACATGAAACTCTTTATGTATATGTGCCTTGGCTTTCCCCGTGGTTGGTAATGTTTTTTTCGGAAGGTGATTACTATAGCTTATCCCAGAAGCATGGTGAGGTGTCAAGTGGATTTTAATGGCGATTTTGTCTATTCAAGAAATCCCGGCGTCGACGAACGAGAACAGTGCAGGACTGTCTGATAGCACGCAGCCATCCGGCAGCCTGGTTCGAAGCGATGTCTGCTCCTGATTCACAGATGTAAACAGTGCTTGTTCGGGTGTTCGTTCAATGGTACACTGGTTCCGGTAGTATGATGATAAACCAGCATTTATTCGCAACCGCCAATTGTTCTTGAAGCCGGTTCATGGTTGAAAATCAGCCCCGCGGCCGAACAGCTGCAGTACCACTGAGCGTCACTATTCTCCATGGCATTTTCTCAATCCTTGCCGTCTGGGCCATGGCCGGCGCAGTGCTGACCGCATTTCAGGGAGGAACGGCAGAGAAGGCGCTTGTATCAGCACTGCTCAGCGTGATCGCCACCACGATTCTGTCCATCACCTTTACCGGCCGTTGGATTACAACCCAAAAAGCAGTTCAGGACTTTCTCATTGTTGCTCTTTTGGCGTTCTCAGTCGAAAGCCGCATGACGGTTTGGCAGGCGCCTGCTTCCTGGGGCGATCTCCTGCATATCACCGGTTTTGCTTCCAGTCTGGTTATTATCCTTTACTTCCTCCTGGTCATTTTCTTTCTTACTGCCCGGGGACATCGTGAGCCGCTGCGGTGTGCGGCTGCCGTGCTCAGTCTTCCGCTGCTGTTCAACTGGCTGCTTCTGCTGCAGGCGCCGGTGCTTCTGCAGCAAACCGGGCTGGCTCTCAGCATTGGATTCCGTACGGCACCTGAAGGGCTGCAGACGCTGGGCAGAGCAGGGGTGCTGATCGTCTTCAACCAAGCAGTGGCCGCTCTTGTGTGTCTGCTGGTTTCCGGTAGACTGATCCGTACCCTGTCGGTGCATGGTCTGCTTGTGGGAAGCGGACTGTGGTGTTCGCTCACGCCGCTGATTGCAGACTGGGGATCGCTGCCGGCGGTGGCTGCTCTGCCGCCGCTCATGTCCTTGATTACGGTCATAATTGCAGCGATGACTTCGCAAGCAGGCCTCTGGGCAGAGGTGTACCTGCTTACCGGAATCCTTCTTGACGGGCTGCATGAAAAAAAGCCAGCCTGGTACTGGGATAGACAGCACTTCCGCAGCGGCTGCGTGAAAGGAGCGATATACAGCGGCCTCTTTATGGGAATTATCCATACTGGCTCTGCTCTCTTTCACCAGTATCACGTCGGTTTGTTTCTCACTGCCCATCCTGCACTCGCTTCAGGTATCGCGGGAGCTTGTCTGTTCCCTCTGGTGAAAACCATTATCGAAAGCTTTGATGTCAGCGCTCCGTTCTTCGGAAGACTCCGGGACGCATATCGGTCCGGCACTCCGTTCATTCGCGGACTGGTGATCGGCATCGGCCTGGGTGCGGCAGTTGATGGCGGACTGCTTGGCGGTGAAAGTGTCCTTCGATTCGGGTGGGGTTGTCTCGTGGGTGGTCTTGCCTATGGAGGGGTCGACCTCGGCCGGGATCTGATCGAGAGCGCTTTCGGCCGTAGCCGGCAGAACCTGCAGGTCTGGAAGATCTATATCTTCGGCGCGGTGCTCGGCGGTGCGGTCGGCGGCTTACTGGCATGGTACTTCGACACTGCGCAAATTGCCGTAGTGGCTGGAAAGCTGCAGCGCTTTGCTGCTGTTTCGTATTCTGCATCCGGCATCGAGGTGAAGGACTATGTCACCTATCCGCTCTTCAACAAATGGGGGTCCGTCTCGATCGGCGCCGTGACTGGCGGGGTTCGTCTGCTCTATGGTGATGCTGTTTCCGGCGTTGTCAATTGGGCGTTTGCCGCACCGCTTTTCAGCATCAATCTGGTTGTGCTCACTGCGGTGCTAAAGCGCAGTATCGCTCCGATTCGGGCGCTGTTCAGCCGGTCGGGAATCATCGGTATCGTCGAGCAGACCGTGCGGGTGCTGCGGTGGGGTCTGTGGATGTCGCCGGTAATAAATCTGTTTCTAAAAATCTCTGCTGACCCATCCTGGTACAATCAGGACGGCGCGATTCGCACCGCTGCTGCAACAGTCAAGAGCGTTACCCTCAGCCCGGAGGCGTTCCGATCCTGGAGTCTCCAGACCTTTACCGCTCTGCTTGCCTATGACTGGTTCCGGATCATGATCTGGGTTGATCACATGGGGCTGCGGGTGGCTACACTGGTGAATCTCTCCTTTGTCGGTGGGGACGTTGTTGATGAAAAGTCGGCTCGGGCCCTTGGCTATTCGGCCCGTACCCGCTGGATGCCCGAAGGTATCCGCAGATTCGCCACCTGGGCTCCGCTGCTCATTCCGTTCTATATTCCTCGTGGTCAGGAATGGGATATCGCCTGGACTGGGCACGAGGCTTTGCGTTCAGGTCTTGAAAGTACTGCCCTGCCTCCTGGTGCATTTCTGTTCGGCGCACTACTTCTGGGAGCGGCAGCCGCATTTCTCTTTGCTGCCAGCCGCCACACTACTCGTGAACGACGGGTGCCGGCGAACACCAGTTTGCCAGGAGCAAGTGAATCGATGCAGGGCCTGTCAGTGCTGCCACCGGAACAGAACTTGGTTCTTACCAA
>JAGOGO010000213.1 GCA_017996625.1 Deltaproteobacteria bacterium | reverse complement strand
AGCAAGAGCCCCTCTGATCATAGATCAGAGGGGCTCTTTTTTAAAACAGCGCAGTATGTATGTAGCCCATTATCATTCGGGAGTTGCAGGCGGTTCCTGGCTGGGAAGAATTCCTTCTCCGACTGGAGGAGCAACCGCACCTCCCTCTCCAGGAACAACGGTAATTTGTGCGGTCCCATAAATATTGGCCATATCTTTGGTGGGCGTTGTTGCCGTGATCGTCACGGTGCCGGGCGATATACCGGTAACATTGCCGAGGTCATCTGCAAATGCGATGTCTTCGTCGGTTGTCGCCCAGGCAACGCTCTGAGCCTCAGAAGGCTCATCCCGCTCATTGAGAACAGTTGATTTTATTTCAATTTTTTCTCCGACCTTAATGGTCGCTTCGGACGGCTCAAGCCTGATCGCCTTTAAGATAACGACCTTAACCTGCACGATCGCCTTTTCCTCGTTTTCCGAAGTGACTGTCACGGTTGACTGCCCGGTGCCTTTGGCCGTGACTACCCCGTTGCTGTCTACGGTTGCCACCTCCGGAGTAGAGCTTTGCCAGGTGAGGACTGCATTGGGAACCGGCTTATTGGTCTTGTCAAGCGCTACCGCTTTCAGTTGAAGAGTCTCCCCCTCCTTGTTCAATTCTACTGATCGAGGCTCTACACTGATCCAGCTCACTTTCTGCCCGCATCCGCAGAAAAGAACCAGTGGGAAAACCACCGCAACCAATAGTGCTACGCTCAACAAACCCAGGGACTTTGGATTTTTCCTACTCATCGGATCATGCTCCTTTCCAAGACAAAATCGTTAGTATTCCTCTCAAACACTCTCCAAACGGTTTTGATTTGTGGCAGTGGTCTGCCGTCTGCCTCACCTCCTTTATGCCCGTGTGTGTACTGTATGTCAACAGTGTCCACAATCGAGATTGCTTTGCGAGCGCTGGAAGGCACCTGCCTCATGGTGACCCGGCTATCACACCAAAAGACAACGGCAGATTAGAAATCGCATGATCTCTCCACCGATTACGTGCCATCAGCCGCAGAAAAAACAAAAGCACGAGAATTATCCATGATTGTTGACAACCAAAGATATTCTTTTTTTATCCCTATCACGAGTCTGCGTATAGTGTCAAGACGATAAATGAAACGCGCGAGCCGAAAGGGCTCATCACGAATCGCTCTTGTCCAAAACAGGTACTGGAGGATAATGCACGGTACTCACGTGCACTGCCTCCTGCCTGAGTTCTGCTCGTCAGCCAAGAGGTGCGGGACGAAGGATCTCGGGCAGGATCATTTTCAGGAGATTCTTCGGTCGTTTCGCCCCAGGCGGAACTCCTTCAGAATGACAGTTTCATCTCTTTGAACCGGAAATCGAAAGGATCTCCAGAAAATAAGGAACTGCCTGAATCTCGCAACCTCGTTGGGCGCGGGATCTTCGGCGCGAACGCCTCAGACAGCGATCACAACAACATGCGGCTTTTTGTGAGACCATCCATCACAAACGTTGAGTTCCTAAAACAGCCGTTCGACTGCAGCGCATGCCCAGGTGATGTATCCGGCAGAGCAGATGCCTGAATGGATAGTTCCAGCGGCCATCATGCCGACCACCGACGCGGCTGGTGCTGAATGCTGTACGATCGTGTCTGAATCAGAGCCGCTCCGGTATAACACGGCAATCAATCTTAAACAGTAATACAGCGACACCAGGTTGTTGGCAAGTGCGATAACCACCAGCCAGACATACCCGCCGTTCATTGCAGCTCGCAGGACAACCAGCTTTCCCATGAACCCTCCAAGCGGTGGTAGCCCGGCGAGCGAGAGCATGAAAAGAGCCATCATCAGTCCAAGCAGAGGATAGCGCAACCCCAAGCCGGTATAGAGTATGCGATCATCACTAATGCGGCTTCTCCAGCTGCAAAGGGCAACGAGGCCGAATGCTCCGAGATAGGTGAAAGCGTAGGTGATAAGATAAAATAGTACCGCTGACCAACCCGGTACTCCGCCAGCGACAATCCCCACCATCATATATCCAGTGTGTCCGATAGCTGAAAACGCCAGCAGGCGTCTGACCGATGTCTGGGCCAGGGCAGCCAGATTACCAACAGTCATGGTCAGAACCGCCAGGATCCAGAAAATACCGTTTTCGTCAATGCCGACACCAAATCCACAAAAAATCCTCAAAAATCCTGCCAGGGCAGCTATCTTAACTGCTACCGCCAGAAAAGCGGTAATTGCAGTCGGCGCAGCGTCATACACGTCAGAAACCCAGAAGTGAAACGGAACCAATGCCAAGGAGAATCCCAGCCCCGCAAGGAGCAGTGCTCGGCCCATAAGCACGTATGGATTTCGAATCAGATCCACTTTTTCGAGCTCGAGGCTGATTTCCGCGATGCTGGTAAAACCGGTAGCGCCGTAGATGAAAGCAATCCCGTACAGAAAGAATCCGGCTACCAGAACGCTGATCAAAAAATGGGTAAGTGCTGGTGCCGTGCCGCTTCGTGCACTGTTCCGGCGGGATCCGATAGCAAGCGAAACTGCGCTGTGAGCCGTTAGCCAGCCCAAAAAAATAACGAGGAGATCGACTCCCTTAGCCATGACCAGCGCCCCGATATTGGCAAGCAGCACCAGTGCGAAGGCGCCGGCTCCATCCTGATTCTCCCTGGTTTCACAGAGCATTATCAGAGTTACCATTATCCCGACGCTCAGAAGCAGGATGGTAAAGAAGTGCGAAAGGTCATCGGCTGTGATCTTGGCGATCAAGCCGGTTGCAGCAGACATCCGCAAACCGGTACCATGCCAAGGCATAACGGCCATCAGGTCCGGGAGAGAAAACACCGCTGCCGCCAGTGCAGTGGTCAGACCGCACAGGCTCACCGGTCCCGCAACATATGGACAAGCCGGCCACCAGCTGTCGAGAAGCAAAACGAGCGAGACCGTCACAATGAGAATCAGCTCCGGAGCCACTGCCAGCCACTGAAAATCCAGCATTGCCGTCATCACTCCGCCTTCCCTCGTTTAAGCATGTCTTCGATCATCTGGAGCACTTCGACTTCTTCGGCAGTGCTCTGCGAGAGCGCACGATTTGCATCATCTTCTTTCTTCTGTTCGATATGAGTCAGCAGATTCTGTATGGCTGGGTCGACCCGAGCAGTAAACGTCTTCGGGTAGACGCCGATCCAGATGCTAACGAAAATAATCGAACCAAGCACGATCCACTCCCGCCACTCCAGATCGCTCAACTGAGCGCTCTTCTGATCAGTGATTTCCCCGAACATGGTCTGTTGGAACATTCTGAGCAGATAGGCTGCCGGCAGAATAGCACCGAGGGCAGCCAAGGTCACAAAAGGAGGACCTACCCGCGGAGACTCGATGGTGCCCAGAAGAATCAGCAGCTGTCCCACAAAGCCGCTGAGGCCCGGGAAACCGATAGATGCCATAGTCATAATCAGGAAAACAGCCGCACCGATCGGCATTGCCTGGATTAATCCGCTGGATTGGGATAAATCAAACGAGTGTTTCCGGTTTTCAAGCATTCCAATGAAGCAAAACAGGCCGGCAGTGCACAGTCCATGACTGATCAGCAGAAGAACGGCACCGTTTATCGCTACCTGATTGAATGAAAACAGTCCCAACATCACCAGGCCCATCTGACTCAGGGAAAAAAATGCGACCACTCGCTTGCCGTCGTTGTGTGTAAGCGCTATCAGGCCACCATAGATAATGCCAAGGAGCCCCAGCAGGACGATCACGGGAATAAACTGCAGCGAGGCCTCCGGGAAGAGCGGCAAACTGAATCGTACGAAGCCGTAGGCACCAATAGTTG
>JAGOGO010000212.1 GCA_017996625.1 Deltaproteobacteria bacterium | reverse complement strand
TCCGGTTCCCGCTAACCTGGTAACAATGAGACTCATGCAACGCAGATACGTCGACAGTCTCATTGAGCACCAGGATCGTGAAGTATTCATGGCCGGACTCTGGGCAATCACCGGCTTCACGCAGGTACCGCATTTGATCACCAAAGGCTGCAGGGGTAGTACCAATTACGGGATTTCCCGCAAAATAAGCATATTGGTCAACTCTATTACTTCTTTCAGCAACAAACCTCTCTCTCTCATCTTTTATCTGGGATGTATAATCATTCTTATCGCTACTGCTGCCGCTTCCTATCTTCTGGCACGCAAGATCTTCTTTGGGGTAGCGGTTTCCGGATGGACATCCCTCATCCTATCAGTGTGGCTTCTGGGCGGAATAACCACATTCTGCCTGGGTGTTATTGGCATATACGTGTCCAAGATATTCTCGGAAACAAAACGAAGGCCATACACCATTATAAAACACATTTATCAGGCTTCTCATGATCACAAAAACATTTCTGACAAGCATTGAGCGCTATTACACCGATAAGCTTGAACAGTATGGTCCTTCCGCCCGCGGTGTCGATTGGAATGGTTCTGAATCCCAACAGCTTCGCTTCGACCAACTGCTCAAAGTATGCGATCTGCCGGGGATAGTATCCCTTAATGACTATGGATGCGGCTATGGTGCTCTTGTCGACCACCTGCTCAAGAAGAATCTCTCCTTCACCTACTGCGGCTATGACATTTCACCGGCAATGATCAACGCCGCCAACGAGCTTCATAAGGATGTATCTGCCTGCAGTTTTTCTGACACCGTGGCCATGCTCACGCCGGCAGATTACACGGTTGCCAGTGGCATCTTCAATGTCAAGTTGGAGAAAACGGATTCTGAGTGGAGAGACTACATAGTGGACACCCTGGAAATAATAGCGTCTCTAAGTAAGAAGGGGTTTTCTTTTAACTGCCTTTCACGGTATTCCGATCCTGAGTATCAACGTTCATACCTCTATTATGCGGATCCCCTGTTTTTATTTGACCTCTGCAAAACAAGGTATTCTCGGTTTGTTTCGCTTATTCACGATTATCCCCTCTACGAATTTTCGATCCTCGTTTTCATGGAGAACACGTAACCATGGCCAACATCGTCATATTTGGAGCAGGCGCCATTGCAAAGCTTGCTCATCACTACTTTTCCTCAGACACAAATCATGAAGTAGCCGCTTTTGCGGTGGATAAAGAGTATCGAAACGCTGATTCATTCCTTGATCTTCCGCTCCTTGAATTCGAGCATGTAGCACACAACTTCCCTCCTGACAAATACAAAATGTTCGTCGCTCTCAGCTATGCCCGGATGAACAGTGTTCGTGCTCAAAAATACTACCAGGCCAAAAGCCTGGGCTACTCTTTTGTTACGTATGTCAGCAGTCGCTGCACCTTTCTTTCCGAGCATCCGGTCGGCGAAAACTGTTTTGTTCTTGAGGATAACACGATTCAGCCGTTTGTACGGATCGGCAACAATGTGACCTTGTGGAGCGGCAATCATATCGGGCACGACTCAGTAATTGGCGATCATTGTTTTATCAGCTCTCAGGTTGTAGTATCAGGGAATGTTCATATCGGCAGTTACAGCTTTCTCGGTGTCAACGCTGCAATTCATAATTCGGTGGTCATAGCCCCCGAAACACTGGTAGGGGCTGGTTCAGTTATTCAGGAAGATACGATCCCCAAGGGAGTCTACGTGCCGCCAAGAACAATTTGCCTTGAAAAGAAAAGTGACGAAATTGATCTCTAAACCTGTCACCTGGTAGACACTATGGCGAGATGGATAAAAAAGGGACTGATATTTGAACCGCCTGACACTCTATCCTGGATGAAAACGCATGCCGCGCTTCCGGTCGCAGTAACAACGCCGGCAGGGCATCGAATTTACTTCAGTGGACGTGATGAACAGGGCAGAGCTCAAATCGGCACATTTGAATTCAACATCAACACGCCCGGTACGGTCGTATGCATCAGTGAATCACCCGTAATTTCTCCTGGCACGCTTGGAACCTTTGATGACAGTGGTGTGACGAACTCCTGGCTGGTCTCTCATAAAGGAAGACTATTCCTGTATTATACCGGATGGACGCTTGGTGTTACCGTGCCTTTTTATTACTTCATCGGGCTCGCGGTAAGCGATGACAACGGCAAAACCTTCCAGAAAGTCTCAAACGCTCCGATTCTGGATCGAAACAGAATTGACCCTTACCTTACTGCTTCTCCGTGTGTGATTATAGACAAGGGACTGTGGAGGATGTGGTACGTCTCCGGTACAGGATGGGAGACTGAAGGAAATTCTCTCAAACACTACTATCACATTAAGTACGCTGAATCCAGCGATGGCATTCACTGGAAGAGAGCAGGACTCGTTTGTATCGATTATCAGTCACAAGAAGAATATGCCATATCTCGGCCCTGCATCATACAACAGGGTTCCGCATATCGCATGTGGTATGCATTCCGGGGGGCAGCCTACCGTATCGGATACGCTGAGTCATCAGATGGTATTGCGTGGGAGCGAAAAGATCAGGAAGCTGGAATCGATGTATCCTCTACGGGCTGGGATTCCGAAATGATAGAGTACCCCTTTGTCTTCGTTCACCAGGATACGACCTATATGCTCTATAATGGAAATGACTACGGCAGGACCGGAATCGGGCTTGCTGTTCTTGCACATGAATAGCGACTTAGAGGATTTCGCTCAAAAGCTCTTCATAAACTGACGGGCGTGTGGACCCTCGTTGAAGATAAGGTCGATAATGCTCACACCATGTTCAAAAGGGGGAAAAAGCTGATTATATTCCGGATAGCCGGAATAATCCATAAAAACAACTGAAATTCCCTCTCTGCGGAAAAGCTCTTCATCGAGGTAGCTTTTTGCCGCCGGACCGGAGATATACTCGGTTGCCGCAGCCTGTTTGCAGAGGTGCAGCAATCGCTCCGACTTGCCGTCAATCACTTCATAATCCATGGACCAGGAAATTTTTGCGGCAATACCCAGAAGGTCACAGACGGCCTTGATAAATGTGCCGTTCAGAGTGCTTAACAAACGTTCTCTGGTTCCGCAATACAGTTCTTCAAAAAGGTTTCGATACTCTTTGAAGTATGGGGCACGAGAATAATTCTGAACAATAGTCTTCCAGTGCTTACCGCCCCAGTCAGGATCGCTGATCAGCGTATCCTTGATCTTTTGCAGATACTTTCCCTTCACTTCCACCGGGACGGTAAGCCACAGCAACCCATTCGGAGTTTTGATCAGGTTGCGGTTTCTCCAGTCACGACGGGTATACTGCACGTCATCGAACAGGATGAATTCGTCCGCACGATTGATCAGATCAAAATACCCTTTCCAGGGGATATAGTTGGACTGAACGATAGCAACCTTTTTTTCCATGACGGATGAGGCATCGGTCAAATGTGAGAGGTATGCAGGGCTTGGCTCTTTCCCGGTCCGAACAGCATTCCGCTCCAGCCAGCGATAGCGGTGACATCCAGATGCACACAGCCTACAATAATCGAGCCTTTCCTGGTTGTCAAGAAGAACGGGGACTGTTGGACAAATGCCCCTGAACAGAGCCTTCTGCAGTACCTCATGGTACTATGGAGAGAAATCTTCTGCGTTTCATTTCTTGGAAGCACACAAAAAATATGCTATAGTGTCATCCTTCAGTAAGCAGCAACTGTATTCTTGCAGGAGGAACTCCATGGTTCGGTTTTGGAAATTGGTACTTGCATTGTTTCTCGTGCTCTCGCTCTTTGGCAGCCTGCTTGAGAACGCAGGAGCAGTACAGGAGAAGAAACTCACGGTAGTATATCAGAGTGACTTC
>JAGOGO010000048.1 GCA_017996625.1 Deltaproteobacteria bacterium | reverse complement strand
CCCTCGGAGCAAAGGAAACCAGTGCTGTTCGAAGGAAAGGTATTTTCGTATTTCCCGGGCTCCATGAACAGCCTCTCCATGTCCCGGCAGGAGCCATTCGATGTCAAGACGAGTAAGCCGATCGATGCTCTTCTGCTCTTTGCTCGATTGCTCCACCGCTCCGCACTTTCACTTTATCACGAGTCGCAACGCCAGGCATCCGAAGCATTGTCGTTAGAAAGCAGAAGGAGCACCTCCTGCATTGTTCGCACATGATATTGTGCTCCCAGGCCGGGGTTGCGATACGCTACAAAGGTTACATTCGATCGCACGGATACCTCCTGGTCAACAACCGTATCACCGAAATAAACCGTCTCGTCAGCAGCAGCGCCAAAGTGATCCAGGATCTTCCAGACCGCCTCTGGATGAGGCTTCGGCTGTTCTACGTCGAGGGCACAGACGACAAGGTCAAAGTGGTTTTCCAAATCGAATACTTTTAAAATCGAATGAATACTGCCGGTCCGATTAGTAGCTATTGCCAGGTGATATCGGCGGTGAAGCGCTCGCAACACTTCCTGCAAGTACGGCTCCTGTTTCACAAACGGGATGAACTCGTCGTAACGAAGATTCTTACGATACCGCTGAGCTTCTTGCAGTCGAGGATCATTGCGGAAGAAGTATTCGATACATTCCTGAGCGGTACGCATGTGGACCATGTCGCATTCCTCAGGTCTCACCGGAGCCTTCTCGAAGTACGCGAGGATCTTGTTATAGAAGGCAATGTTGGCGTCTCGGGAATCGAATAGCACTCCGTCGCAGTCAAAGATAACCACTCGGACCCGGCTACGGTTTGACAGGTTTTTCACTGGTCTCGGTGACTACCTCAGTAGGCAGCTGTTCCTCAGCAGAAAGGGGCTTAATTTCTAAGGCCTTGATCTTTTCCTGGATAAAACTAACCCTCGGGCTTTCGGGATACTCAGAAACTGCCCGTATATAGAATTCGGCGCTTTTCTCTTTGTTGCCCAGTGCCTCGTAGCAGCGAGCGATATTCAGATATCCGACTTCACCAAGGCCGGGAGGATCAGCAATAGTTTTTAAAAAGTAATCCACCGCTTTCTGATAGTCTTGCTTCTGCTCATAGCAGTAGCCGAGACTGTCATAGGCAAGAACATGGAGATGTGACTTTTCCGGCATTGCCGCAAGGAAAAGCTCGTACAGGCCAATCGCCTCATCGAATTTCTCCTGAGCGAAAAAACAGTTTCCCGCGTAGAAAGCACTGATGCTTGCACTCTGAGTTCCCCCATAGTCCTTCATCACGGTCTGAAACGCCAGCAGCGATTCATCCAGCGGCTTCTTCTCCCTGAGAACCTGCTCATACTGGGTGAGCGCCCGATAAAGAGCCTCGCTCGCCTGACGCTCCTGCTTCGCTTCCAGATATCGCCAGATCACCAGTCCCACCAGAATGACCACTACCGCGGCTGCCCCGATACCGATCCACCGTAAGTTTCGCTCGGCAAAGGTCATCAGAACGTTCGGGTCAGGCGTCACACTGCCCGGTATATCTTTCGTAGGTTTCTTAGCAACACGTCGACTTCGTGCCACAGACTGTTTCCTCTCTTAATGGGGTTGATTAATCGTCAGTAGACTCCACACTTAGGTATTGACTGAGCCGTTGAAATTTCTTTGGACCGATGCCTTTAACCTGCTGCAGCTCCGTCACCGCGCTGTAGCGGCCCCGGGCCGCGCGGTCAGCAATAATTGCAGCAGCAGTATGCGGCCCTATATCGGGCAGCACCTCAAGGTCCTCTGCTGTCACCGCATTCAGGTCGAGCGGCAGCCCGAAAGCCACTTTTCCGGCAGCAGCCATGGGTTCCGCAACCATTCTCCTCGCTGACGTTGATGTCTGCGTTTCTATGACAAGCCTCGTCCCGGTTGGTACCCGCCACCCGATGTTCTTATTGGCAACCGGAACCACACATGCATCCCCTTCTTCACCTGCGACAGCAAGCACCTCTGCGGCTGCAGGCGGACTTGAAAGAAAATACACGCCGGGCTTCTCAATTGCGCCTGCCAGTTCAATAATTACAGCCGGCTGCTTTTCCGGGATCAAGGTACGGCTCTCCAGATGCGCTCCCACATCGCGATACAGCGCAAGACTGAGGAGAGCTGCAGCAATACTGAGTACAATCCCCGGACTCAGGCTGCTGTATCCTGCTGAGTTGCTACTTTGGCTTCTGTTCATCCTTGAGGAGCTTGTAATTGATGCTGTCGGCAAGGGCCTGCCAGCTCGCTTCAACGATATTTTCCGAAAGGCCGACTGTGCCCCATCTGTCAGTGGCATCGCCGGATTCGATCAATACCCGCACCTGTGCTCCGGTCCCGTGGCCGGCAGAGAGAACACGCACCTTGTAATCTACCAGTTCCATTTCCCTGAGTTGAGGATAGAACTTCTCCAGAGCCTTGCGTACCGCATTGTCCAACGCATTGACCGGACCATTGCCCAATGCAGCAGTGTGTTCGATCGCACCTCCCACCCGGATCATAATGGTCGCCTCGGCAATCGGGGGCTCATCCTCCCTGCGCTTCTCATTGATGACCCGGAAACCAAGCAGGTCGAAATACTTGCGGTGTAAGCCCATTGCCTTTTTCAGCATAAGCTCAAACGATGCTTCAGCTCCCTCAAACTGGTAGCCGCGGTTTTCCATTTCCTTGATTGTGTCAAGGGTGGCCATCACTACCGGATCCTTGCTGCTGATCGTGATACCCAATTCGCGCGCCTTGACCATAATGTTGCTTCTTCCCGAAAGGTCGGAAACCAGCACCCGCTGGTGGTTTCCGACCAGTTCAGGCTTGATATGTTCGTACATGATCGAATTTTTCTCAATTGCGTGCACATGGATACCACCCTTATGAGCGAAAGCACTCTCGCCAACAAACGGCTGGTGCTTAGGCGGTCGGATATTCGCGAGCTCGTACACAAAGCGAGCAGCGTTCTTGAGCTTGGAGAGCTGCTGATCCGATATGCAGTCGCACCCCAGCTTAAGCTTCAAGTTGGGGATGATCGAGCAGAGATTAGCGTTCCCGCAGCGTTCTCCAAAGCCGTTGATTGTGCCCTGAACCTGATCAACGCCCTCTTTCACCGCTACGATGGTGTTAGCGACCGCCATCTCGCAATCATTATGGCAATGAATGCCGAGAGGCTTCCCGCAGGTCTTTTTTACCGCTTTAACAATTTCCTGCACCTCATAGGTCATAGTGCCGCCGTTTGTATCGCACAACACTATGGAATCACATCCGGCATCCGCAGCCACCGCCACTACCTTCATGGCATAATCAGGGTTATCCTTGTACCCATCGAAGAAGTGTTCCGCATCGAAGATAACTTCGGAAACGTGTTGCTTCATATACCGTATCGTATCGCCAATCATCGTAAGGTTACTCTCCAGCGATACTCCCAGTACCTCCTTCGCCTGACGGTCCCACCCCTTTCCAACGATAGTCACTACCGATGTCCTGGCGTTGAGCAGCTCGCGCACATTGCCGTCGTTTTCCGGAGCCATACCATGGCGTACCGTACTGGAAAATGCGACTATCTTTGCCGTGGTAAAGGAGTAATTCAGAATTTCAGTAAAAAACTGTAGATCCCGCGGATTCGATCCAGGCCACCCCCCCTCAATATAGTGAACACCGAGTTCATCAAGCTTTCGCGAAATTCTGATCTTGTCTTCAACGGTAAAGGAGATATCCTCGCCCTGAGTTCCGTCACGCAGCGTTGTGTCATAGATCTTGATGCTTCTCATACAATCCTCATTCGACCAGATGCTTTGTTATCCAGCCTCGTTGCTGCTCGACTGGGGCACTCCGAGGTTAAAGACATCATGGAGCACACGGACTGCTAATTCGGTGTACTTTTCTTCGATCACACAGGAAATCTTTATCTCCGAGGTGCTGATCATCATGATGTTGATGCCTTCGTCGGCAAGAATGGAGAACACTTTGGTAGCGACACCGGCATGACTCCTCATACCAATACCGACGATGGAGATTTTCGATATGTTCACGTCTGTGGTCACCGAGATGGCATTCATGTCTTTAGCGACACAGCTCAGGATGTCCAAGGCCTTTTTCACATCCGTCTTAGCAACCGTAAAGGTCAGGTCCGCGAGACCATCACGGCCGACATTCTGAATGATCATGTCGACAACGATATTCGCATTGGCGATTGGCTGAAAAATCCTGGCTGCTATTCCCGGTACATCGGGAATGCCGGAGATCGTCAGTTTGGCTTCGGTGCGATTATAATTGACGCTGGTGACAACGTACTTTTCCATTTCCGCATCTTCAAGGGTAACCATCGTACCTTCCTCCTCGGAAAAAGATGAGCGAACGAGAATCGGGATGTGGAACTTCTTTCCGATTTCAACTGAGCGGCTGTGGAGAACCTTCGCGCCGGCACTCGCCATTTCCAGCATTTCTTCATAAGAAATGCGATCCAGCTTGCGAGCGTCAGGACAAATATTCGGATCAGCAGTATATACTCCATCGACATCCGTATAGATCTCGCAGACATCCGCACCCAGCGCGGCAGCCAAGGCCACGGCCGAGGTATCGGAACCACCGCGGCCGAGCGTGGTGACGTTGCCATCCTCGTCAACTCCCTGAAAACCAGCAACTACTCCAATGTATCCGTTCTTCACTTCCTGCAGCAGACGTTCGGCTTCAATGCTCATAATTCTGGCTTTGCTGAACGATTCATCGGTGAGAATCTTAACCTGGTGTCCGGTAAAAGACCGCGCCTTACCGCCCATGGCAATAATCGCTATTGAGAGCAAGGCAATTGACACCTGCTCTCCCGTTGAAACAAGAACATCGTATTCCCGGCTGTCCGGGGCATCAGTCAGCCCGTGGGCGAGACCGATCAGACGATCCGTTTCTCCGGTCATCGCGGAAACGACCGCAACCACCTCATGCCCTTGTGCCTGTGTTTCCATCAGCATCCGGGCAACATTGCGAATTCGTTCGATGCTGCCGACCGAGGTGCCTCCGTATTTTTGAACAATGAGAGCCATCCATGTATCCTCTGCTCTGATAGGTATAACACACTGTCTTAGGTCTTCTGTTCTTTGGCTCGCTCCTCGAGAAACCGGAGTGTCTGTTCGCACGCAAGCACGAGCCTATGGCCGGCCTCACCGTGTCCTTCCAGACGAAGTATCCGTGCGGTATCGCCGCAAAACTCAAAATGAACAAGAAGGTAATCATCAGGTAGAAAAGCAGCGACCTTGTCCGCCCACTCGATGACTACAATTCCTTGTCCATAAAAGTATTCGCGCCATTCCCAGTCAAGCTCCCGGCCCGGAGCATCAAGCCGGTAAAAGTCAAAATGGTACACCGGGACTCTGCCGCCATACTCGTTTAGAATCGTAAAGCTCGGACTCACAACCGGGATAGCCGGACTGACTCCGGCACCAATTGCAACTCCGCGCGTAAAACAGGTCTTGCCGGTTCCCAGATCGCCGACAAGCCCAACTACATCTCCGGGCCCAAGGCTTGCGCCCGCAATCCGTCCGACCTCTTCAGTTTCGCTGGCACTGGCAGTTGTTACCGTTAGTGTTGTGCCGTCATATCCAGCTTTCATCGTGCGTTCTTTAATCCCCTGTTTCGGCGAACTGTCAATCCCCCGAACTGCGGAAAACGGCTAGCAATCACCCTTAACCAGAGCCACCATCTCCGCCACCGCTCGCTCCATTCCCACCAACACTGCGCGGGCAATAATGCTGTGACCGATGCTGTACTCGCTGATCTCCGGAATCGCAACGACTGGCTGTACGTTATGGTAATCAAGCCCATGGCCGGCATGGACCCGGAGTCCCAACGAGGCAGCACATTTGGCTCCCGAGGCGATGGTCTCCAGCTCCCGTCTGCGGTCACCATCGCCGCACGCGTTGCTGTATGCCCCGGTATGCAGCTCGACAATATCAGCACCAACATGTCGGCTGGCTTCGATCTGCGTTCGCTCCGGGTCGACAAACAGGCTTACCTTGATCCCCGCACTATGCAGCGACTCCACAGCATGCCTGAGGTTCTCAGCACGGCCGGCCACGTCCAGGCCCCCTTCGGTGGTAAGCTCCTGCCGCTTTTCCGGCACCAGGCAACACACCGCAGGCTTCAGAGAGCAGGCAATGCCAATCATTTCCTCAGTAGCCGCCATCTCAAGGTTGAGCTGAGTAGTGATGACTTTCATCAAGACTTCAACATCGCGGTCACAGATGTGACGCCGATCCTCACGCAAATGAACGATGATTGCGTGACACCCGGCCAGCTCCGCCAGCAGTGCAGCTGTCACCGGGTCCGGATCATGCGCCCGCCGCGCCTGACGAACCGTTGCCACATGATCCACATTAACCGCCAGTGTGGCCATATCAAATCTCCTTCTGTCCGATTCCGTCAAGAGTGAGGAGTAAGCAAAAGCCTCTGAGCGCCATCGGGCTCAGGTTGAGCGAAGAAGAAACGTTGCCATCGTCATTCCTCACTTCGTTCGGTGGATAAAGAGCTGAGGCGCCGCCTCACTTCGTTCGGTGGATAACGACCTGAAGCGCAACCCGCGCCGGCGGCAATCCACTGAGATGTCATTCCCGCGCAGGCGGGAATCCAGAGCATATGGCCGCTTCTGGTAGGAACGACATGTTACCGAACGCTCATCGCCAGCACAACGGGCTTTAGCAGTGTGGTACGCTGTTCACAATACTGGATTCCCGCCTTCGCGGGAATGACAGACAAACGTGAAGTTTCATACGAGAAGTTGGAAAACGTTCTCCGCGTGCTCTGCGTCCCTGCGCGAGGTCAAGTTTCATACGAGGAGTTACGTGTGAAGAGACTGTTGCGAGTTGCGAGTTTTAAGTTACGGGCTTTGTCTCCACTGCAGAACTCGCGACCTGTAACCGCTTGTTGTAGTTTGCGTCGCACACTATGCTTCTTGCTCTTCACTCCTCACTTCTCACTTTTCACTGTCTTCACTGGAGCCGCACGCTTAATGGCATCAATCACCGCAACCACCTGCTTCATCATTCCCACATCATGAACCCGAACCAGGTCGGCTCCATTCATCACTGCCGCAGCTACCGCACCAGCAGTAGCTTCGGCGCGATCGTGAGCCGGGCGACCCACAATCCGGCCCAGAAACCCCTTGCGGGACGGGCCGATCAGAATAGGACGGCCGAGACTCCGAAGCTCCGCCAGATTCCTCAAGATCGTGAGATTCCCTCGTTCGAGAGATTTTCCGAATCCGATACCCGGATCAATGACTATCTGCTCCCGTCTGATCCCTGCCTTTTCCGCATATTCCATACGTCGGCGCAGATAGTCACAAATCTCGCCCATCAGGTCCTCATATGCGGTGCACTGCTGCATCGTCTGCGGCGTTCCCCGCATATGCATCAGAACAATCGGAACCCCGCTCTCGGCAACAACTTCAGCCAGTGACGGGTCCCTGCTCAGGCTACTGACATCATTGATCATCGCCGCTCCAGCAGCGAGAGCCTGCTTTGCCACTACTGCTTTCATCGTGTCAACCGAGACCAGAACCCCTGCATCAGCTGCAATTTCCTCGATCACCGGAATTATCCGGCAGAGTTCCTCATCAGCAGACACCGGCGTCGCACCCGGCCGCGTTGATTCGCCTCCGACATCGATTATATCTGCTCCCTCATCAATCATCCGGCGCGCCTGCTCCACTGCCTGTGCATGGTCCCAGTAACGGCCTCCATCGGAAAATGAGTCGGGCGTAATGTTGAGGACCCCCATTATATGAGTCCGTTGAGAAAGATCAAACACCTTTCCCTTGAGTGTCAAGGTATGAGGGGTGCTTTCGAACTGCAAGACTTCAGACAGAGACTCGCTCAAATCCCGAAGTGGACCGGACCGCAAACCTGGGTCGGAAGCAATCGCTGTCAGACCAGATTGAGAAGCAGCCAACAGCATGTCCACCGCCGTTTCATCCGCAGCCTGCCTCGCGGAAAAAACCGCCATGCCGCCGGAAGCCTGAACCACCTTTTGAATCCGTTCCGCGAGACCGTGATCGAGACCGTCCACTCTCACAAGCCGGTACCAGAGGCCGCAACTCACCACCTCAGCCTGATCAGGCCTGAAACCCAAACTTCCGATCTCAGAAACAATGTCGTCCAACCGTGACACATGAATCAGGCGTGGGGTGTACCGACTCATAGTGGTCCTGTCTCATCAGCCTGGCATCGATACCGAGCTGGTTACTGCCTCCCGGGCGTAAATTTTGAATACTATAGAAAAAGAAAGAAAGAGTCAAGAAGGGAATGGTAATGCAGTAAGGAGTGAAGAGTGAGGAGTGAAGAGTGAAAATTAAAAGTAAGAAGTGAAAGGTCCTATCTGTGAAGGGAGAACTCGCCTCTAGCTTCTTACTCCTAACTCCTTACTCTTTGCTCCTTCCTCTTTTAGAGAAACTGGTTGACCCGATGATTATTCATCGATGGCATCTCAGCCGCCTTGCCGCCACTCACTATAAATTCCACTTCCGGGCCGTCGAGAGACTCACGATCCAGAAGAGCACTGGCAAGCTCATGAAGGGTATCGATGTTGCTTCGCAGCAGACTTTGGGACCGATCATGCCCGTCGTTGACAATCCGTCGAACGGCTTGGTCGATCTTCAGTGCAGTCTCTTCGCTGTAATCCCGGTGCTGTGATATCTCGCGGCCAAGGAAAATCTGCTCTTCCTTTTTTCCAAAGGTCAGTGGGCCTAGTTCTTCGCTCATGCCCCACTCGCACACCATTTTTCTAGCCAATTCGGTCGCCCGCTCGAGATCGTTTCCTGATCCCGTCGTCAAATCATGCAGCACCAGCTCTTCGGCAACTCTCCCCCCAAGAAGCACGGCAATACGATCAAGCAGATAGCTCCGTGGGTGAGTGTGCTTCTCGTCGACAGGAAGCTGCTGGGTAAGCCCCAGCGCGCGGCCCCGAGGAATGATCGTTACCTTGTGAATCGGATCAGTGCCGGGAATCAGGCGAGCAACCAGCGCATGTCCGGCTTCATGGTAGGCAGTCAACCGCTTTTCATCCGGGCTGATTACCATGCTCTTGCGCTCAATTCCCATAAGTATCTTGTCTTTTGCCTGCTCAAAATTTTCCATCATGACCCGGTCCTGACCTCTCCGGGCCGCCAGCAATGCTGCTTCGTTCACCAGATTGGCCAAGTCAGCACCGCAGAGCCCCGGGGTTCCCCGGGCGACCACCGCCAGATCGACGTTTTCATCCAGGGGAGTTTTTCCGGTATGCACCTTCAGAATCTTCTCCCTGCCTTTAACATCAGGAACCGGTACCACGATCTGCCGGTCGAACCGGCCGGGGCGAACCAGGGCCGGATCAAGTACATCAGGGCGGTTGGTTGCCGCAATGATGATGACTCCTTCGTTTGACTCGAAGCCGTCCATTTCAACCAAAAGCTGGTTCAAGGTCTGTTCTCGCTCGTCATGGCCGCCGCCGAGTCCTGCTCCCCGATGCCGTCCGACAGCATCTATTTCATCGATAAAAATCAGGCACGGGGCATTCTTCTTTCCTTGAACGAACAGATCGCGAACCCGGGAAGCCCCCACACCGACAAACATTTCCACAAAGTCAGACCCGCTGATACTAAAAAACGGAACTTTTGCTTCGCCGGCGATGGCTTTGGCCAGAAGCGTCTTGCCGGTACCGGGAGCGCCGATAAGCAGTACGCCTTTCGGGATTTTTCCACCCAGGCTTGTGAATTTCTTTGGATTTTTCAAAAATTCGATAATCTCCTCGAGCTCTTCCTTTGCTTCTTCCACACCGGCAACATTGGCAAAAGTCACACCCTGCTGCTGATGCTCGGAGAGAAGCCGGGCTTTGCTCTTTCCGAAAGACATCGCCTTTCCACCAGTCTGAACCTGACGCATGAAGAAAATCCAGATCCCGATCAGCAGGAGAAGAGGAAACCAGGAGATCAGAATAGTTTTATAGAGGGGGGTATCATTTTCCGGTTTGGCAACAATCTCGATGCTCTTTTCGCGCAGATCGCGAACCAATGACGGATCATTCGGCGCGTAGGTTTTTAGACTCTCATCGGCAGCCGTGGTTCCGAGAATGTTATTTCCCTCAAGCCGCACCTTCACGATTTTGTTTTGATTAAGAAGTGCCAGGAATTCGCTGTAACTGATTTCGCGCGTAGGCTTACGGGGCGGGTTAAACACGTTGACCAGAATTATGATAACGACACTCAAGAATAACCAAATAATGAGGTTCTTGTGAATAGGTCTCAATATCTTTGCCATCCTTACGTACTGCGTACGTGTAGCCGTGGGGCAGCTACTCGTTGAAAATGTATCTAATTTTCATTTACTGATTATCACAAAACAACTGCCGGAACAAGCAAAAAGTGCCCTATTCCATGGCTATGATCATAGTTTTCTCCGTCTTTTCAGTGACCTTGAAATGATCATCAATCCGGTATCCGGCGATCCAAGCAATTCGTTCTCCACTCAGGACCAGTGGAACCCGCTTTCGCTCCTCAAAAGGAACCTTACTGTCGATGAAAAAATCGCTCACTTTCTTATCACCGGCCATGCCGAAGGGTCGAAATCGATCCCCATTCTGCACGCTCCGGACAACCATTGGAAACTGCACCGCCGCTGCATCGAGGGACGCAGCCAGCGAACGCTGCGACCGAGCTATGCACCGACCCTCGGCCACATCAAAACGCAGCGAGCAATCGATTTCGGGAATGAGAAGAGTCGCAGGAACGCTCTCCACCGTATAATGGAAAGCAACGGGTTGAACCCGGCCGGTGTCGATCCAAACCCGATCATACTGCCTGCGAGCCGTACATCCTCTAGGAAGTGAGACGGCACCATGAGCAGCTCCGGAAGAGGCCAGCAAGCGGATAGCCTCAACATGGTTGAAGCTGATTGCCCGCAGCGTTCCGCTTACTTCATTCAGCGCCAGGCGAATAATTCTCCGCTGGAGCGCCACCGGCAGGCTGCAAAATTCGGAAACCGGAAAGACTACGCCTTCGGCTGAAGAATCTTCTTTCAGTTCCTCGTAGATGGCCGCGCAACTGCTTTCCATCCACGACTCCTCATCGCGCAGGATTTCCATTGTTCTGTTCACCACTCGTACCAGGTGCGGAGTGACCTCCTGCTCCATCAGCGGAATCAGCGTACGACGGATCACGTTCCTGCGGAAGATGTCTTCACAATTTGAAGAATCTTCTACCCAGGGAATCTCTTCTGCCCGGAGAAACTCTACAACCTCTGTACGTTCCAGATTCAAAAGCGGTCGAATATACATCCCCCGCTTTGCCAGCATGCCTCCGAGCCCTTTCATTCCAGCTCCCCGGCCCAGACTGAGAAACAGCGTCTCCACCTGGTCGTCAGCCGTATGCCCCAAAGCGATCTTGTGCGCTCCGACCTCCTGGCCGGCTTTTCGTAAAAATCCATATCGCCGTTCCCGAGCCCGCTCTTCCAGGTTGCCGCATCCGTTTCCGAGCATCCCGTCATCAATATCCACCACCACCGCAACATCAATCAGGCGGGCTTGCTTACGAACGAACGCTTCATCGGCATCTGACTCGCTGGAGCGTAAACGATGATTGTAATGAGCCACGACCAGGGAAATATCGTAGATCGCTCTCATCTGGTAAAGCAGGTGCAGCAGGGCCATTGAATCCGCACCGCCGGATACAGCCACCAGGACTGTGTCGCCGGTCTCCAGTAGAGCGTGATGATCGATCCAGGCTTGCACGCGCTTTCGCAAATTTCTCTTCATGACTCTCGGCAATATTCTTGGCACAGTCGGAAAAAACGGCCGCCTGTTGAGCGAATCGGCCGCGGTTAGAGATTCCCATACTACTAAACGTAAGCCAAGAATACAAGGTGTCCGTGAGTACACTAAGGCAGATACACGGGTTTGCCGCTACAGCGGATCCGACTTTCTCCTCTGCTGACCGCTGCCCTTTCTCTTGCGTGGAAACAGACTGACCCCGGCCCGCTTTCGAACCCATTCCTCACAGAGAAACATTCTCTCGTGGCGGCAGAGGCACCACTGACCCGAGCGGTCCTGCATGATGTATTGGCACACCGGCCGTGTCTTTCCCATCACCGATGATGGCGTATAATATCGACAGGCCACCTTAGAAGAGCTCTCTTACTGTCTGGCTCTGATGGTCATCTGACTCTTCCCATTCAGATGCGCGCTGCTCAACCCGGATCTTCCACTCATCAGAGGTCATAATGATGTCAGCGACCCACTCAGGAGTGCCGTCCGGTATATCCATGCCATCGTCGAAGGAGAAGAAATGCAGCGGATTCTCCGGCGTCTTCTTTTCGCCCTTCCAGGGAAGCACATTCAACACCGCTGCAAATGTGCGCAGATTCTTGGTCTTATGCAGGATTTGGAGCTGACAATTGGCACCGAGAATTTTCTGCATATCAAATCCCCGCAGTTCTTTATCGCTGAATGCTTTTCCCCTCCACGCCTCCAGGTCCTTCCTGAGGTTCGATTTTTCATGCAGGCTCAGCGTGTACTGCTTGCTGATAGCCCTCGGGAGGCTTACCATCTGTCCGTCGCGCTCAACGCTGATACGTTCATCAGGCAATTCCCACTGAATGAGCACCTTGCGCACCGTTCCGCCAAATTGCTCATTTACATGAGTCCCCAGGTCGTATACACCGTAACAGACAGCTTGGTGAAGGCCTTCGGAAATCGGATCGCTTTTCTTGCTCATGGTTCCGCTGGTTTCTTTTACAAACAGTCCCATTGTACTCTATCTCCACTCATATGGTTTACAACACCCACCCGAGTGCCTCTGAACCCAAAGGAAAGAGCTGGGGAAAGTAATGAGCATTTCATCATAATACAGGCAGCTGTTCACGATTCTGGCGGATCAGGAGCGGACAAGAACACGGTTTACTGCATTTCTTACGGGCGAAAGCGACAGACAGGAAGTACCAAGCGGACGGAGAGAGGTGCCAATGTACCGATTCTGCTCAAAACTCGGTAGCATCATTCTATTCTCATGCGTGGGAAGCTCTGAATGCAGGAAGCGAGAGGCGCACACGTAAAGCGAAGTATGTATAGCAATCATTAAAACATAGCGACGACAATACCCAACCAGACTCTCAGATTGATACTGGATCGAGGCTATTCCTTCTGTTCCCTCGGGTCAATCGTGATCACGATGCATCAAAAGCATCGATGGCGGTGCAGGGATTTGAACCCCGGACACTACGGATATGAGCCGTATGCTCTGACCACCTGAGCTACACCGCCGGTCATTACCGGGTGCTACAATAGTAGTACACCGGCAATAAAAGTCAAGAATTCCACACAAAAGAAGCAATCCCAGGATGAAATAAACAGACAGTCTGGCCGCGTACTGCATGACCGCGATGCCTGTTTACCGCATGCTGGGAAGCTGGGGGACCAGGATTCGAACCTGGGTAGCCAGATCCAGAGTCTGGAGTCTTGCCGCTAGACGATCCCCCAGAGGAGGCAACGATCATCATTCCGAATCGTCGGTTCGTAAAACTTATCGTATTTCTTTCGGAGAGTCAATATTTTCTTGTAATGAAAAACACGCCTTTTTACAACAGGAAAGGCAACTCAGAGAGGAACAATAGACCACCCCGAGCGATGCCGAAGCACTCTGCAGCAGGGATGAACAAGTCAGCGTCACGCGATTACCGTTTCAGCCCGCCTGGGCCGGACCCCTTTCATAAGCAACCCCGGCATCCGAAGAAAAGCGGTGCTGCGGTACCAGTGTTACCCTGAACTGACACCAATCATCCCGAACCAGGTGCTGAAGGTAGTTCAGTGCAGGGGCCGATCTTCTGCTCCCTCCTTTGGTAAAGGAGGCCGGGGTGGATTTTGCAGCTCTGGAAGCACGACCAAAGGATTTTTTTCTGTATAAAGAGGATAGTGCTCCCAGAGCCGGTTTCGAGATGACAACATTGCGCCGGAGAAATCGGCGGAAGTCAACCATGGCGAAGCGACAGCAGTAATTGCTTGACGAAATGCTCAACTGACGGTACAGTATCTTCGTTTTTTCACTATATTGTCATGGTAAACACCTAATTAGCTGCTTGTCAGCTCGAGGAAACCGGCATGGCCAAGACTGGTGTCGTGCGTGACGAATACTACATCAAACACAGCATGGGAGCCTACCATGTGGAAAATCCGCAGCGGCTCGAAGTCATATACCAGATGATCGATAGCGAAGGGTTTTCCCGTACTCTCACTCCGGTGTATCCACGCGAAGCCACCCGGGCCGAGATAACTGCAGTTCACGCGCCGGAATACTACCAGACTATCTCTGCTACCGCTCAGCGGCCGGGCATGACATTTCTTGATCCGGATACCTCTACCTGTCCGGAAACGTTTCGCGCGGCAATGCTTGCTGCCGGCGGACTGCTTGCCCTGGTTGATGTCGTTCAGGATCGCATTCTGGATAACGGATTTGCTCTCGTGCGTCCACCCGGACATCACGCTGAAGCCGATCGCGCTATGGGATTCTGCATCTTCAACAATGTTGCCATCGCTGCCCGCTATCTCATGAAGGAGTATGGGTTGAAAAGAATCCTGATCGTCGACTGGGATCTCCATCACGGCAATGGTACCCAGCATCACTTTTATGACGATCCTCAGGTGCTGTATTTTTCCACTCACCAGTATCCCTTCTATCCCGGTACTGGAGCAATTCAGGAGGTAGGCCGCGGGGCCGGAGCCGGTTATACCGTCAATGTGCCCCTACCGGGCGGGGCCGGTGATTTCGAATACATGAGCATTTTTCGCGACCTCCTTCAGCCGCTGGCCCGGGAATTCGCTCCGGAATTCCTTCTGGTATCTGCTGGATTTGACATCTACTTCCAGGATCCTCTCGGAGGAATGCAGGTAACCCCGGAAGGATTCGGCCGACTTGCCCGGGTACTTCTCGATACTGCCAATGAAGTCTGCGGCGGCCGCCTCGCGCTAGTACTCGAAGGAGGGTATTCCCTCGAAGGCCTTCGTGATTCGGTCAGGTCGGTCCTGCTTGAACTCTCAGGCAAGTCTACGATTTCAGACCATTCTCCGACGCCTGATCCTTCGTATGATCTCGACGCCATCATTCAGAAGGTCAAGGCAGTTCAAGGACTGCACTGGCGCTGCTTCGCTCACTAGGAATCGACAACTGAACGTACTCAGGCCGGAAGTTCTCTCAACTTCCGCACGCTTGCTATGGAACTATACCCGTATTACGAGTTTTTTTATCAGAGGTGACAATCAATGGAAACAGAAGAGTTTCGCAGAATTCGCCGGCTTCCCCCGTATGTACTCGGCTATGTTAACGAGCTTAAGCACAAGGCTCGTCAGGCTGGCGATGACATCATCGATCTTGGCATGGGCAACCCCGATATGCCGACTCCGAAACCCATTGTCGATAAGCTCATCGAAGCAGCCGTCAATCCCCGGAATCACCGTTACTCGGCATCGCGCGGGGTTTATAAGCTGCGGCATGCTATCTGTTCCTGGTACAAGCGCAGGTTCGATGTCGATCTTGACCCGGACAGCGAGGCAGTCGTCACCATCGGCAGCAAGGAGGGATTGTCCCACCTTATCCTGACAACGATCACACATGGCGACGTCGTGCTCGTTCCTGATCCTACCTATCCCATCCATCAGTATTCGGTGGTTATTGCCGGCGGCGACCTCATCAGTGTCCCGCTGCTGCCCGGAAATGACTTTTTCGAAGCGCTGGTGCAGACGATCAAACGCAGCTGGCCGCACCCTAAGATGATCATTCTGTCTTTCCCGCACAACCCCACCACTGCCATTGTTGACATTACTTTTTTTGAAAAGGTGGTGGAGATAGCGAAAGAACACGGTATCATCGTGGTGCACGACTTTGCCTACGCTGACTCGGTTTTTGATGATTATCGCGCGCCCAGTTTTCTCCAGGTGAAGGGAGCTCGCGACGTAGGAGTGGAACTATTCACCCTCTCCAAGAGCTACAATATGCCCGGCTGGCGCGTGGGCTTCGTTGTTGGAAACGCAAAGATCGTCCAGGCCCTCACCCGCCTGAAGAGCTATATGGACTACGGTATCTTCCAACCTATCCAGATAGCTTCCATCATTGCCCTCAACGGCGATCCCGAATGGGTTGCCGACATCACTCGCCTGTACGGCCGACGCCGCGACGTTCTTATCAGCGGCATGAATAGCGCCGGCTGGCCGATGGAAAAGCCGAAAGCGACCATGTTTGTCTGGGCTCAAATTCCTGAACGCCTTCGCAGCATGGGCTCCCTCGAATTTTCCAAGCAGCTTCTTCAGGATGCGAAAGTTGCCGTAGCTCCGGGCATCGGCTTCGGCGAGCATGGTGAAGGATACGTGCGTCTCGCGCTGGTAGAAAACGAGCATCGCATAAAACAGGCTATTCGCAGCGTCCGCTGCTTTTTACGGTCTAAGGCGTTATGAACAACATCAACATTGGCATTATCGGATTCGGAACTGTCGGAGCCGGCGTGGTGACGATCCTGGAGAAAAACAAGGAAATTATTCAGGACCGCGTCGGTGCTCCGGTAGTCGTACGCCGCATCGCTGATCTGGATACGGTATCTGACCGCGGCATCACCTTGCAGCCGTCGATTCTTACAAACGACGCTCGCGCAATAATCAACGACCCGGAAATCTCTATCGTCGTCGAGCTGATCGGCGGCGAGGAGCCTGCTGCAACCTACCTCCGGCAGGCTGTCGCTCAGGGTAAGCACGTGGTCACTGCCAACAAAGCACTCCTTTCCCGGCGTGGTGAAGAGTTCTTTCAGGCTGCTCATGAACGAGGAGTAAACATCGGCTTTGAAGGCAGCGTCGGAGGCGGCATTCCCATCATTCAGGCTATCCGCGATGGGCTTTCCGCGAATCGCATAACCATGATTTTCGGTATCCTCAATGGCACCTCGAACTTTATTCTTTCGTGCATGTCGGACGGGGTCAAGGACTTTTCCGAAGCCCTCGCCGAAGCCCAAAGACTCGGCTATGCCGAAGCTGATCCAACGTTGGATGTAAGCGGTTATGACACCACACACAAGCTCTCCATTCTCCTTTCTCTGGTTTATGGACGGCAGTTCCATCCTGAGGAGATCTACACTGAGGGTATTGCCCGCATCACCCCTCAGGATATCAGCTTCGCCAAGGAACTCGGATACCGCATCAAACTCCTTGCCATCTCTAAGGATGATCGAGGTGAAATCGAAGTTCGCGTCACCCCGACACTCGTGCCGGCGGCAAGCCTTATTTCCAATGTCCAAGGTGTGTACAATGCCGTTTTCGTCACTGGTGATGCGGTCGGATCGACCCTGTTTTATGGTCGCGGAGCAGGCAAAATGCCGACCGGCAGTGCGGTGGTGAGCGACATCATCCGCATTGCGCGAGCGCTGCACACAAATCCGGAGAAGCCTCTCATTCCCTTTGGCTCCCGGCGGCCGCGTCCGGTAACGATAAAAAAGGAAAATCAGATCCGATCCCGGTATTATCTTCGCTTTTCCGCCACCGACCGGCCGGGAGTGCTGTCTCAGATCGCCGGAATTCTGGGTGATTACGACATCAGCATCTCGTCGGTCATTCAGCGCGGCCGGAGCAGTGAAGGTGCGGTGCCTATTTTCATGCTGATCCACGAGGCCCTGGAGCAAAACGTGAATGCTGCGCTGAAGAAAATCGACGAGCTCCCGGTAACGCTTGATCGGACCATGTTGATTCGTATCGAAGACACCTTCGATGTTCTCGACTGTTAACCTTTCGCTTCGAGTACTGCAATGAAGTATCTTGTGCTTCTGGGTGACGGTATGGCCGACTACCCCTTGGAAGAGCTGGGGGGCAAGACTCCGCTTATGGCTGCCCGCACCCCTCATATGGACTTCCTGGTGAAGAATGGTCATCTTGGCCGCGCAGCCACCATCCCCCCTGGACTAGCACCCGGCAGTGATGTCGCCAATCTTGCGGTCATGGGATATGATCCTCAGAAATATTTCACCGGCCGCGCTCCGCTGGAAGCAGCAAGCCTCCGCCTGAAACTCGCACCCGAGGATGCGGCCTTTCGCTGTAACCTCGTTACCCTGCGTCAGGAAGGCAATGCGATCATCATGGATGACTTCAGCGCTGGCCATATCGGCAATAACGACTCTCATCTCCTGATTGCCGCGATCCACGAAGCACTCTCCAATGAACGCATTGCGTTCTTTCCCGGAGTCAGTTACCGCCATGTCATGATCTGGAAATCAGGTATGGTCTGCATGGCCACAACGCCACCGCATGATATCAGCGGACAGGCCATCGGTCCGCATTTGCCGAAAGGGGATGGAGCTGACGTT
>JAGOGO010000211.1 GCA_017996625.1 Deltaproteobacteria bacterium | reverse complement strand
TCCCGCAGCCGGTCGATAGCCTTTTCCAGATCACCGCCAGACTCCTGGAGGGCTTTCTTGCAGTCCATAACCGCTGCACCCGTTCGCTCGCGAAGCTCCTTGACCAAATTAGCATTGATTTCCATGCTTATTCTCCCTCAGGTTACATACATCCGTATACTCTTGTTGTAATATGCGTGGATGGAACAGGGCCTGAGAAAGCGAAATACAACTTCTCGCCTGCCCTGCTTTCTATCCATACTAGACAACGTGCAGATTAGCTTGATGCGCCGATATCAATCCACCCACGTCAGCACCACGTCGCTGCTGGCTTACTGCTGTTCGTTGTATGCCGGCGAATCGACACCGACAGATTCCTCTGTCGGGTTATAGTCTGTCCCGCCGACAGAAACTGGCGCTTCCTGCTGCTGGATTCTTTCTCCCCGCCGTTTCTTCCCTTCCAGACAGGCAGTGGCAACCCGTGAGGAGAAAAGTCGTATTGCGCGAATGGCATCATCATTGCTGGGGATTACATAATCGACTTCTTCAGGATCGGCATTGGTGTCGACCAGCCCGATAGTGGGTATACCCATTTTCCTGGCTTCGGAGACAGCAATTTTTTCCTTTTTGGTATCGATAATAAAAATGGCTCCCGGCAGCCGATCCATGTCCTTCACCCCGCCTAATTTTTTCTCAATCTTCTCGCGTTCTTTCTTAAGCTTGATAATTTCTTTCTTGGAAAGCGGGGAACCTTCGGCTTCAGACTCGGCGAGGAGGACATTGATGTGCTTAAGTCGATCAACGCTTTTCCGAATGGTTTTGAAGTTGGTAAGCATCCCACCGAGCCAGCGGTAGTTTACATAGAACATGTTGCAGCGGGTTGCCTCATCGCGGACGGTATCCTGAGCCTGTTTCTTCGTACCGACGAACAGCACCGGCTCGCCGTTGGCCGCAATTTCAGCAACAAAATTGTATGCCATCTTGAAAAGACGCAACGTTTTCTGAAGGTCGATGATATAGATTCCATTACGAGCACCAAAGATGTATGGCTTCATCTTTGGGTTCCATCGCCGCGTCTGGTGCCCGAAATGCACACCAGCTTCCAGAAGTTCCTTCATCAAAATCACTGACATAGTTATACCTCCTGTACCATGGTTAGCCTCCGCCTTTTTCAACCTTGCCCGGATTTATGGACACAATCCATAAACACCCCGAAACAAGTCCAAAGGCGTGTGAATTATACGATGCCTGAAATCATATCTGATCAGGCAGCCTTACCGAACCCTTTATGGTTGCGTTTCTACGCCAAGGTCGGCAAAGGGCACGGTATTCTTACTGTAATCGATTCGATCACAAAAACCAAGAGCAGTCGACGATCGTCGAAGCGATGCATATTCCATGCTCATCCTTGTCCACAATAAAGAGCTTGCCGGCGCTATGCGCACCATCAGTTCACCAAATTTCAGAAAATGGTGAGCACGGTGCACACTGAGTTCGAGAGGTTACTCGCTTGGAGCCCCCACAGTCTGCCGTATTGTGCCTAATTTGCTACGGCTGCATCAATGTTCTTAAATAACAACGTCTTAGATTATTTACCGGCAGACAAAAATAACCTAATTATATAGCACGGAGAATATCGCATTGCAAGAGAAAACAAAAATGTTTCTGCCAGTTAGGTCAATAAAAGCTGAGTACGCACTCGATTGTTTTCAATCCCGACTTATCCTTGCGATTGATAAAATTATATCCTACAATGAGCCGATTAGCTTACAAACCAGTTGTTTTCCTGAGCAGATAGGGCTTCAATCACGTTACAACTAACGGCTTCGCTTAGTGGCGAACCATGTGTTTTTCATTTCTTCCTGAGCCATTGCACATGCACTGCCGCCACTGCCGGAGGCCAAGCAACCAGATTCCTACCATTCCTGGATGGAGAAACCGGATTTCTGCGGATCGGCCAATTACTGCTCACCCAGCCGTTTAGAAATGAGGCATACTATGAAAAATACACTCCTGGTTCCGGAATTCCGGGAAATGCTTTCATCCAGTCAGATCGAAGACATCCAGGATTTCTGCAATACTACCATGCCTTCAATAGTAGCAGACTTCCTTGGCGCTCTGGCCCCTGACGAAGTATACTGTATTCTTTCCACTCTTTCCATGGAAACGCGTGTCGCTATTATCCTCTGCTTTGACGACGACGTTAAAACCGCGTTGCTCGACATACTGCCGCAGGACGAAATCATTGCTATCCTTGCCGCCGTCGATCCCGAGGAACGAAGCCACGTGCTGAATTTTATTTCTCCGGAAAAAATCGAAAACATAAAGAATAGCCTTAAAGCAGCACACCAGGAAGAAATCCTGCAGGTTTCACCAGAACCGGAGACTGCTTCAGATTTACTCGCTACCCTCCTGCCCACAGTCCAGGGTCCGGGCGAATCGCTGCCTCAGATCGCCATGTATAAGACGATCAACAATCGTCTCGAACAAATCGGAAAGGTTGAAAAAGACTGCTGGGTCAACGTCCTCAATCCTGGAAAGGACGAAGTTGGGTTTCTTGCTCAGCACTTCAATCTGCCGCAGGACTTTCTGACCGCCTCACTTGATATCGATGAAATTGCCCGCATTGAAGTAGAAGATAATGCGACCCTTATCATTCTCAAGATTCCCTACTTCGACGAAACCAATCTGGATGTACTCTACTTCACGTTGCCGATCGGTATCATCCTGATGGAAGACATGGTCATCACGGTATGCGCGAAGAATTCAAGCGTCTTGACGGATTTTTCCAGCAATCGGGTAAGGAACTTCTCGACCGCCAAACGCCGCAAGTTCATCCTCCAGCTTTTTCTGAGAGCCACCATGCTGTATCTGCAGTATCTCAAGCAGATCAACAATGCTGCCAACATCATCCAGAAAAAGCTTGAGATCTCCTCAAAGAACAAACAGCTCATTAAGCTCCTGAACATCGAGAAGAGTCTGGTGTACTTTACGACGTCTCTGAAGTCGAACGCTTTTATGCTGGAGCGATTGCAGAAAACCAGCCTGCTGGGATTGGACGAGGAAACTCAAGATCTCATAGAGGATATTGTGACTGAAAGCAAACAGGCCATTGAAATGGCTAATATTTACAGTGACATTCTTAGCGGCATGATGGATGCCTTCGCATCTATCATTTCTAACAATCTCAACATCGTTATGAAGGCGCTCAGCTCTATTGCCATCATTATCACCCTACCCCTTCTGTTGGCGAGCTTATACGGCATGAACGTCAAACTCCCGTTTCAGAATTCACCTCATGCCTTTGGTCTCGTACTGCTCGTCTCCGCAGTCCTGGCTCTGGTGGGTGTGCTATTTTTCATGCGTCGCAAGTGGCTGGAAATGTGAATACGGCATCGCATTCGGTTATGGCCGGTCATACCACACCGCCTGGATGTGCGTGCCTTCCCCTTCAGCTGATTTTATTGAAAAGGATCCCCCCGACAATCGAGTGCGCTCGCTCATGGAGGTAATACCGAAACCGCCGCTTCTATCTGAGAACGGCTGCAGCAGCTGACGATCAAATCCCCGGCCATCATCGGTAATGCTCAACGTCAGGTCATCAGAGCTTTTCCTGAGCACTATTTCCACCTGATTAGCACCGCTGTGCTTTGCGATGTTGGAGAGCGCTTCCTGGAGAATACGGAAGATCACGATTTTCCGCGACTCGGGAACATCCGTCTCCTGCACTTCGAGAGCAAGAGCAATCGTCAGATCAGGATAGAATTTCTGCACTTCCCGACAGTGAAAGCGAATTGTGGGCAACAGACCCAAATCATCAAGCATGGCCGGCCGTAGATTTCCCATGATGCGCCGAACTTCATCGTTAAGTTCCTTGATCAGAGGAATGGTCTCTTGCATTACCCGGC
>JAGOGO010000047.1:2279-18666 GCA_017996625.1 Deltaproteobacteria bacterium | reverse complement strand
GAGTGAGCGCAAGCCTCTGGGCGCCTTCGGGCCCCGGTTGATCGCAGAAGAAACGTTCCCATGGTCATTCCCGCGCAGGCGGGAATCCAGGATGTGTAACGCTTCCAGTATTACTACAATCGAACGAGCGCTGTTCCGCAATGAAGTGGTCTTCAGTACGTGTGCACTCGGTTAAAAACACTGGATTCCCGCCTGCGCGGGAATGACAGTCAAGCATGAAGTTTCATACGAGGAGTAAAGGATATGTTCACCGTTGACTGTTCACCGTTCGCCGACGGAATACAGGAACGGTGGTCCATATGGATAATTGGAATCCTGGAATAATGGAAGGATGGGTCTGGGTCAGAGGAGACAAAGAAGTCGATTCAGTATTCCAGCTTTTTCGGTCAACGGTGAACGGATAACGGTGAATGTTCGTTCACGCCTTACTCCAAAAAGGATGAACATATGATTACGTTCTGGTTCCGGCTGCTTCTTGTGGTTTCGGTTGTAAGTCTCGCTTGCGGCTGTGGAGTGAAGGGCGATCCGGTAGTGCCGCACTCCTGGGTGCCTGAGGCAATAAGCGATCTTGCGGTCTTCAGCCGCAATGGGACCCTGGTGCTGCAATGGTCGATTCCCAAGAGTGTTACCGACAATCAGAAACGCGGTGGACTGGCCGGCTTCCGTATCTGGCGGAGGATCGTGAAACCTGGTGACGCGGATTGCCCTACCTGCCCGGAAGAGTATCTCTTGGCTGCTGATATAGACTTTCAATCATTAAGCGCCAGCCAAAAGAAGCAGGACAGTATCTTGTACTGGGACGAAGAGCAGAAGACGGAAGGTTATTATCGCTATCAGGTATCTTCTTATACGAAAGCGGGACTGGAAAGCATGCGCTCTAATATCGCAACGATCCGCTGGATTACGCCCCTGCCGGCACCGCTCAAGGTGAGCGCCAGCGCTGGAGACCGCTATGTGGACGTGATTTGGAGATACCCTGGATTCAATAATGGCGAGAAGGGCGTCGGACACCGCGCCGGATTCAATATTTACCGGCGCGCCGCGAACGAATTTTATCCGCTGACGCCGCTCAATCCCGCACCTGTTCAGGAGATGGCCTACCGGGATCTCAGTGTTACTAATGGACTTCAGTATGTTTATACGGTGCGGACGCTTACCTACAGCTCCGATGCACTCATAGAGAGCGGGAACTCTCAGGAGGTTGTAGCCGTACCTGCGGATCTGACTCCGCCTGCTCCTCCGGTAGCAACTATGGCCTACCATGCCGCCGAAGGCACGCTGGTTATCTGGGAGCCTAACCGCGAGACAGATCTTGCCGGTTACTATGTCTATCGCCGGGCTGAGGGTGGAGATGCCCTGGAGCGTATCTCCGATCTTATCACCACCGAAACGAGATTCCTTGACCGCAACGTCACTGCGGGCCAGACATACTATTATGCGGTAACCGCGGTTGATAGCTCACCTCAGCACAACGAGAGTGATTCTTCCCAGGAGCTGATGGTGGAAGGGGAATAAGGGATTGGAGAATTGGTAAAATGGAAAAATGGATAATTGGTCAAATGAAGAATTGAATCTTCTCCTTCGTTGTACTTAAGCCCGGACCCACTTAACCATTTATCCATTGACCCATTTCACCAGCATTCCACTATCCGAAGTGGGGTCAGTGATGCATTACTTTCATTACCAAAACAAAGCACTGTACTGTGAAGAAGTTCCGGTTGCAATGCTGGCAGAGCAGTGGGGTACCCCGCTGTACGTTTACAGCCATCGCACGCTCTGCCGTCATTTCCAGGCCTTTGATCGTGCCTTCAGCGGCTCTTCTCACATAGTCTGCTTTTCGGTGAAGGCGAATAGCAACGGCGCTATTTTGCGCCTTTTTCAGCAGCAGGGAGGTGGTGCCGACGTTGTTTCCGGCGGCGAGTTGTTTCGCGCTTTGCGGGCTGGGATAAGCCCAAAGAAGATTGTGTATTCCGGTGTAGGAAAGAAACGCGAAGAAATTGATGCTGCTCTCGAAGCAGGGATTCTTATGTTCAACATTGAATCGTCGCAGGAGCTCCAAGCTCTCGAAGAAGCAGCTGCAGCAAAGAATACACGGGCTCCTATCGCTTTCCGCATCAATCCGGATATCGATCCCAAGACGCATCCCTATATTTCTACCGGCTTGAAGATGAATAAATTCGGTATCGATATGGATTCTTCACTGGAAGAGTATCGTCGTGCCCGGGAGCTGAAGCATATTGACATCGTCGGGATCGACTGTCACATTGGCTCTCAGATTACGAGTACGGAACCTTTTGTCGAAGCGATTCGCAAGATCATGGATCTGATCGCCCGTTTGCGAGAACTGGGGATCTGTATCCAGTATCTGGACTTGGGGGGAGGACTGGGAATAACGTATAGCCGGGAGACACCGCCGCACCCTGATGACTATGCTCAGGCGCTGCTTAAAGAGATCAGGGATGAAGGACTGACTCTCATCCTAGAGCCGGGGCGGGTGATCGTGGGCAATGCGGGTATTCTGATTACCAGGGTTCTGTATACCAAATCAAGCAGCACCAAAAATTTCGTGATCGTCGATGCCGGTATGAATGATCTTATCCGGCCAAGCCTGTATCACGCTCACCAGGAAATTGTTCCGGTCGTGCAGGCAGAGCGCGAAACATATTGTGCCGATGTGGTTGGGCCGATTTGTGAAAGTGGTGATTTTCTTGCCCGTGACCGGATGATTCCCCGATCGGAAGCAGGTGATCTTCTGGCGGTTATGAGCTCAGGTGCTTACGGCTATGCCATGGCTTCAAATTATAACTCCAGGCCCCGGCCTGCAGAGATTCTGATAGCTGGTGATACTTCACACCTTATTGCCAAGCGGGAAATCTACGAAGATTTGATACGACAGGAAAGAATACCACCATTCCTGGAAAATGTTCACCGTTAACCGTTGTCCGTTGACCGCAAGAGGAAGAGTCCAGGCGGGGTGTTTACCCGTGAACTCCGCGAAGCAGGCAGTATGAACGATTACCCCTTTGTCGGTGAACGGATAACGGTGAATGGTGAACGCGTAGTCTGTCAAAGGTGAACGAGAATAGTATGTCTCTTCACGGTGTCATTGTCATAAACAAGCCCGCTCAGCTAACATCCCAGGCTGTTGTCACTCGGGTCAAAAGAATCCTTCATGTTCGCAAGGCCGGTCACACCGGGACATTGGATCCCTTTGCCACCGGCGTCTTACCGGTTTGCCTGAATGAGGGTACAAAACTTGCTGCGTTTCTGATCGAACAGGAAAAGGAATATGAGGGCGTTTTGCGGCTCGGTGTGGAGACAGACACCCAGGATTCAACTGGAACAGTGCTTCGCGAGCACGATCCCGTTTCATTGACGCTGGAGGATATTGAGGAAGCCTTCTCCGCTTTTCGTGGCGTGATCCGACAGATGCCGCCCATGTACTCCGCACTGAAGCATGAAGGAGTGCGATTGTATGAATTTGCCCGGCAAGGCATCGAGATACAGAGGGAGGAACGAAAGGTGACGGTTTCTGAGCTGACGATCCTCGGTGCCGACTTGCCTTTTATGAAGTTTCGGGTTGTCTGCTCAAAAGGAACCTATGTACGTACCCTGGTGCATGATATCGGAAAACGTCTCGGTTGCGGGGCTGTTCTTCATCAGCTTATCCGCACTCGCTCAGGACAGTTTCACATTGGTCAAGCAATTGATCTGGAGACGCTGAAGGCCATGTCGCCGGAATCGGTATCGGAAAAACTGATACGACCTCACGAGGCCATGAAAATCTATCCTGAGATCGTAGTAGATGATGTCTCCGCGGGAAAGATCCGTCAAGGCAGGGTAGTTCCGGTGGCCGGGATTCCGAAAGCATCCTCCTGGCCGCAAGGAAGGGAGCGGAAATTCCGGATTTTAACTGGCTCCGGAGATCTCCTGGCCATGGCAGAAGCACTGCCGCAACGAGATGACATGGAAACGGAGAACTATGGTTGTGCTTGGCGGTTGTTACGGGTCTTTGCTCTCGACTGATCAGAAAAGCTGTTTAAAATAGACAATTTCTTTACAAAGGCCGGATCGTATGGTACATTTTTTCAGCTAACCTGAAGGGGATCATCCCGGCCGAGGAATATGCTGTCGATGGGGCTCCTACACGTCATTGGAATGGATCGTCTTCGCGCCGATACCTTCCGGGTGCGAGACCATATCGACGGCTATTCACGTAAGAGGATTTTCTTAGATCATTTTTAGGAGGTATCAGACAATGCCGTTGGTTGCGGAAAAGAAAAAAGAAATTATTCAAAAACACCAGAGCCATGAAAAGGACACCGGGTCTCCAGAGGTACAGGTTGCCCTTCTTACCGAGAGAATTATTTATCTCACGGATCACTTCAAGACTCACAAGAAGGATCATCATTCGCGCCGGGGAATGCTTAAGCTGGTAGGTCAACGCCGAAGGTTGCTCGATTACCTCAAGAAAACCAACGTAGAACGTTACCGGGCGATCATTAAAGAACTCGGTTTGCGTCGATAAGCGTTCTAAAGAGCTTCTACGAAATACTAGTACGAAGGAGAATAGAAAAGACAATGCTCAAGACAGTTGAAACGGAGGTGGGAGGTCGCCTCTTAACTATTGAAACTGGCCGACTGGCGAAACAGGCGAGCGGATCAGTTACCGTTCGCTATGGTGATTCAGTGGTGCTAGTGACCGCTGTTTCCAGGGAAAACCTTCGAGAAGATATCGACTATTTCCCTCTCACGGTGGATTATCTCGAGAAGACCTTTTCAGCCGGGAAGATTCCGGGAGGATTTTATAAGCGGGAAGGGAAACCGAGCGACAAGGAAATCATCACTGCCCGTTGTATCGATCGACCCATCCGTCCTCTTTTCCCAAAAGGTTTTTTTGACGAGGTTCAGATTATAGCAACGCTGCTTTCCGCCGATCCGGGGATCGAGTCGGATGTGCTTGCCATAACCGGAGCCTCGGCAGCATTAGTGATTTCCGATATTCCATTCAACGGACCAGTGGCTGGAGTCAGAGTGGGACGGATCAATGGGAATCTTATCTGTAATCCTACATTTGACCAATCGAAAGAAGGGGATCTGGATCTCGTTGTTGCCGGCACGCGGGAAGCAGTAGTGATGGTCGAGGGGAGCGCTCTCGAACTTCCCGAGGAGGCGTTTGTTGAGGCTCTTGATTTTGCTCACCGCAATATTCTGAAGATCATACAGATCCAGGATGAACTACGGAACGCTGCGGGAAAACCAAAAAAGATTTTTCAGGCTCCCGCAGTGGATGAAGCCTTGGTGACTCGGGTGAAGACCATGGCCAGGGATCAACTCTATGAAGCAGTTCAAATCCCCCAAAAGCAGGAGCGATACGGTCGCATTGATACCATCAAGAGCGATATCGTCACGGCATTGTCGACCGAATTTGAAGGGAAGGAAAAAGCAATCGTCAAGGTGCTGGAAGATCTTCAGCAAGAAATCATCAGGAAAATGGTGATTGAGGAAAAACATCGTCTCGATGGCAGGCAGAATACCGAGATCCGTCCGATCAGCTGTGACGTAAGTGTCCTGCCGCGTACTCACGGCTCTGCTCTGTTTACCCGGGGTGAGACGCAGGTTTTGGTTATTACGACCCTCGGTACATCCGAAGATGAGCAGCGCCTCGATTCCTTGATCGGCGAGCAGTTCAAGCGGTTCATGCTGCATTATAATTTCCCACCGTTCTCGGTAGGCGAAGTCAAGTTTCTCCGGGGTCCGAGTCGGCGAGATATCGGTCACGGCAATCTTGCAGAGCGATCCCTATCACCGGTTCTTCCTCAGGATAAGGATTTCCCTTATACCATCCGGATCGTTTCCGAGGTTCTGGAATCAAACGGTTCTTCCTCTATGGCTACAGTGTGTGGCTCTTCTCTTGCTCTGATGGATGGGGGAGTTCCGATCAGAACTCCAGTCGCTGGAATTGCCATGGGCCTGATCAAGGAAGGGGATGCAGTCGCAGTTCTTTCCGACATTCTCGGCGACGAGGACCATATCGGGGATATGGACTTTAAAGTGGCCGGCACCCGCCAGGGAATTACTGGATTTCAGATGGACGTGAAAGCCGCCGGCAATATTACTCAGGAGATTCTGAAACAGGCTCTTTATCAGGCCCGGGAGGGGCGTCTGTTTATTCTCAATAAGATGAATGAAGCGCTTCAAGCTCCTCGTGCCGATATTTCTATTTACGCTCCCCGTATCCGCACCATTCAGATTCCCACGGATAGAATCAGAGACGTCATCGGACCAGGAGGAAAGGTAATCCGGGGTATTGTTGAGCAGACCGGAGCCAAAATCGATATCGAGGATTCCGGAGACGTTCACATTGCTTCGGCAAATATGGAATCTCTTGAAAAGGCTATCAAAATTATTCAGGATCTCACTCGAAAAGCTGAGCCTGGAGAAATTTATTTAGGCAAAGTAAAGCGGATCATGGACTTTGGCGCTTTTGTCGAAATCCTGCCAGGCATCGAAGGATTGGTTCACATCTCCCAGCTGGATCAAAACCGGGTGGAGCGTGTTACCGATATCCTCAAAGAAGGCGATGAGGTGATGGTAAAAGTACTGAGCATTGATCAGGCTGGAAAAATACGCTTGAGCCGGAAAGAAGCGCTGGGATATGTACCAAAAAACCGAACTAAGTAACGGGGTACGCGTTGTAACTGAGCGTATACCGCACGCCCAGTCAGTATCGGTGGGATTCTGGGTAAAGACCGGGTCGCGCGACGAGAAAATCGAAGAAAACGGCATCGCCCACTTTATCGAGCATATGCTGTTCAAGGGCACCCGATCGCGGACAGCAATCGAGATTGCCAAAGCCATCGATTCTGTGGGCGGAGTGCTGAATGCCTACACGAGCAGAGAATACACGAATTTTTATGTAAAAGTTCTGGAAAAAGACATCGATCTTGCCCTCGATTTGCTTTCCGATATCTTTCTGAATTCTCTTTTCTCATCTCAGGAAATAGATCGTGAACGGGATGTTATCCTCCAAGAGATAAGAATGGTGGAAGATACACCTGATGAGTACCTCCAGGATCTCTTCAACCAGCACTATTTCTCTGGCCACCCGCTCGGCAATCCTATCCTCGGAAGCTATCAAACTATCGGACAATTGGGGAAGACGGACCTGACTGCGTTCTTTCAGACGTCTTACCTGCTTCCAGGCCGTATCGTGGTTTCGATTGCAGGAAAACTGCACCATGATCAGGCAGTGGGTGCAATCAGCCGTACGCTGGGATCGATCAAACCGCAGGAGGAGCAACGTGTATTGCACGTCCCAGATCCTGTTCCTGATCTGCACATATACAAGAAGGATCTTGAGCAGGTGCATATTTGCATGGGGACAAAAGGGCTGTCGCAGGCTGACCCTAGCCGTTACGCCGGATATCTTCTCAATGCTATTCTGGGAGGAAGTATGAGCTCGCGGCTATTTCAGGAAATCCGAGAGAAGCGCGGCCTGGTATACGCTGTCTATTCTTACCTTTCATCCTATTCCGATACCGGGATGTTCAGTATCTATGCCGGAACTACTCCCGACAAGATGTCTGAAGTTATCGAGCTGATCATGCACGAGCTGAATGCATTCAAGCTGGATCTTCTGGAAGAGGATGAACTCTCGAAAGCCAAGGACCAGTTGAAGGGCAACGTGTTGCTTTCGTATGAGAGCACGGACAATCGCATGACCCGACTGGCCAGCGGCGAACTGTATTTCGGCAGGTATGTTCCGATTGAGGAGGTTATCAAAGATATCGAAAAGGTAACCGTAGAGGATGTGCAGCACCTCGCACAGAAACTCTTCCGGAAGGAATCCTTTTCCCTGGCTGTCTTAGGAAAAGTTAAGAAGAAAGACCTTTCGGCCACGATGATTCGACTCTAAGCAGTGATGGCCTGGTCAATAGCCTATCAGTGGATTCGGCTGGCTGATGAACCGAAGCGCCATCAGTTTTGGGGGCGGTTGCGGGTTACGAGTTCTTGTTTAAACCAGAACCTCTCAACGGAATTGCTTTTATCAGGCCAGCAACGGCTGTATGCAGGCTCAACTTCCTTGCCCTAAATAATGAAAACAGTACGAGTCGACATTACCCGCGTGGGAAACAGCCACGATCTTCCATTGCCCCGGTATATGACTGAGCATGCGGCAGGCGCCGACCTTGTTGCTGCCGTCTCTCAGCCAACGATCATTAATCCGGGAGAGCGAAAGCTTATTCCTACCGGCATGGCCCTGGCTATTCCCCCGGGATATGAAGCCCAAATCCGGCCTCGAAGCGGACTCGCGCTTGAATCCGGTGTCACCCTGCTTAATTCACCAGGAACCGTTGATGCAGACTATCGAGGAGAGGTTGGGCTCATTGTGATTAACTTGGGGAACAAGCCCTTTACTATACACCGCGGTGACCGTCTTGCACAGATGATTATTGCCAGGGTCGAGCGGGCTGATTTTGTGGAAAAGACTACTCTCGAGGCAACCAAGCGGAACACCGGGGGATTTGGCCATACCGGCCGGTGATATGGGATAGGCGATGTGGGAACGAGGATATGAGTTTTATGATGTGCGATGTGGGTCACATAAAGAGAAAGTGGCTGAGAACAGCTGAATCTCGTTCGCGGCTGTGCCCCCGTTCCTCCATCGCAGATCGCATATCCCATATCACACATCATAATTCTTGAATTCTTCTGAGCAATGCTCAACGAAAAAGAGAAACTTCAGGAAATACTCCGCATTGGTACCGAGGTGGCTGAAGTTAACGACCTTGATCTGGTGTTGGAGAAGATACTCACCAATGCTCGCATTATCACGAATTGCGATGCCGGTTCCATATGCATTCGGGAAGGAAACTGTCTGCGGTTCAGCCACGCGCAGAATGATTCTCTGGCTGGAAGCGTGGAACCAGGCTCAAACCTTATGTACAACATTTTCTCAGTGCCGATCGACAGCAGCTCTGTTGCCGGCTATGTTGCCGAAAGCGGAGAAATTGTAAACATTGCGGACGCATACAACCTTAGTGATCGCGCACCTTACCGATTCGACCGCGAGTTTGATGAAATCACCCAGTATCGCTCGAGATCGATGCTTGCCGTTCCTCTGAAGGTAAGAAGGGGAGACGTTGTTGGTGTTCTCCAGATGATCAATGCACGAGATGACAATGGTGCGATTATTCCCTTTCCCGATGAAGATGTGCCTATGATTACGTGTTTTGCCAATAATGCCGCGGTAGCGGTGGATCGTGCGCAGATGACGCGGGCGATTATTCTGCGAATGATCAGCATGGCAGAACTGCGGGATCCCCGGGAAACCAGAGGACACGTTAACCGCGTGGCCGGGTATTCGGTGGAAATCTATTACCACTGGGCGCAGGCCAAGGGAATACCCGATTACGAGATCGACCGCAGACGTGACGTCCTGCACCTGGCTGCAATGCTTCACGACGTCGGGAAAGTAGCAATCTCTGATCTGATCCTGAGGAAGCCGGGTCCCCTTTCCTCTCAGGAATTCGAGCAGATGAAGCAGCACACAGTTCTGGGAGCTCGTTTGTTCGGCAGTCCACGATCCATATTCGACGAAGCTGCTGCAGAAGTTGCTCTTAACCACCACGAGTGGTGGGACGGAACCGGATACCCAGGATTTGTCGATGTCCAAACCGGTCGACCGTTGCCTGGCTGCACGCTTAAAGATGGCCGGCCACGGCCAAAGCGGGGAGAAGAAATACCGATACCGGGAAGAGTGGTGGCTCTCGCTGATGTTTATGACGCGTTATCGTCAGAACGATCTTATAAAGAGGCATGGAGCGAGGATCAGATACTGAATACCATCCGTCAGGCTTCTGGCCGTCAGTTCGATCCGGAGATAGTGGAGGTGTTCTTTTCCTGTCTTGATGCCATTCATGGTATCCGGGATCGGGATCAGGAGTGACGTGATTACGTTCACCGACTGGATTAGGTCTATCGCTCATTATCAGACCATCCTGTTGGACGATTTTCTTTTACGGTCAACGGATAACGGTGAACGGTGATCGATTTTTATGGTTGCTATGCTGATTGATGCCCATACTCATATATTTCCTCTCTCCATGCAGAGACGCCGGGGTGAGCTGCTTCAGTCTGATCCGGGTTTTTCAGCGTTGTATAGTCAGAAGAAAGCAGCAATGGCTGGAGCAGAAGAGGTGATCACCCAGCTTCAGGAGCATTCTTTGAATAAGGCGGTGGTGTCAGGATTCTCTTGGCACAGCCTCGACCATTGTCGAGAAAGCAATGATTACCTGCTGGAAGCCTGCCGGGAATATGCAGATCGGCTTATCCCGTTTGTTGTGCTTCCCTGGGATGATTCCGATGCAGTACTGCATGAGTGCGAGCGATGCCTTGCTGCGGGCGCCCGGGGAGTAGGAGAGCTTGCATTGTACTGCGAGCCGCTTTCTCGCGAGGCCTTTAATCGTCTTGCGCCTTTGGCCAATCTGCTTGCCGGCCGGAATATTCCGCTGCTGCTGCATGTCAACGAACCGGCGGGTCACGATTACCCGGGAAAGACTGCAGTAGATTTTAGAGCCTTGCAGCACTTCATCTCCAGTCATTCGGATCTTACTATTATTCTTGCTCACTGGGGAGGGGGATTCTTTTTCTTTGAGCTCATGCCGGAAATACAACAGATATGCCGCCGGGTCTACTACGATACCGCAGCCTCGCCGTTTCTTTATCATTCTCGGATCTATGAGGTTGCAGTAAAGATACTTGGTGATAATCGAATTCTTTTTGGCAGCGACTACCCGCTGCTTTCCGCTGATCGGTACTTCAAAGAGATCGATGAATGTGATCTTCCCCAGAGCGTTCGGGATCGTATCACGGGTGAAAACGCCCGGGAGTTGTTTGCAGAATAGTCTCGTCGAGCGAGAACAGGTATGCAGCTCAGCGGTCATGGCGCAGGGAGTATTTTCATCCGGAGGAGAATTGTTGATTTTTCTTTGAATTTTGTTATGATTACTGTAGTCAGGTGAAAAGTGCCGCGTTTGAGATTGGTAAACTCCGTGTTTTGCAGATTGTAATAGATTGAAAATAATGGTTTTTTCTGTCCAAAGTCAGTTGTTTGGATCAATTCTTTTACCCAGCTGATGCTGCTCGGTAACCATAAAGAGAAGAAGTCCTATCCAGAGACCGCATACAGCAATCTTGCCCATGAACAGTCAAGCAGCAGTAATGACTCGAATCAAGCACAGTCGTTGGTCTTTACACGTGGTAGCAGTTAGAGTAAGATGCATTGTAAGGGCACTGTACTTATCACCGCCTGCACATTCATACCCGGACTTGGAACGGAACAAGAATATGCAGCGGAGCGTTTAATGGTTGAGGGCTGACAACAGTCCCCTCATTTGATTGGCCTACCAACATAGGAGGGACAGAAGGTCAATGTTATTGTTGGTTAAATAACCATGACCAAGCCAAGGGCGACACTATTTATGCGTCGGAGCATGATGCTCTGACAGGAAACACTATTTAATTCCTATTTAAAAGGAGAGCACCGTGAACATCTATGTAGGCAACTTATCACGCCAAGCTACGGAAGCAGACCTGCGGGAAGCATTTCAAGCCTTTGGAGAGGTCGGCTCGGTAACCATTATCAAAGATAAATTTAGCGGCGAGTCAAGAGGATTTGGGTTTGTGGAGATGTCCTCCAAGGCTGAAGCCCAAGCGGCTATCGAAGGCATGAATGGGAAGGAGTTCAAGGGCCGGACATTGACCGTCAACGAAGCACGTCCCCGTCCTGAAGGTGGCGGTGGCGGCCGCAGAGGCGGCGGTGGTGGCGGTGGCGGCCGCAGAATGGGCAGCGGCGGCGGCCGTCGTTCCTGGTAAGGCTGCTATAGCTGAACATTATCGGCAGAGAATGATGTCTCGATGCCGTTAACTGGCACTATACGGGCGTTCAGAGAAGCACACTGCTTTCTGGGCGCCCGTTTTTTTACGGCTGGCACTTCGTTCAGATCAGAGCGGATAGACGTGTCTCTCAGGAGAGTAGAATGTGTCTCTGGAGGGTATCGGCTAAGTCGTCACAAGAATGGGGATGCACGGATACTGTGCATGGCACTACAGTGACGGAGAAGATTGTTTCAAACGAGACTGCTGAATGCCCGGTGCGGGCACGAGAGCGCCTTTATCTTATCTGCTGCCGCCGGCACCCAATCCCCCAAGGCCAAATCCGCCGATTCTTCCAATCCCCTGGAGAAAAAACTCGAGAAAGATTTTCCTTTCACTTTCGCGGCCGTCGGTCGCAGCCTCCTTCCGATAGGTCAGGACTGTCCCCCAGCATTGCGAGTGGTAGTGCATGCCCCAGATTGTCTCCAGCGTGCGGCCTTCGTGACGTGCCTGCCGGTTCTGCATGAACACCGAGACTTTGTTGGTCAGCGCCAGACCGGCGCCGGTGTTGATCTGCTCGATATCGCCAGTGGGATTTTCTTCGAAAAACGTATCCGCGAAGCCGTTGCTGGTGATGTCGGGGAATTTGCTGTTAGCCTCGTCATCGCTGGCTCCAGCATACCGATACTCGAAATTAAGATAATCGCCGCGCCGATCAAAAATGTTGATCAGACCATTGAAGACTTCGATCTCGCTGTCATAGGCATCGTATTCGAGATCCGATTTCAGGTACAGGTAGTCTGTCGGGCGGGACCTGAGCTCAAGAAAGGAATTGGAAAAGGGCTGACTGGAGGTATTGGCATCATAGAACTGTCCGGCGCGTACGAAAAACATCTCGCGCTCCGAGCTGCTGCCGTCGGGTAAGAAAAGTTTGGTCATCAACCGATTGGTGAGTCCGATGGTGAACCGGTTTTGTTGTTCGATACGGTCAGTGCCGTCATAATCCGGTAAATCATCCTGATCTTCATGAGAAAGATAGAAATAGCTTACTTCCGGTTCAATGGTATGACGGTATCGGCGCTGGGAGTTGCTTTTCGACGGGAAGATTTTTATAAATTTTGTCGAAAGGCTGGCGCGAAACGTCGGCAGTATGCGGTTGTCGTCAAAGTCTTCTCCTTCTTCTTTGTTGTGAGTATCGAGATACGCGGTTTCTCTCAGACCTGCCTGGGTCTCGAAGATGAAGTGATGCGACAGTTTCATCGGCCAATTGAGAAGCGGGTTTATATCGACCCGGCTTCCTTCCGTGCCTTCATCCCGCATGAAGTTGGCGTACTGAGAATCGAGGCTGAAGTACACCGGTGCGGGAGAGAAAAGCTGCGGCATTGCCGAAAAGGTGATTTGAGGATAGCGACCGATCGGGTCTTCTTCTAGCAGCTCAGAGGAAAGAATCGGATCATCAAAGAACTGTTGTTTCTGATAATCTTCGAGAAGATCCTTGTTATATTCGACATCACCGACCAGGCTGAAACCTTGATCCCAATGTTTAGTAAGGAATACGGTCGTTTCGGTTCGCTCGGCGGTCCGCTCAACTATACTGGTGCCGTAGTCATTGTAGTACTGCCGGTCACTGACCAGATCAAATTTGGCCCTGAGGAAGAAGTCCTCGTTGAAGTCTTTTTTACCCTCGTACACGAGGTTGTAACGGTCTCGGCCTCGATTCAGTTTCTGCTCACCGTCGTCTTCGTAGGCGTCGTCCTGATACTCTTTACGCTCTCCAATATAGTACCCGTAAAACCTGCCGCTATCTTTTTCGCTGTTGATGTACCGGTATTCGCTTCCGATTCCGATCCCTTTCTTAGTAGCGAGATCGAGATAAAAGGTTGCGTCCGTGTTTTCCGAGATTGCCCAAAAGAGCGCATTATTCAAGGACGTTCCTTCTGAACTGGATTGACCCAGCGAGGGAATGAGAAGGCCCGTCTGTCTCTTGGTCTTGGCCGGATAAATCAGGTAGGGTGTGTACAGGAGAGGAATGTTTCGAACTTTAAAGGTCGCACCTTTCACCTTAGCCCATCCTTCCTCCGTTATGTCCGCCTTCTGATAGCTTATTTTCCAGGGGGGAGGGTCGCCCTCGCAGGTCGTAAGGTCACCTTTCGTGAGGAGATACTGATTTTCTCCGCGCTTCTCCAAATGTTCCCCGGTGAGATGGACGTTGCCTTTTTTATAGAATAAGCTGCCTTTCCGTATTTGCCCTTCATTAGTGTTGAAATTCACTTCAAGGTAGTCCCCGTGCATGGTGTCCTCGCCTTCGGCGTAGGCCACATCCCCGGAAGCTTGAGCGATCTGGGTTTGCTCGTACAGTGTCACCTGGTCAGCCTTCAAGGAGCGGTTTGCTTGATAGATCTCGACATTGCCCTGTGCAACGTACATCTGCTGATTTTTATCGTACGTAATGAAATCAGCAGTCACGGATATGGGCTCATCTGTGGTCTGAATATCGAAACGAGAAGACGGATCGGATAAACAGGGGGCTGCATTGGTAAGAAAACATACAAGAAGTGAGCAGAACAGATGTTTCTGGATCATTCTCCCTAGTGACATGAACTAATTCTCCATCCTTTCACATTTTCCACGGCGGGTAATGACAGCACGAGGAGTAATCTGATGCGCGCCGCTTCTTGTTTCCGGCACGGCTGCGGCAAGCAGCGCTCTACGTCGGCATCTCTCATGTGCTCTTTGCTCCGCTGCTCTGCGCCCAGTTGCTCCAAGCCCTTACACGTCCACTTTCTTGAAAAAGACCTCCCGGGCTTCTCCTGCCGTAAACAGTGAACCAGTGACACAGATCAAGTCGTCTGACTGAGCCGAGCTCATGGCCGTTCGCACAGCGGCTTTGACATCCTCTATGATTTCAACTTTCTTCTGATAGCAAGGAATATAGCCGAGCATTGTTGCCGGATCGGCTGACCGCTCCAGACGGGGCCGGGTCAGGATCGCTGTGTCAGCCAGTGACACAAGTAGTCGAAGCATGGGCTTTATCGCCTTGTCTTTCATAATACCGATAACGAGAATAAGCCTGCGATAGGTAAAATTGAGCTGCAGCTCCTTTCGCAGCCGTCGAACCGCCCCCAGATTATGCGCGCCATCCAGAAGAACCCGAGGCTTATCATTGACCAGTTCTATCCGTGCCGGCCAGTGCATGTCTTTCAGCCCGGTTCGCACTGCGGTTTCATCAGCTAAATACCCTTTTTTGCGCAAAAGTTCAACTGCAGATACTGCCAGGGCGGCGTTGCTGAACTGGTAGTCACCGTACATGTTCAGAACTAAGCTGGGGTAATGTGCGAAGAGGCCGTAATAGTGAAATTTTCCTGCCCCCTGTTTTTTAATTCGAATATCTTTTCCGATTCGATAGAGCGGAGCACCAAGCCGGGCACAGATCTCCTGGTAGAGGGAAACGAGAGCGGGCTGCCGGACTGCGGTCAGCACCGGCGTGCCTGACTTGATAATTCCAGCCTTTTCCAGAGCGATCTGTTCGAGATGCTTACCAAGGTACTGTTCATGTTCACGGGTGATCGAGGTAATCACCGCTATCAGAGGCTGCACGATATTGGTGGCATCGAGCCTTCCTCCCATGCCGACTTCGATGACTGCAAGGTCGACTTTATTTTCTTTAAAATAAAGAAAAGCCATGACGGTGGTAAATTCGAAGAACGTCATATCCATTACGGATGGAAATGCTCTTGGGCTGGTATGCTCACGTGCAGCTTTTCTTTGACGCGCTCGAATTATTTTGGTGAGCCGTACTACTGCCTCTTGCGGGATGGGCTCGCCATCGATACGAATACGCTCGGAATAATCCGCAAGATGAGGGGAGGTATACAGACCAATCCGGTAACCAGCTTTTTGGCAGATCGCGGAGATAAAAGCAGCGGTCGATCCTTTGCCGTTCGAGCCGGCAATATGTATAGATCCAAAGCTATCCTGAGGATTGCCAAGCTCCTGCAGCATGCATTTCATGGTATCCAGTCCGAGCTTGATACCGAACCGCTGTAAGCCAAAAAGCCAAGCGAGCGTCTCCTGGTAGGAGTCACGGTTTTTGAGTGCGCAGTTTGCGGGAGCGATCATGGTTGTTTTCCGAAGAGAACGTTGGGTCGTGATACGCCTTTAAAAAAACGTTTTACTCGAAAAAACGGCAGCCGTTATCGGACAAGCCATTCAAACACCAGGATTTCCGCCCCCGCCTTCGCGAGGGTAGACTCCGGCGGGAATCCTGGAAATACAGCGACATGCAGAATGGCTCGCGACCGTCTTTTCCTGAAACGAGACTTCCAACGAAGTGGGCATCACTTCGTTGCTCATAGGTTGCCGCCACGCGGCTTACTGGCGCTTTTTACGAATCCATCTATTTGAATTCCTTTTACTCGCCGCCGGAATGTTTTTGCCTCAGGATTTCCATATTCAAGGCAGGGATTTTATTTTTTGCCTCAGTGTTTTTTGGATCGGCGCTGAAAAT
>JAGOGO010000047.1:0-2179 GCA_017996625.1 Deltaproteobacteria bacterium | reverse complement strand
CTTTTTACGAATCCATCTATTTGAATTCCTTTTACTCGCCGCCGGAATGTTTTTGCCTCAGGATTTCCATATTCAAGGCAGGGATTTTATTTTTTGCCTCAGTGTTTTTTGGATCGGCGCTGAAAATCGCTTTGTATTCTTTTAGGGCGCTTTCTGCATCGCCGGCGTGCTCGTAGACGCGGGCGAGATTAATGCGGTACGTGAGGTTTTTTGGATCCAACTGTACGGCTTTCTTTAAGTGGGTTACCGCCTCGGGATAGTCCTTCTGCTTCGCCAAAAGCAGCGCCAGCGCATTATGAACTTCAGCTTTCTGGGGCTCGGCTTTGAGAATCCGCAGATACACGTCCTTGAGCTTTGCCGTATCTTGCTTTGCTTGATAAAGCTCAGCCAGCGAATAAAGGAGAGCGGTATCATTTGGTTTTATACGAATCAGCTCTTCCAGAGCCTTGATCGCTGCATCCGTTTCTCCTGCTTGCTTTAGCGCTTGAGCAAGATTCTGTTGGTAATCGATCTTTTTTGGATCGAGTTTTACTGCCCGTTGGAAATGGGGAATCGCTGTCTTCGGCTGACCTCGTTTGTTATAGAGAACCCCCAGGTTATTTTCCACGACGGCATTCTTGGGATCAGTTTTCAGAATCTTCTGATAGACCTCCAGGAGTTCGTCAGTCTTGCCTGACTTTGCGAGACTGTCAGCCAGAGCATAGAGAGATTCTTGATCATTAGGTGTCCGTTCGACTACCTGCTGATAAGCAGCAACCGCTTCCTTGGTTCTCCCCGCTTGCTCATAACATGTTGCCAGCGCCTTGCGCAGAGCCGGGTCCTTTGGATTCAGCTCCACGGCTTTCTTGAACGCGGCGATAGCCTTGTTCCAGTCTTTTCGTGCCTTGTACTCGACGCCAAGGTTGTGATAGGCCGTGGCATTATTAGGTTCGAGTTTGACGAGCTGCTCATAGGCGCTGAGAAGCTTGGCTTGGTCTTTCTTTTTTGTATACAAGTCGATAAGAGAATAGAGCACAGCCTTCTGCCGAGGATTCTGTTTGAATGCCTTTTCATACTCAGCGATGGCGCTCCCATAGTTCTTCGCGGTCTCATACATCCGGGCTAGATTGGTGCGGATTTCCACGTCATTGGGAGCAAGTTTTAAGGCCTGTTGATAAGCCTCTTCAGCTTTCTTGTAGTCCCGGTTCTGAGTGTAAATATATCCCAGGTTGTTGTAGATGACTGGATCATTCGGTTTCAGTGCCAGGATCTTCTGATAGGTAGCGAGAAGGCCTTGCTGGTCTTTGGTCGCAGAATAAAGGTCGAGCAGAGACTGAAGAACCTCGAGATTGCCAGGTTCAGCTTGGAGAGCCTTCTCGTACTCGGCAATAGCGCTTTTGCGGTCCTGCAATGACAAATAGGCCTTTGCCAGCTGCAGCGCCGCCTGGCTGTTGCCCGAGGATAAGGCGCTGGCAAAGGTGAGATACTGCAAGCGCTTCTTGCGATCTTTTTCCTGTTCCGCCAGATTCAGCCAGTTGCTGGCAGTCAAGACCACACGAAAGGTTACATATCCAAAAGGCGTTCCATCTTTTTTGAACTCAAGGCGGTATTCTTTTCCCTTGCCGTCTTGAGTGGTCTGCAGAGAATCCTCCACCATCTGGTCAATCTTGATCGCTTCATCGAGGCTGAGATCGGGGTGTATAGGATCAATCCATGCAGACAGCCCTCGATTGAACAGAACGCTGGTATCAACGTTGACCAGGCTCACGGAATCTCCTGAAGCAACGTCGAGCACTGCTTCGGAAGGAAGCTCCCTTTCCGTGCCATTTACCTTGAGCGTAACCGAGTGAAGTTTCGGTGAAGACGAGAAGAACCTGAAGGTTTTTTGTACGGTGTCGCTGACCAGTTCCGGGAAAAAGTAGACGAAAATGACACCACCGATTATGCAGAGGATTAGATAGAAAAGTAGAGAACTGCCGCTGAGAGACGATTGTTTCCGTTTTTTTCTTTTTCTTCGAGTTATCGGTTCGTACATCGATTTAATTACACAAGCGTTAGATCGTTTAAGGACTAGATGTCGTGGTGCTCGGCCCGATCATGCTGCACAGCAAGCAGCAGCCGCATGTCCATGACATTGGTGCGCGTTGGACCAGTGATGACCAGATCTCCCAACTGTTCAAAAAAATGATACGAGTCATTC
>JAGOGO010000046.1 GCA_017996625.1 Deltaproteobacteria bacterium | reverse complement strand
AGACTGAATAGTAACGGCACTGTCAATAGGTCTGCCTATCAAAGGATTAGAAACTATCCTTTGTTCGTTATGACAATTAACTCCCGACGAGTTCATTAATAGTGGAGAGTAAGACTTTTTTCCTAGGCAGCTTCAGCCAAAAGGCCGTTCTTTTGTTTGCGGATAAGATTCGCGTAGTATCCTCCCTGTCGGCATAGATCGCTGTGACTTCCTGACTCAACGATGGTTCCGCCTTTGATCACCAGGATGCGATCAGCATAGGCCACTGTCGACAGTCGATGTGCGATGATGAACGTGGTTCCACCCCGAGAAAGCCGTTTAATCGCTTCCTGCACACGCGACTCGGTCTCTACATCAAGCGCTGAGGTAGCTTCGTCCGGCACCAGAATGGGCGGATCCTTTAAGATGCTCGGGCGATGGCGATGCGCTGACGCTCGCCGCCGGAAAAACGACAGCCACGCTCTGCGACTGGTGTATCGTATCCCTTCTCAAGCTTCACGATAAAATCATGGGCATTTGCTGTCTTGGCCGCACGTTCTACCTCAGCCTGGGACGCTGATGGCCTGCCGTACGCGATATGCTCACGGATACCCTCATTGAACAGCAGCGCATCCTGGAGAACCATACCGATTTGCCGTCGCAGGCTGGTGTGCTTGACGGTACGCACATCGACGCCATCCACTGCCACGAAACCTTAGGTAGGATCGCAGAAACGCTGCAGCAGCGCCATCAGCGTCGTCATGCCGGCGCCGCTGGGACCGGCAATGGCAGTCTTTTCTCCTGGTTTTACGTCGATTTTGATGTTTCGCAGCACCGGCTCCATGCTGCTGGCGTAAGCAAAGCTGACATTTCTAAAGGTCACCCGCCCCCTCAGCGGATGGAGGTCAACAGCATCAGGTGCGTCCTCAACATGTCCGGCAGCATCGAGAATCGCGAACACTTGTTCCAAGGATACCGAGGCGGTCTGAAGGGTGCGGTATATGCTGTGAGGACTTGTACCGGCCCGAACACCCCGCCGACGTAGGCGAGAAAGGCAACCACTATTTCCACAGTTATATCACCACGTGCTACCAGTGCTGCACCGACAGCAATTGCCGCTGTACGGGCAAGCAGGACAGTGATTCTTTGCAGGGCACTGATACTGGTGTCGAACCGTACGCCGCGAATGACCACCCGGTTGGCAGTATTCGCTACAGCAGCCCGTCTCAAGCGACGCAGGAGAACACACGATGGCACAAACATGATGGTGGAAACCTTCGCAAGCAACGACCCCTGCCGCAACCAGTACCCACGTATATCGGCGGAGCGGAGAAACATCGGGCCTTCACAGGGAGCAACAATACAACTACGTATTTGGCACACAAAGGTGCAGTGGACAGCGAACGTTTTCCGCATGCCTGTTTTCAGGATGCTGCAAAAGAGCAGGTGCAAAGGCATGGGAAGGGAGAAAAGCAAAATCCGTCTCAGGGGAGCAATGCGGTGGAAAGGAGCGAACAACATTGACGGATGAATTTTCCTTTGTCAGCATCCGGATTGGTAACCGGTCAATTCCAAGAGGAGCCTTTATATCATGACCCCTTGAGCGGTCAATCTTTGTCCAATTTATACGTTTTGAGAATCAAAGAACCTGTTTGGTTGCGTCACATTTCTCTCAATAGTGCTGAAGCCGCCGAAGGAGCTGAAACTAAAGAAAGAAAAGCACGAACGGCGCGGAGCGAGAGCATTTTTCTTGACTCACCTCCGGAAACTTATAACAATGAAGGTTACCTTACATATGGAGGGCTTGCATGGAGAAGCTGTTCAATCCTGAATCAATTGTTATTGTTGGCCTTTCTTCCCGGCAGGACAATCTTTCCCGCATGGTGCTGGAAAATACGTTGCGCTGGGGCTATCGAGGTAAGATCTTCGGAGTGAACCCTCGCAGCACGGATGAGTTTGTGGCCGGAATCCGAATGTACAAGAGTGTCGACGACCTCCCTCAGGTGCCAGACTTGGCGGTGTGTCTGATTCCAGCCCGAGCGGTTCCCGATGCGGTGGAACAATGCGGAAAATTCGGTATACCCTGGATGGCGGTTCCTTCCGGCGGTTTTTCTGAGTTTAGTGAAGAAGGAGACCGGCTGGCGGAAATGACGCTCGAAAAGGTTCGACAGCACCATATTCGCCTTGTTGGTCCTAATGGCTTTACGATTGCTAATCGGGCCAGTGGACTCTGTCTTCCGTTCGTGCCGATTTACCCGCCTTTGCTCGGAGACATTTCTATTGTCTCGCAAAGCGGGGGCCTGGGGATTACGATTTGGAATCAATTGATGGATGAGAATCTGGGCATGGCCAAGTTCGCCAGCGTGGGAAACAAGCTGGATCTGGATGAGGTGGACTTCCTGGAGTACTTCGGCACGGATGCGGAAACACGTATAGTTCTCATGTACCTGGAAAATGTCAAACGAGGCCGAGAACTGGTAGAGGTTGCGTCACGGGTTAAGAAGCCGGTTGTAGTTCTCAAGGCTAATACTACTCCTGCCGGCAACAGCGCTGCCATGAGCCATACAGCAGCGTTGAGCAATGACGATGAAGTCATTGATACTGCATTCGAGAAAGCAGGCATCATCCGCGTCCGTCATCTGAACGACCTTATTACCATTGCCAAGGCCTTCAAATTGCCTCCTCTGAAAGGAAACCGGGTTATGGTCATGAGCCCGGCTGGAGGTTTTGCAGTAAGTACTGCCGACCTCTGCGTTGAAGAAGATTTCACATTTGCTGATCCTGGCCCTGCCTTTTATCAGGGCCTGCAGCAGTACTCTAAAGCCGGAGTGATCAGGTTTTCCAACCCTCTCGATATGGGAGATATTTACGATCCTACCTTCTCTGCTCATATCTTTTCTTCGGTCATGCATAATGAAGCAGTAGATGGCGCGTTCTATGTGAGCCACATTCCTCACATGCCGACCGAGGACGATATCTTCTCCCGCATGCTGCGCTCCGATCTGTCCAAAGAGACCTGGGGGGCTATTCTTTCCTCAGGAAAGCCGGTAGGAATATGCTTCTATGGCCTTGCGGAAACCATAAACCGCATGAAACAGCGCGTCAATTTTCCTGTCTTCACCTCACCCGAGACAATGATACACGCTCTGGCTCGGCAGCGTGAATACCATGCCCGGTTGGCAGCAGGTGTCCGGACCGCAGCCCGGCCTGGCGATATCAAACGCAGCGACGCTGAAGAATGGATCACTGCTCATCAGGGTACTCGCGGTGATGAGGTGTTTCAACTTCTTTCTTTGTATGGCGTTTCAGTCGTGCAGTCACATCCAGCGTTGAATGAAAACGAGGCTGCTGACTGCGCTGATCTCATCGGATACCCGGTAGCGCTCAAAGTGCTCTCGCCGGATGCACTCCATAAGTCTGAGGTTAACGGGGTAGTACTGAACATTCCTGATCGCGATACAGTAAGGACTGCATTTCACAGCGTGAAAAAAAACCTCCTCGCTTCGAGACCCAATGCGCTCTTTCAGGGTGCCACGGTGCAAAAGATGGTTCACGACGGCTATGATATGTTTATCGGCGGAAAATACGACGACTCTTTCGGCCCGGTAGTGTACTTCGGTCTTGGGGGAGTGTATGTGGAAGTATTCAAAGATGTGAACCGCGTCCTTTGCCCAGCGAGTTCAGAAGAAATAGAAGCAAAACTGAAGAAGCTTAAGTCCTTTGCTCTCCTTGCCGGCAGCCGTGGTCAGGCTCCAGGTGATATTCAGCACTATGCTGAGGTTATTACCCGGGTTTCCTGGCTTCTGGCCGACTTTCCTCAGATACAGGAGCTCGATATCAACCCATTGCGCGTCCTTCCTCGCGGAGAAGGCGTCATAGCGCTGGATGCACGGATACGAATACGATGACAGGCAAGTGAAGAGTAAGGAGATCCTTCCCTGGTGCCCACCCGTACTCTCGCGCTGAGACGCTGAGAAAAGAAAAATAGAATTATTCCTCTGCGCCTCTGCGCGAGATCAAGGGCAGGTTGCCAGGGCTATACTCCTTACTCCTAACTCCTTATTGTTCCTTGAACCCTTCTTAGATGAACTCGCCTTCGATATCCTCATGTTCCCACGTGTTCATGGTGCACCCGCAGCCCTTGAACACAAGTGTCATCAGCTTTCCATCTTTGATGCGAAAAAGCGGCTCATCAGGATAGGTTACTTTGAACGGCCTTCCATTGACCATCAAACGACGGTCGATAATCTCCAGAATATCAGAGCACCTTAATTGCATACGATTTATTCAACGCATCAGAAATAATAATACGGACGAGAAACACCACAGGCTAAGCCCTTGATTCTTCCCTGGCGACACCTGGCATTATGACGAGTTTTGCAGGAGGAGAAATCTGTTAGCCTTTACGCGTCAGAAGTTCCAGGAGCCGGTAGCGCTGCATCTTATACTGAAAGTAGAAATAGCACCCCACGCAAAATCCCGCCAGAGCGACTGCAGCAGCAAGTGCAACCATGCCAGAAAATATCCAGCCGATACTGTCGGCATCAAGGAAAAAGGCAATCTGTGCAGTTCCAAGCAGCACGGTGGCAATGGTGTTGTTGAAACGAGCCAAACGAGCATCTTCACGCTCTGCTGCAGCAAGCTTCTTTTTGGAAAAGAGCCTCTTGCCGAAAAATACAATCAGACTTCCCCGACGGCCTAAGAGAACGGCGGGCAGCAGAACTAAGAAAAGTACAGTCGTCAACAGCGGCTGCTGAAAAATCAAGCCAAGCCCAACTCCCATCAGAATCACCCAGCGAGTGAGCTTAACAATTGGCATAGGAATACCGTCCGGCGGGGACGACTCATTGCTGTTCGAGATACCGTTGTCGATCATGCGGCCTCCTCGTGCACAAAGCGGAGCGCTGAACTGTTTGGGGCTAATTCTTGCGTTCCCGCGACCAAACGGCGGCCAGAAAGCTGGCTGCCAGTACCAGCGGATTGACAAGAAACAGTGCTACCAAACCTGCCAGGAATCTTTTCCCTTGAGACTTTTTCACATAGCCATCATCGACATCAAGGCCCGGATTCGCTTCCTCTTCTGAATCGAGATCCCCCTTAGAGTAAACATGGAGGACTTCGAGAGCACGCTCAACATGTTCGGGCTTAGTTTGCAGGCGAACTCCACCCATCGCTGGTATAACAAGCCAGTTCACGCCCGCGGTCTGGTCGTCCAGAACAAGGACGGGAACGTCACTGGCTTCCAGCAGCGCGCGCATGGTGTACGCCTCGGCAAGATTATTGAAGTGTGCAATAGTGACAAAGTCTTCCATAATGAAACCTCGATAGCACCCTTTCTTCGGGACGTCACCCCCTACTTCTTTGCATAGCCCACGGTCTGGGAAAGAGTGATCTTCTGATCCGGCCGCAGGTTCATCGTCCGTGCCAATTCTGGTATATCGATCCAGCGCCGCGTCACAGTTGCGAGCCCTTCGGAAGCACAAAAGAGATACACGTTCTCGCTGATAAAGCCGGTGTCCACTGCTGAGTAAAATATCTTCTCTTCGGTTGAAGCAGCGTCTATCCGGGATGTGTCCGCTACGTAGATCAGATTAATCGGTGCTTCCTTGACGAAAGGCTGAGCACCGGTTTTGGCGCGAATGTCCTGAGCAAGTACCAGAATGAGACTATGGGGTTTCGCATCGTAGCGGTAGAGCCCCTCGGCAGTGGCTACATAGATGTCGATTTCCTGCCAGTTGCGCGCCGAGGGAGCAGTGCGTTTGCCCGAATTCGGTCTATTTACTCCACATGCCGACCAAAGGAGGGTCGAAAGCACCGGGAGCGGAACCGTATCCGGTGCGTATTCCCGAATCGACGATCGTTCCTTCAAAGCCTGCAACAGCGGCATGCCTCCTTCGGTCTGCGGCGGCGGCAACGTGATCGTTTGCGGCGCTTCCCCAGCCGCAGGTGTTAGTGATACCATAATTACCAACCATACCGCAACCCCGGACCGGATGAGCATTCTTTTCTTCATGGCTTTCTCCTTGTGTGAGCTGTTTTCTTGAAAGTTTCATATTTCAGCTACTCATCATAATCATTCGCAAACACCGACCAAGATGCAAGAGGATATATTATTAAAGTGATATTTTTGGTCTTTAATGCTTTATGAACGTGTCCTTGATCTTCTTATGTCCTTCTCATACGGCTGTGGTCATTGGGAGCCTCTTTCTGGGAGGGCGGAGCGAACGGCATCGGAAAGCTGTCTTGGCCTTGGCAATTTCCCCCTCAGATCTCCCGGTAGTTTTGACTGCAGCTGATATGACTCTCACAGCATGTGAGATAAATTCGCTTTGATTGCTAAAGCAAAGGGCAATTTCAAGTCTCTCACGCCATGTGAGAAATTCGACTTCGATGTGGTAAGACCAGTGGCGGTAATTTTTCGCGCAGGCGGCGCGAGAATTTCAGGCTCAGTATGAACAATATAACATTGCTGCATTCGGCAGAGGTTCTGAACTGAGAATCCGCGGGTATGTGCCTGCCGGCAGATGATTCGGCTTTGCGCAGAGGAAATTCCCATTTATGAGATGAAGGACCCGAATTTCCTCTGCGCATCAAGAACGGGTGAAGACTCAGAGTACAACGCAGGCTTGAAAAAAATCAATAAGAATCTTGTGCTTGAATACTTGTCAGAACGCATGGTTCTATGAAGGACTTTCTGAAGTGACATTCGGGGAGTACATCCCATAAAAAAAACACCTCCAGCGGTATAGTGTCCGATAGAGGTGGTTGGGTATGCTCTTCCATCCGGATTAACCGCTTCTTTCCCAGAAGGAGTGGATATCCCGGATTCCGCTTCGCTCCATCCAGGCTGCGTTGCTACAGATGAAAATCTCCTGCAGCTTCGGGCTGATAAAGAATCTTTTCAATGGAAATCCGTCTCGTTCCGGATGGAACCTGCCACTCGACTACATGACCTTCTCGATAACCCAGGATGGCAGTCCCAATTGGAGCAAGAACCGAGATCGCCCCTGATTCGATATTTGCATCTTTAGGAAAGACCAGAGTAAAATTCATTTCTTCATTTGTGTCAACATCACGAAGAAGAACTTTTGAATTGAGAGTAACCACCTTGGGTGGTACTTTTTTAGAAGATACTATTATCGCTTGTTCCAGCTCTTCTCGAAGATTCTCCAAATTCTGCAAGTCATGGCTGGTGTGAGCGCCAAATGTCTCAGCCACTTCAATGAGTTCTTCAAGTCGTTCTTTGTCGAACTGAGTGATATATATCTCTCTTTGCTTCATGATCGTCTCCTCCATCCTTCGCCAGTAGCTCTACGAGCCGCCAATGACTGTATAAGAGCGTAACGGATCAACATGTGTTTGATCGTGAGGTTCCTCTAAAATAGATACCCTGTCGGATTGCAGTCGGCAGAGCTCTCAGGCTTGCATACAACAAGTGCTGTTTTTAAGGAAGACACGGTCCCTCATAAGCCACATTCACGCCGGAGCCGGCGGCTTCGCCTTCATTTACATAGGTTCTGCCGTCGCAGCCGCAGACCGGTGCATAGATCTCGATCCAGACAGTGGGCTTCCGAGTACAGACTCCCGGGCCGTCGCAATCACCTTCGGACTTAGCACAGTAATACCCTTCCGGGCATTCGCTGTTACCTTCACAACTGATCGAGCACGCCAGGAACGTTCCGATGTTTTCAACATTCTTGGCGTGCACGGCAACGCCGCTAAGCGTAGCCGGAGATCCCGATGTGGCTTCGATCAGGATATCATAGATTCCCTCAGGCACGTTATACAGCCGAAATGATCCACGAGCATCGGTTCTTGCCATGAAAGAATGGCCGGGGATAGAGACCCAAGCACCTTCGATAGGTGTACCCAGGGGGCATTCAACAATCCCTTGAATGTCTCCGGAGTGATTGAGCCGGTCCACTGGCTGAACCTTCTGAGCATGAGCATTATCACCCCACAAGGCCGAAGCCAACATCATGCAGAATATCAGCAGCGCTCTCTTCATAGCTTTTTCTCCTTGAGTGAGCAGTTGGTCCGCCTGACCATGGCTGATATGAACCACTGAGCGATCGGCTCATTCCCACTATTCACCAACTGCCTGTAAAGATTTTCATACCATAATCCGGTGCTTATTTCAAGATTGCGATCGCCTTCTGATTCTTTGCTGTGGTGTGTGGGCTTTTATGTTTGCCCGTCACACCGCATGTTCGCAGGGCCGTACTATAACTCCGCCCACTGAAATACACGATGGCACCTATTCACGCATTTCCCATAGTACGGTACGGTAATGATCGTGCATAGTTTAGGTGTTCTGTATCGCCATGCGGAAAAACTGAGATTGTCGAGCTCCCTTCGGGAGCTCGCAATAACAAAGGCAGATGGAATATCACGTCTTCTCCTGCAAGAGCAATCTTTTCTTTACCAAAGCCGAACGGGTGATCATGTCCACACCCCGAAATAGCATGCTAAGGAGCGCAATCAATGAAAACGATCCTCACGCTTACCATGAATCCTGCTCTCGATATCAATACCGCAATTGCCAATGTGGTGCCTGAACGAAAACTGAGGTGCGATACTCCCCGGTATGAACCTGGCGGAGGAGGCATCAATGTATCAAGAGCGCTGCACAACCTTGGCGGTACCTCAGTAGCGGCGTATGTAACCGGAGGACCTACGGGCCTGATTCTTGAGCATCTTCTTGCTCATCAGAGCTTCGAACATCATCCACTCAGGGTCGCCGGCTGGACGCGGCCCAGTTTTGTTGTTTTTGAAACAACGACGTCGCTGCAGTATCGGTTCGGAACTCCGGGCCCCACGCTTGATCCAATGGAGGCAGACGCTTGTTTGAAGGAACTCACTACTATGATCTCAAAGTCCGACTTCCTTGTTGCCAGCGGCAGCCTTCCTCCTGGCGCACCTGAAGATTGTTATGCCCAGGTTGCACGAATCGGAAAGCAGGCTGGCAGCCGTATTATCCTCGATACATCCGGAAGCGCTCTCCGTTTAGCCTTAGAGCAGGGAGTCTGTTTGTGCAAGCCGAACCTCAACGAACTGCGAAATCTGGTCGGCAGCGATTTGCTTGAAGAACGCGAACAAGAAGATGCGGCCAGATCGATTGTCGAACAAGGCAAAAGCGAGGTCGTCGTGGTATCTCTGGGAGGTGCGGGAGCATTGCTGGCTACCAGGGCCGGCGTCACCAGAATGCGGGCGCCGACCGTGAAAATTCAAAGCAAAGTTGGGGCAGGAGACAGCATGGTGGCGGGAATCACGCTCGGTCTGAGCCGGGACATGCCTCTTATCGAAGCAGTGCGCTTCGGTCTGGCCGCCGGATCAGCGGCGGTAATGACCCCAGGCACTGAATTGTGCCGGCGTGACGATACTGAGAGGCTCTATCGACAAATGACTTCTTAGGAGACAATTGGCGGGATTCAACATTCAAGATGCGCACGGCCAATCACGATAGGATAACCCTGGCAGCAATAGTGTATGGCGCTTTCGCAGAGCGGGCCACTCTTTCTGCGTTGTGCCAAGGTATTCAGTGCGCACCGCTTTCTTACAACTGCCTGAGCAGCACCAGAGAACGGCCGGCGACCATGAGATGCTCATCGGGCAAGCATGGCACCCGATCCTCTGTGAATCCACCGACGGCTGTATCTAGCACTCTAATCCATCTGATTTCTTCTGTACCTTTTTCGCATTTCAGCTGAGGCATGGTAAATGAGATTTGTTCATGCCAGGCATTGATCAGAACGAGAAAACTATCATCAATGACCGGATTGCCGCGAGCGTCAGTATATCCAAGTCCCGAGCCGTTCAGGAATGCCATCAGCGATTTTGTGTGCCCTTGTGCCCATTCCTCGTCTCCCATTGGAATGCCCGCCGGAGTATACCATTCAATATCTTCACAGGCGTTGCCGTGGATGGATCTTCCCAGAAACCAGCCGCGCCGCCGAAAAACCGGGTGAGCGATGCGAAACTCGATCAGGTCGCGGGTGAAGGTAAGGAACTGCTCATCGCATTTTTCCCAATTATACCAGGAAATTTCATTATCCTGGCAGTAACTGTTATTGTTGCCCTGCTGGGTACGGCAGAACTCATCCCCGCCGAGGAGCATGGGGATTCCCTGAGAGAGAAAAAGCGTTGCCAGAAAGTTGCGTTTCTGCTGCAGCCTGAGTGCCAACACATCGGAGTTGTCCGTAGGACCCTCCTCGCCGCAGTTCCAGGAACGATTATCGTTGGGGCCGTCACGGTTTTCCTCGCCGTTGGCCTCATTATGTTTCTCGTTATAAGAAACGAGATCTTCAAGTGTGAATCCATCGTGACAGGTGATGAAATTGACGCTGGCATATGGCCTGCGGCCTGTCGCTTCATAGAGATCGGAACTGCCGGTGAACCGGTAGGCAAATTCACTTAGGGTTTCATCCTGGCTGCGCCAGAAATCCCGCATGCAGTCGCGGTAGCGGCCGTTCCACTCGAGCCACCGCGGAGGAAAGTTCCCGACCTGGTAGCCGCCTTCGCCTACATCCCAGGGTTCGGCAATAAGTTTGGTCTGGCTTACCACCGGATCCTGCTGGATGAGATCGAAGAAAGCAGAGAGTCGATCGACTTCGTGGAGCTCTCGGGCAAGGGTGGAGGCGAGATCAAAACGGAACCCGTCCACATGCATTTCCACTACCCAGTAGCGCAACGAGTCCATGATCAGCTGCAGGGTATGAGGATGCATCATGTTCAGGCTGTTGCCGGTACCTGTATAATCCATGTAGTAGCGTTTGTTGTCTCCGACCAGACGGTAGTAGGCCACATTGTCGATGCCTTTGAAACACAGCATGGGACCGAGATGATTGCCCTCGGCGGTGTGATTATAGACCACGTCCAGGATAACCTCCATATTGCCTTTATGCAGGTCTTTGACCATCTGTTTGAATTCCTGAACTTGGTGGCCAAGCTGTCCGCTGCTCGAGTAGGCGCCATGGGGTGCGAAGTAACCGATGGAATTGTATCCCCAATAATTCGACAAGCCGCGGTCGCGAAGATAGGAATCATGAATAAAGTGATGGACCGGCATGAGCTCCACCGCGGTAATGCCGAGGCTGTGGAGATAATCGATCATAACCGGATGAGCAACGCCGGCATAGGTTCCGCGTAATGGTTTGGGAATGTCAGGGTGCTTAATGGTTAATCCCTTGACGTGGGTTTCGTAAATGATGGTTTCGTGAAACTGCCATCCCGGAGAACGATCATCCTCCCAGTCGAAGGTGGAATCAACGACAACTGATCGGGGAACAAACGGAGCGCTGTCGTCGTTATTCATCTCCTCGTCCGAACCGCCAAAGCAATAAGGGAACACCGCTTGATTCCATTTGACCTCGCTTTCAATCGCTTTGGCATAGGGATCGAGCAACAGTTTGGAAGGGTTACAGCGATGGCCCTGATCCGGAACCCAGGGACCATGTACTCGGAAGCCGTAGCGCTGGCCCGGCAGGATGTTGGGAAAGAACCCATGCCAGCAGAAGTCGGTCACCTCGGGAAGATTAATGCGTTTTTCTCTCCCATAGACATCAAAGAGGCAGAGTTCAACGCGGTCCGCTGCCTCGGAAAAGATGGAAAAGTTGGTGCCATGATCCTCAAATGTGGCACCAAGAGGATATGGTTTTCCAGGCCACACTTCCACGGTTAGCGTCCTTTCCTGACCTTGCGGTTGTAGTATGGTTTTTTCGTCAACGAGTGCTTGACCACGTGAATCCACAAAGCATCCTTACAGGCCACAGCAACTGTACCATCGAGCGTTGGTTTTCTTATTGCTGCTCTGCAAAAAACATATTCACCCTCTAATTGACAGCCTAGTAGGGAAACCATGTATTTGTTCCATACTGCCCCTGTATTTACTTTGCACTTGATTTTGTTCGGATGACTGCAACAGGATTTGGAATCTTGTAATTGCCAGAAACTATACGTACTATTGTCGTGGTAAGCGAGGGTTGCGGGGAGAGTATAGTCGTCGCGAGCTTCTCCAGGAAAGCTGAGGTCGATCATGTCTCACGGTAACGATGTATCGATGATCAATGTCTCCGGACCGGCAGACGGCAGTACCGGGTCTCAACCGCCTCCGGCTAGATCCAACTGCATATTCTCCTGCCTCCTTGCGCTCGCAATTTTGTACACGCTCTATTTCGACCGCGACTTTTTTCTTCCGGTTTTTATCGCGTTTTTTCTTGCCCTGGTGTCATTGCCTCTTGCGAACCAACTGGCTCGCTGGAGAGTGCCTCACGGCGTCAGTGCCGGCTATGAGCTGGATGGACCGTAGCCCGCAACTGGCTGGGCAGGTACAGGTAAAATTCAGATCTCTCATACGGACGGTTGAGGGAGCCAAGGAATCTACTCAGAAGCTTGAGGAAATAACGCAGCTGGGGAAGAATGAAGAAGAAAAGGTCGTTATCAAGGGACCGGGGCTGGGAGCGCAGCTCTTTTCCACTGCCCGAGCTACGGTGATTAAATTTTTCACGATTGTGGTGTTGTTTTTTTTCCTTGTTGCCCGGGGGCAGGAAATCATACAGAGTCTGAGCGCGTACCGCTATATTGGTGGAGAACGGTATGCCTTGGGCAGCGGAGTGCCGCTCAATGAGATTCTGCTTCAAATTCAACGGGAGCTGAGCACGTATTTAGGAACGATGACACTGGTCAATTTGGTTCTCGGTGCAGTTACCGCTCTCGCCATGATGTTCCTGGGAATGCCGAATCCTGTTCTCTGGGGTGCAGTCGCTGCTATATTGAATTATGTTCCTTACATCGGACCGCTGGTAAATGTTTTGATTCTCGCAGTGGTGTCTCTGGCAACGTTTGAAAGTCCACTGCGTATTATTGCTCCGCCGGCGATTTTCTTATGCTTGCAAACCCTGGAAGGAGAGTTTATTACACCGATGATCTTAGGGAACCGTCTGAAGACGAATCCGGTGGTCGTATTTCTTTTTGTTCTGTTCTGGAGCTGGATCTGGGGAATTATGGGAACGCTGCTTGCTCTGCCGATCCTGGTTACGCTCAAGAGTATCTCCAAGAATATAGATGTTTCGAAAACCCTGGGGTGCTGGTTGCGGTAACGTGACTAAACAGAACCGTTGACCGTTATCCGTTCACCGTTGACCGAGAAAAATGGAATACTGGATACTCTTCTTTGCAGCTAAACCAGAACCCGCATTCCATTCTTCCAATTTGTCCACTATCCTTCTGTCGGTGAACGGATAACGGTCAACGGTGAACGTTTCTTCGCCTTTCCTACCTCCTGCTGCGGCCGGAACTCCGGAACCGCTCCACCGGGTGCGGCCCTCGGAGCTCCTGCCGATACTCCTCTCCGGTTCGACGTGCCTGATCCTCGATGACCTGCTCGCTGGGAGTCCCGCCGCTGTTCACCATAGCCTGGTATTTGTGGTAGTTGGCATCGTCAGGGATACGGTCAGCGGGAACAAACTCTACGCCATGGGCGTTGTAGTCAGTCTGCGTGGCCAGGATGTCCCGGACGTAATCAATATTGGACTGAAAGGAAAGCAGCGGTTCGGGCAGCGCACTCGGGAGAAGTGCAGCCGGATCTTTCTTCTCATATTTTTTCATCAGCTCCCCCGCTATCTTAAGGTGCTCGATCTCCATGGCCAGGTGCTGTTCCCAGATTGCTTTTACGTATGCGTCCGGTTCCTCCTGCATGTGGGAATAGTACAGCCAGCATTCGTTATATTCATGGAGGAGAAGCATTTCGAACCAGGTGGTTCGTGGGTCCTCGAGCGATTCATAGTGGGTCACGTGCTGTTCTTCGATCATGCCGATTTCCAGGTATAGGCCCCGCCCTACCAGCGGCTCAGCGCGATTTCCTACGTTCATATAAAAATTCATGGTCTGCTGTTCGGCGGCGATGATACTCAATACGTGAAGCTTGGTAAGGAAGTCAGCAGCCTTATCATCGTAATGTTTTCTGACGTCATCATAAGGGAAACGGTGCTCTGCGATTGTAGGTCGACCGACCGTGATCTCGGTGTATGGGCCGGTGATCTCCTCAGCTGCTTTGCCCTGTGTCATCTGGAGCAGATTGGCATAACGGTAGAGATGATCAAAGTCTTCCAGGAGGGCGAAATCAAGGGCTGACTTCACATAGGGGTCAGGTTCCGTGCGCGCCAGAAATGCGGTGAGATCCACTGCCACCTGTTCATACCCGATAGTCACTTCATTTACGCTCTCATCAGGCGGAATGAGCCAATTGATCGCTTTTTGCTGCTGCTGCTCGATTCGCCGCGTCAGCGCCAAACTTCTCTTGAGTTCCATATCATCAGTATGGCGTGCAAATTGGTGTGAAAATATCGCTCCCTCAACCTCAATGCCGTTCATGAAAATGCCGCGTACCCGGGAGTAAGGATGAACCTCCTCTTTGTCATAGGGCTGGACATTCAGCTCCGACCAGCTGCGGAACTGCTTTTCAATCGGTATCCCCTTTTCCTTAAGCGGGTTGAAAGCCATGATTGATCTCCTTGTACATGTGGTTTCCTGGGTGAAGGATAATCCTGCTCCGGCATGGTGCGTTGGTTGACAACCATACCGGGTGCGGGGGGGCCGCAGTAGGCGTGATAAACATCTCCAATGTACAAGGGCAGCCGTGAGGCACTATGGGGTGAGTATAGTATTTTCTCTATGATCGGTCGGTATTCATTTGGGTTGAGGCTCAGTATGTGAAAACCCTGGTGACACCGGCATCTACGGAAATCAGGACCAGAACGGACGATCGCTGTCGATGATATGACGCGGTTAGGGCTGACCGGTTCAAGGCAATTCAGGTTTGAATAGCTGCCCGGACTCATTTTTGCATTTTTCTCACTCTTCAAGCAGGGACGGCCACTTGTCATCTCTTTGTTTTCTCTCCGATTCATGAAGCGCTTCACTTTCTGCTTGACTGTTAACGGTACCCCTTTGTATCATAAACACGATGTGGAGTGCTTCGGCGCACGTATCGGATTTCCGGCTATAACCGAAAATTCCGAAGTGCCATTGCGGTTACAAGCGATTCCGACCTTGAGGTGTTGTATCGTGCGACGTGATAGCCCCTTGCTTTTCAAGGGGGTGAGGTACAGTAAAACGCTCACCGTGGATGCAAAATGTGGCATACCGGACGGAATCGCATCACAGCAAGAACCATTTAATTGAAAGGAGCACCGTATGAAGAAGACTATTGTTGTCGCCCTAGCCATTGTATTGGCTGTGGCAAGCCTGAGCTACGCAGTTCCCAAGAGCAACGTGGGCTGTGGTTTCGGAACGTTACTTTTTCAAGGCAATGACGGACTAGCCTCGCAAGTGTGCGCCGCTACAACGAACGGCAGTCTGGGTAGCCAGACGTTTGGCATCTCCTCCGGAACCCTGGAATGCAGTAAGCCGGCGCGGTTCTGGGCGAAACAGGTAGATACCTTTGTTGCTGAGAACATGGATAATCTTGCTACCGATATTGCCGCCGGTACGGGGGAGACGCTGGACAGCCTTTCCGATATTATGGAAGTGCCATCCGAAAAGCGCGCCAGCCTCTATACTTCATTGCAGTCTCAATTCGATACCATTTTCCCGTCAGCCCAGGTTACTCATGAGCATGTATCCACGCAGATTATGATGATTGTCGAACAGATCTGAACATGATGGATGTATTCTATCAGTATTGGAAGAGGTGCGGTACCGGCGTCCGGTTCGCACCTCTTTTCCTTTGGATGGTAGCTTGCCTTGTTTTTGTCCATCCGCTTTCAGGTAATGCTGAAGAGGACTATCTCAGATACCTGATCGAAGCGGCTCGTAAGGCTGAACTTCACAATGACCGATACTGGTGGACCTTGCTGCATTACAGACGCGGTCTTATCGGTGTCCGCAGCCTGGTCGATGATCAAGACTTTTTTCTCTCTCCCCGCGGCAAAACTGATCCTCAGGCTGAGCTGGAAGCTGCCATTGCTGCGCTGTTCAGGGATTCGAACTCAGACACAGCAGATGCGGTGTGCCGGTTTGTGGCCCGCTTTGCGTGGCTCAAGGAGCGGCTCCTGATCGATCCCGCGAGGCTACCGGTATCGGGATGTAAAGCATTCGATCAGGTTGTGGCCAGCGTAAGGCCAAAATCCGCGACGGTTATTTTTCCCACCTATCATATGAACAGTCCGGCATCCATGTTCGGTCATACCTTGATTACCATCGATACGGAAAACCGGAACAAACTTCTTTCTCACGCCATCAATTATGCGGCAGTGACTGATGAAACCAACGGTCTCTTTTTTGCCGTCAAAGGGCTCTTCGGTATGTACAAGGGGTACTACTCGATTCTTCCCTACTACCAGAAAATCCAGCAGTACAGTGATATCAGCCAACGGGATATCTGGGAGTACCAGTTGAACTTGACGGAATCCGAGGTGCAGAGGCTGATGATGCACCTGTGGGAACTGCGGGATATCCATAGCCGATACTATTTCTTCGATGAAAATTGTTCCTATAATCTGCTCTTCCTGCTTGAAGCAGCTCGCCCGTCACTCCACCTCACTGATCGCTTTCCTTTGTGGGCGCTTCCTGTCGATACCATCAAGGTAATGAACGAAGAAGGGGTGATCGCTCATGTCGAGTACCGGCCTTCTAAGGCAACGAAAATCAAGCAGCAGCTTTCACTGCTCACTGAGCAGGAACAGACGCTCGCTTTAAGCGTGGCGGATGGGAAGACCAATCCGGAGGAACTTCTTTCACTCGATGACGAGCAGCATAAAAAGACCGCAATCATGGATCTGGCCGTCAATTGCCTTGGTTACAATCTGGCCAAGGGGAACCTCTCCAAGGAATCGTACCAAGAGCGGTTTCTCGAGGTGCTGCGGGTGCGGAGCACGTTAGGGAAAGCTGCGGATAGATCAGCCATGTTTGAGCAACCAGTTCAGCCAGATCTCATTCATGGGACCAATCGTGCATCAATAGGATCAGGAGTAAACGACGGCCGATATTTTATTGACTTTGGGTACCGCCCGGTCTTCAGCGATCTGCTCGATACGGAAGTGATGTCAGGGCAGGGAACGCAGATTGAATTCGGTAATCTGCGATTGCGAGTCTATCCCGAAGAGGATAAAGTGGTGGTACAGGAATTGGACGTAATCGACATAGTCTCTATTTCGCCGAGGGATACATTCTTCAAGCCGTTTTCCTGGAAAGTGCGTGCCGGTCTGTCCCGGCGGCTTCGGTCGGATGGTGACGAATCAACGGTATTTGCTCTTAACAGCGGACCAGGATTGGCTTATTATCAAGACCTGCTCGGTTTGTATTATCTGTTTGCCGAGCCTGAGCTTGATCTTAGCGGCGGACTGGAACAGGGGTATTCTCTGGGCATGGGGATGTCAGCCGGAATTCTTAAGCAGGTGACTCCCCGGTGGAAGCTTCATCTGGCGGCGAAGAAGACCTGGTTCGAATACGGCGAGTGGCAGCATCCGTTCGAGGTATCACTCACGCAGCATGTCACGCTCTCGCGCAACACCGCCATCGGTGCTCATCTGGGCTGGACCGAAACCTCCGCCGAAAGCCAGGGAGAGGTCGGCTTGACGTGGTATGTGTTCTTCTGAGAAGATGTCACCCGAATGTAAGCTTCTCCAGTGCCTACAGGTTTTTTTCACGAGGAAAGGGAATTGAGTATGAAGCTCCAGGGAAAAGTAGCTATTTTAACTGCTGCGGCCGGAGCCGGAATCGGGCAAGCAACCGCCCGCATATTTGCCCGGGAAGGTGCTGCAGTGGTGGTAACCGATATTCATCCTGATCGCCCGCTGCTCGTAGCTGAAGCAATCCGTAAGGAATTCGGCACTCCTGCCATCGGTTTGCAGTGTGACGTGTGCAGCAGGGAGGGTGTTCAGACCGTTATCAGCAAGACCGTAGATGAATACGGCCGTGTCGATATCCTCTTTAATAATGCCGGCACGAATCGACCGGCAAAAATCGTTGATATCACCGATGAAGCTTGGTCAATGGTGATTGACACCTGTCTGACCGGCACCTTTTATTTCTGTCGGGCGGTTCTTCCTATTATGATGGCCCAGCGCTTTGGCCGGATCGTCAACATTGCATCCACCGCCGCCTTTATGGGCCTCGGTCATGGTCATTCCCACTATGCCGCTGCTAAAGCCGGAGTTGTAGCTTTCACCCGGTGCCTGGCCATGGAAGCGGCGCCTCATTACATCACCGCCAATGTAATCGCTCCCGGCTTCATCTATAATGAGTTTATCCCCCATCTTTATCCACCGGGCGAAATCAAGCGCATGAACAGCATGATTCCTTATCCGCGCAAAGGAACACCGGACGATGTAGCCAATACCACACTTTTTCTTGTTTCCGATGAGGGAGAATACATTACCGGACAGACCATCTGTGTAGCGGGCGGGGCTTGGATGCGGTAAAGAATTCAAGCTTGACGACATCGTAGAAGTTCCGCCTTCGGCGGGACCAATCGTTTTTCCTGCTGATTCTCAACTTTCCGGTATGCGGCAAATCCTATCCGTCTGCCTGAGATTCGATGCGGATAGAGCTGTCACCGATCGACTCAGTGCACCGGAGAAACGGTCAGGGTTGCGGAATCTCGTTAGTGTGTTAGTATTAAGCTTTGCTCTGAAGACTACTTCTTGAGGAAAAGGAAAGGAGCGATGCCTGCCCATGCAGTGGCTTAGCCTTGTAATTGACTGGGGAATAATTGGAATCCTGATACTCCTGAGTATTGTTGCTCTGGCGATAGCAGTAGAGCGGTACCTGGTATACCGGCACATCAGGTTGAAGGAGTACGGTGATCGTAAGTCACTGGAGCTGGAGGTGACCAGGAAGCTGCATCTGATCGCTACCATCGGCAGCAATGCACCTTACATTGGATTGCTCGGAA